>JBJXGA010000427.1:0-25588 GCA_046152955.1 Planctomycetales bacterium | reverse complement strand
CGCCCGCGGTCGAGTAATTTCTTCCGCGGGCGTTTCGGTTGGCTCAATCGACTGATATTGTTGGGGGGCATGGTCATTACCAGAGCATCGCGCCTGGGGTCTCGTAGACGCTTTGGAAGTCACACTGCGTGGCCCGGAGTCGGGGGGAAGAAGTGGTAGGACCGCGAGGTGGTGTTGGGGGCGCGTGGCTCCAGCGCGGCGCAGGCCGAATCAGGCGCTGCAGCAGACGGCGGGGCATGATTCGTTTTTCGTGACCACAGCTCACCGGTGCCCCGCCGCTGCTGAGCTTGGTCGTTATGCCGCGTAGCGAGCGACTCGATAGGAATCATGAAGTCATCCAAATCAACACCGCTTAATGGACCTCACAAGGAGCTCTTTGCCGACGGAACACTTTCCGGCGAAGGGCGCGTCAAGGATGGGAAGCGTCATGGAAAATGGACGTGGTACCACAAGAACGGTGGGCTAAAGGCTGTCGGAAGATACGCGAACGGCGAGTTGGATGGGTATTGGGAATGGTGGCGTGAAAACGGCAAGCCCCTGCAGGCGGGTTCGTTTGACTGTGGTCAACAGGTTGGCCATTGGAGTCGCTACTACGACAACGGCCAGTTGTGGGACGAGGGCAGCTACGAAGGCGGCAAGAAGGTTGGCGAGTGGAAGGTCTACAACAAGAACGGCGAGCTGAAGCAAACCAAAGTGGTCAAGCTAAAGAAATGAGTTATTCCGGATGCGACCTCGGACAACTTACTCAATGCATGCGAGTCGTCGGCGTGTCATACGAGTGGTCGTACTCCCAATCGGACGGGCCGTCGGGCGCTTGAGTCTCGGTGAACGTCGCCATCGTCTCAAACGACCGGTCATAGCCCCCATCGGACACCGACGCCCGGTCCAATCCCATGATCAGCGCCACGATCCCGTCGATCCGCTCGATGCTCTTCTTTTTGCTCGGCTTCCAGTTCCCCGCCGCGTCCTGCTCGATCGACACGTTTCCCGCCATCCAGCGGAGGACCGGGTTCCCGCCATGCGCCAGGCGTCCTGACAAGATCACCTCCTCCAGCTTCTTGGTCGGAGCGTTCATCGAGGCATAGCCCTGGCCAAACGGGATCACCGTGAACCCATCCCCATCAAGCTGCGTGGCCAACTGCGTGGCGTTCCAACGATCGATGCACACCTCGCAGATGTCGTACCTCTGGTTCAGCGCGTTGATCCGGGAGCGGATGCGGTCGTAGTCGATCACTTCGCCCGGGGTCGCGTCGATCAACCCCTCCCGAATCCATTGCAGGTACGGAACTCGATCGTTCCGTTCCCGCCGCCTGGCCCCCTCCTCCGGAACCCAGAAGAACGACAGCACCGAATATCGATCGTCTTCGGGGAACACCAGCGCCAGCGCCGAGATGTCGGTCGTGCTGGAGAGGTCCAGGCCGGCATAGCAGCGCTTCCCTTCCAGGTTGGCAGTCGAACTGGCGCAGGCATCCCACTTCTCCATGTTGATCCAGCGCACGTCCTGCTCGGTCCATTGGTTGAGCCGATAACGACGGAACGAGTTCTCCTTGGCGGGAGACTCCTGGGCTTCCCGGCAGTCCTCGGCGAACTGCTCGGCATTGATCGTGATCCCGAATGACGGATTGGCTTTCTTCCACACTTCAGGATCGGTCCAGTCGTCGTCCGGTCCCGCGGCGGCGATGTAGCCGAAGAACGACAGGTCCTCGATCGTCCCGTCCAGAACCTTCTCGGCGTAATCGTGCTGTTCCCAGCAGATCGAATGGCGGTCGTAGCCCGCCGTGGTGATGCTCAGGTGCAACGGCTGGCGACGGGAGGCGCCGGCGTAGCGGAGGGTGTCCCACAGGTCGCGATTCGGCTGGGCGTGTAGTTCGTCGATCAGGATCGCGTGGGCATTCAAGCCCTCCTTGGCCGGCACATCCGCACTGAGCGCCTTGTAGAACGACCGGCTGCGGTGATCGACGATCCGCTTGGTGGAACGGATCGTTTGCAGCTTGGACGACAGGTGGGGGGAGGCCTCGACCATGTTCGCCGCCTCATTGAACACGATCGACGCCTGGTCGCGGTCGACTGCTGCGCTGTAGATCTCCGCCCCCGGTTCCCGGTCCCCGATCAGGAGGTACAACCCCAGGCCACTGAAGAGGCAGCTGTTGTGCGTCGGGACCATTCCCTCGCCAGCCAGGTAGAGCCGTGAAGCAGAATCCACCTGAACGCAGCGGACGGGGACGGACGGAACGGGTTGAACCGATACAATTTTTCGGGTAAGTGACCGACATTTCGTGCTTGGGCGCGGGCGGAGACGCATGCGCTTGCGTTGCAGGCGCACGGCCGGTTGGTCACTGAAACACCAGAACTGAATGCGGTACTTTTCACCGCAATCGCGCCCTCGAATTGTGGCGCGGCCAGCTGAAACAGTCGGCTTTAGCCCCAGTGTCCGCAAGAGTTCGAGGATATCGTCCCGCAATCGAGCGCTGACGGTGGTGATCTCGCACTGGCCCGCCTTCGACACGTATCCGTCGGTATCCATCAGCCCCTGCAGCAAGGACCATCGTTGAGTCTCCGGTGCGCGCAGGTACTTCACCGGAATGTGCTTGTTATTGAGGAGGCGGAGGTGCCGCAAGCGTTCCTGAATCGTCGAAGCGTTAGCGGGTGGCGGCGGCTGCCCGGTACGGCGCAGCCGGTCGTTCAGATGCTCGCAGGCAGTGCATTGGCCCCGCTCATTGCGGAATAACGACTGCAAATGTCCGCGACCACAGACTTCTCGCCTGCCGCCCAGTCGGATTGTCAGAATGTGCGGCCTACTGCGGACAGCCCTGACGCCGCACTCAATTCCACAAGCTGCCATATGGCCGATGAGTTCGCTGTCAACCGCCCCGAGTGTCACTTGCGCACAGCGACTCGTTCCATCTCCCAGCCAGACGCCCAGCACATACGGGTCGATCGGTAGCGCATTCAAGTTCCAGATTTGGAGCGCACCAGCGACAGGTAGGGAGTGATTAAACCCGGCGCTCGCGTTGCTACGGGTCGAATACGTCACATTTTTAGCGATTTCCGCAGTCGTTCGCGGCTTCGTAATGCGAAACGGCTCGTGTGTCGTCGTCACCCATTCATGATCGGCATCTGCGACGATCTCGACTCCGTCGGAGAACCGGACCTCGAAGCATGGTCGGTCGTGCATAACGTCGGTCGCCGCCACAACCCGACAGGGCAGTCCATGCTCATCGAACAGCAGATCGCCGACTTTGATCTCGCCCATCGTCGTCCAGCCAGTCGGCGTCGGCAGCGGAGTGTCGAGCGCCAGTGCCTTCCCATTTTTTTTGGGTACCTCGATGTACCCGCGACGGTAGCGACGCGTTCCGTCCGGTCTCAGCCACCCGAACAGCGGCGCCACGATCTCGTGCCACTGCCAGTCCAGCAGTTCGAATGGCTTGTTCGCCCACTCCCCCTTGGAATGCCGGAGGAACTTACGGAAGAAGTCCCGGACCCGTTCGGCCGACTTCAGATCGAACCGGTATCCCGCCAGGACGGCCCGCTCGTCCGCCTCGCCCCGAATCCATTCATCCCAGCCCTCTTGCTGCGCGCGGGAGAGTTGTTCGACCAGCATCAGGCACTCTCCAGGAACTCATCGAACTCATCCCGCACCCGTCCCCCCTCGGGAACCCGGATGCGACTGCGGCTGCTGGGGGTCAGGCCGAACTCGACCATAAACTTCCGCATCGTTTCCATCGCCTGGTCGGCCACCGTCAGGTAGGGACTCTTCATCGGGAACCCCTTTTCGGGGCTCTTCACAATCGACCCAAACTTCTTGACCTGCTCCTCGGCATGTACCCAGCGGCTGTAGGCCGTGCAGTACGCCGCCAGCGCCGTCCGATCGGCCTGGCTCAAGAGCCCCATGTCGGACAGTACCTTGGCGGTGCGGAACCATTCGGCCTTGGCCTCGTCGTCCAGGTACTCGGGGCAGTCCGGAATTCCCCCCGGAGGGGTCGGTTCGCGGTCATTGAGCGCACGCTTACCGGGGTTCCCCTCCAGGATGCGGATGACGCTCGGTTTTGGTTTGCGACCTCTCATTTTTCGCGGGAAAACGCAGGTTTTTGGTTCCGACCCCCCCCCACCCAATTTCGCGGAAACGCGCGTTTTGGGGATCGCGTGGTAACCCGTTACAGGCTATAGCTTTATGACTATCCCCCCCTAGGCTTATCATGAGGCTGGCTCATCGTTCGGTTTGCTCATGGTTCGGCTCCCTCATCACCGCGCGGCGGGACCAGCAGGAGCGCGGCCTGGCGTCGCTGCTCCCGTTGCGTGGCCGTCAGGAATCGCTGCGTGCTGCTCCCGTAGCGCCGCGTGTCGTCCGCCGTCTTGCGTTGGTGGCACGCGTGGCAGATCACCTGCGTGTTCCCAAACTCGAGACGCCAGTCGGGACGGACGTGGACGGGGATGATGTGGTCGACCGTCTTGGCTGGCGTGAGGCGGTCCTCCCGGAGGCACGGTTGGCAGAGGAACGCGTCGTGCTGGCGCCGGCAACGCGCCACGTTGGCCCACGTCGCGTCGTAACCACGCTCGGCGGGAGTTCCCCGGCGCGTGTCGCTGACGTACGTGTCGCCGCCACGGTGCGCGTCACAGAACCGGCCTCGGACGAGGGACGGGCATCCGGGATGACGGCAGCGGGTGTTGAGGCGGAGGGGCATAGGTCACGCGGCACTGTGGTTCATTGGGATTTGCAGCGGGGCGCGGTACCAGATCGGCTTGCCCAGCTCCGTCGCCCGCTCGATCTCCGCATGGACGCCGGCGCTCTCCTGCCAACCTTCCAACATCAGCACCAGCAGGTCGTCGCAGTACTCCAGGTGCCGGAGGTCGAAGTATTGCCAGAACGACCAGTTGATCGGCAGGCCATATTGCGTCAACGGGTGGCCGTGAACGATCGGGCTGTACACGACGTGGCCTGAGAGCATCAACGAAGCAGTCGTGGCGCAGGCGGCGTCGAACCGCTGCTGGCGGACGCTGGGGTCGGGATCAGTGTAGGGCGAGCACAGGTAGGTCATGCCGCGGCCTCCTGTGCCGGGATGCGTTCGGCCTTGGTCCCCGTAAACTTTTCGAACCGCTGCACGATCACATCGCAATACGGCGGATCAAGCTCCATCAGGAACGCCTTGCGACCTGTCTGCTGCGCGGCGATCAGTGTCGAACCCGATCCACCGAACAGGTCGAGGACGTTCTCGCCGGGTCGCGACGAGTACTGCATGGCGCGTACCGCCAACTCCACGGGCTTCTCGGTCAAATGCACCATGCTCTGCGGGTTGACCTTTTTCACGTGCCACAGGTCGGTGGCGTTGTTCGGGCCGAAGAACTTGTGGGCGGCGCCCTCCTTCCAGCCGTAAAATGCGATCTCGAAGGCCCCCATGAAGTCCTTCCGAGTCAGGACGGGGTGCTGCTTGTCCCAAACAATCCCCTGGCTAAAGTACAGGCCGTGCTTCTTCAGGTACGGCGGGTAGTTCCCCAGATTGGCATAGCCGCCCCAAATGAAGAACCCGCGGCCTGGTTCCAGCACTCGGGTCATGTTCGCGAACCACGCGTCGAGCAGCCGATCGAACTCCTCGTCCGACACGAAGTCGTTGGCCAGTTGCCGGTCCTTCGCCCGCATCTTTCCGGTTGGCTTCGACTTGCCGGGATGCCTGGCGAGGTCAAGCGACTGGTGATGCGTCCGCTTCTTCGCCGGGGCCGCGAATGAACTGTTGCCGGCCGCGATGGCATTGTTCGACCTGGGTTCAACCTTGACGTTGTAAGGCGGATCGGTGTTGACCAAGTGAATCGTCGCTCCACCCAGCAACCGATCAACATCCTCGGGCTTACTGCTGTCCCCGCAAAGCAGCCGATGGTCGCCGAGAACCCACAGGTCGCCCGGTTGGGTGACCGCAGCGTCCGGGGGTTCGGGGATTTCATCCGGATCGGTAAGTCCCTCCTGGACATCTCCGTTCAGGATCTTGGCCAGTTCATCCTGGTCGAATCCCAAGAGCCGCAGGTCGAAGTCCAACCCCTGCAGGTCGGAAAGTTCAAGCGGGAGCAGGTCGTAATCCCACTCGGCGAGCGAGGCCGTTTGGTTGTCGGCAATGCGCAGCCCTTTGATCTGCGCTTCCGTCAGTCCAACGGCGACGTGGACTGGTACCTGCGTTAGGTTGAGCTTTTGTGCCGCCTTGAGCCTCGTGTGCCCAATGATGATCGTGCCGGTTCCGTCAACCACAATCGGCTGACGGAAACCAAACTCCCGGATAGAGGCCGCGACAGCGTCGATGGCGCCGTCGTTGTGCCGCGGGTTGCGTTCGTAGGGCTTGATCCGGGCGATGTCCCAGAGTTCGACTTGCATGCTGCTTCACTCGCGACAAAGGGGCGCAAACGAAAAAAGCCCCCGGCAATTGACAGCGTCGCCGGCACATTGCCGGGGGCAGACGCTGTGAATCACCGGGGGCTTTGGATCGGCCACCCTTCGGGCGAGTTCACTTCATGTGAGTATTATTGCGGGTTGGGATGCGGTTGTACAGAGGGGTTTTGAAAGGGTAGTAATACGTTTTGCGTTCGGAAGTCGGATCTGCCGGAATCCGAAAGTGGGTCAGTTTGACTCAGGCGTCCCGTCTGGAGTTCAGGCGGGAGGGTTGACAGAGGATGTGCAAAAGAGAAAGGAGCCATCGACCGAATAGCGGGTGGCTCCTTTCGTTTTTGTTCTTTGCGATCAATCGCCGACTGGAAGTGACTTTCCCGTCAAAACCTTGGTGATGGTCAAGTTACTGGCATCAATGGCGAGAAGCGCCCTCCCGTGATCCCTTTCAACGAATTCGAAATATATGGCGAATACCTTGGATATTCCGGAGACATCGCGCCTGATCACATACTCGTACACGCCGTCCGGTTGGATCTTTATCAGGCACTCAGATGGGTGCGAGGAAAGCTCGGCATCCATCTGATCGTAGATTTCCGCCTCAATGGTGGGAGGAAGGCCCCAAGACGAGACGATCCGTTGAATTTTAGTGGGAACATCGACGTCGTAGGGCATTTGCTAATTCCCGTGCTGTTTTGAATTTCCCGGCCCGAAAATCGCTCCTTGACTGCTCCGCAGTCGCTGGATTGAACCTTGGCCACGTTTTTTCCGCCTGTGACATGCCGTCTTCGAGTGCGTTAATTCTGGCGTCCATGTCATCAAGACGCGCAATCGGATACCCATAACCTTCCAGTTCTGTTGCCTGCTCTCTGACACGCTTTCCGTGAAAAATGGCGGCTTCGAAAAGACTGAGAAGTCCTGTGCTTGCATCGCTAAACGTCGGGAATCCGTGAACGTCGCCGGACTCTGAAAATCTCCTGGCCAGTGACAATACGCATTCGCTCATTCCGATGAAATCGGCAATCAGGTATTCGACGTCGTATGTGCGCATTGCGCGGGTATGGTCAACTTTCCACTGCTCAACTTTCTCCACCAGAACTTCGGATCGATTGATGCGATCCCGGCACGATTCGGTAAAAATATCGTCAGACATTTCACGACTCCCCAACGAGTTCAAATTCAGGTGTCCCCAGACTGGCCCATACACCGACAGCAATTTGAACGAATCAGGGCTTGAAATGCAATCCACCTCCGCTGGTGATCTTGACGACAGAATGATTTACTGGGTATCGTTATTTGATGCCAAACCGCTCAAGCAAGCGAAGACTCCCGTCCGACATGAACCAGCTCGCCAAGGCGATCGTCGACCTTGCCTCGGACGACGCTCCACCTGCCGAGGAGGCGCCCCCCGGCGACTGAGGACGGCAAGAATCGCGCCGCCGTCGCTCTGGGACGCCTGGGCGGACTGAAGGGCGGGAAGGCGCGAGCTGCGAAGCGCACGGCGATTGCAAAGAAGGCCGCGGCGGCACGATGGAAGCAAAGATGCATCACTCGGAATCCTGGTGGCATCCGATTGGGTTGACTGGCGATTCGAAAATTCCGCATACCATGCAGAATGACGACTTCATTTACGGCATATATCGACGAATCGGGTGATGAGGGCTTCGTATTTGACAGAGTCGGGCAGGGCAGCTCGGAATGGTTTGTACTTACGGCAGTTGTAACGAGGACGGAAAACGATGGTGCCCTTGTTGAGCTGATGAAGTCTGTTCGCAGCGATTTGGCGAAACCGAAAGATTACGGTGTCCATTTTCGAAAACTGAGCCATGAGCAGAGAGTTCCGTGGGTCAGCAGGATTGCCGGTGAGAAGGTGAGGCTGATTTCCATCCTCTGTCACAAGCCGTCGCTGAAGGAAACGGAATATCTCCGCGAAAAACACCGTCTCTATTTCTATTCGGTTCGATATCTTTTCGAGAGGATTTCGTGGCTTTGCCGCGATGCGCCTCGCACCGCAGGAAACGGAAAGGTGTCGCTCGTTTTCTCGAACCGATCCGGAATGTCATATGACGAAATACGCAATTATATGGCGTCTCTTCGCCAAAAATCGGCAACTGACGACTCAGTTCGGATTGCGTGGCCAGTAATTGACGAATCACTGATAAGTGCCATACCGCACCATGTGAGGGCTGGGCTGCAAGTTGCAGATTGCGCGGCCAGCAGTTTTTCCTGGGCCGTTGAAAAGAAATACGGCTACACGGAGGATCGTTACGCGAGGACACTCTCCCCTGTCATCTATCGACGAAAAGGCGTCATGATGGGCTACGGAATAAAGATGTGGCCGAGAGACGACTGCGCGGCACAGATCGAAGAAGGGGGGCACCCGTGGCTTGCGGAGATTGATCGCAAACAAAAAAAGGCAGGCTCCGGGCCAGAGGATCCCACCCGCTAGGGGCTGCCGACAAAGTGCCGACCACTGGTTATTTCCCACGCACGCCTGCCACCCGCATTATACCGATAGACAACGCCATGTATAGGCTGCTTTCTTATTTCCCGAATTCGGGACTTATCCGAATCAAGGTGTTCGCCCCCAACATCAACTCGTAAAGTTCCTCCATGCTCCAGGGGTGGCCAGTGACACCGGCAGCCATCGCAGGCGAATTTCCGCCGAGCGTCTTGTGCTGCCAGCAGAAATTGTAGAAGGCGACGTAAATCGCCGTGGCGGCAACCAGATTCTCCAGTTTCTTCGAGAAACACAGGGAAAGCCGGGTGAACCGCTTCATCAGGGTTCGCGTCGTCAGGTTCACCCGTTCGACGTGGCTGGTTCATATCGTCAACGGGTTCAACATGCCGAAACCCTCCTCGTCATTCTTTGCAGATTGGCTCTGGCGGCGCTGGCAATCTAGCGTCATCCGTCGGCTTTCGCCGCAGCGTCGTGGGAGACGCTGATCGTTCGAGCTCGTCCGTGAAGTCACTCGCGGGCTGGACCGTCACCCGATACTGCCCCCCGTGCCGCCGCTTCCGGCGGACCTCGACGATCAGCCCTTCGATAAGGACCGGAACGCCTTCCTTAAACGTTCGGGTGATGCGGCCCAACTTGGCGGATCGAACATCTCTACGTTTCTGGGTCATTTCGTTCGGCCCTGTGCGGTGGTGTTGATGAAATCTGCCGTCGTCTGCTCCGGTGGCGCAAACGCAGCCGCAACTCTCAATTCAGCAATCATTTACAATGACCGGACAATCGAAACAAACTGTGCTCCATATTGCGGGTGTTCCCGATGCAGTCAGTCGACGGTCGGCGCAGGGAGGAACCATGAAACGCTGTGAAGCTGGCGCCGCGCCAATCTGCCTCAGGGGACCTCCTCCGATGGCGCCTCGCCGATCGCGGTCAGGATGGCCCGACGCTGGCCTTCGATATGTGCCGCATCGTTTTTCTCGAGTTCGACTTCCGCATTGAATGCCTTGATGTCAGGGGGGCAGGCGTCAAATTCGTAGGTTATTCGTTCACCGTGAGGGGGTGAATCCGGGCAGGTCATAAAAAGTGAGGACGACGCTCTCCACCCGCACACCTTGCAGTAGCAGGAGCCGGCCAGTTGCCAGGCTGCGCAGCCGTGGCAGCGCTGGACGATGGCTCGTTGGGAGGCTGCTTTGATTATTGTCGTCCGCATTTTTCCTCACTGAGAAGCTTCGATTGGTCAACCAACCAACGGTCCCCTTACAGGGACCGTTGGCAGGTTGATCAACCTGATGTTAGTCAACGGCGTTGGTTGAACCGTCGGTTGAACCGTTGGTTGGCAGCCGAAACAGTCTGATTTTGCGTCCGCGGTATTTCCCCCCCTTCTCTTCGAGCCGATCCGCCTTCACGAGCCGGGAGCGTGCCGCCCGTGCTCGTTCGTGCCCAAACGTCACCCGCTCATTGATCCAATTGGCACTCCGCCATTTGTCCGCAGTCGGCTTCAACAGGTCGAGAATTTCTTGCTCGGCTGTTTCGTTGTTTTCTTCGCGCTTTTCTTGCGGGCTGCTGCGCCTGCCTTTGAGCAGTTCCGTATCAATCGCGTCATCGGGATTCCAAACAGGGAACACCCATCGCAGACCAATCGGGGCGAACGGCGGGAAACTCCGCACGGCAGCTTCCAATACGCCTACGCCATGCTCGTCGTGCGGCCGCAATACAATGTGCGCATCGACTGCCCGGTTGGCGGATCCGGCTCCGGAGCCGACATCGGTTACCTCCTTCTCGCCCTGCGATCCCTTGGTTGCGTGGTGAATGTTCCCGACGGCGCAATCGAGATACTCGGCCATGCCGTCGAAAAGGTTCATGAGCCGCGTTGTGGCGGCGTTGTCGTTTTCCGATTCACCTGGTTCGACGAACAGCCGATACCGTGCGTCGATCAGAGCAAACATCAGTTTCCGCTCCGCGAGCTTAAGCCGCTTGAGCAGCTCGAACAAAGCCGTCGCGTTCATCAGCCGACCGCGGAGCGAAAGCACGAGCAGGTTGTCTTCGTACTCGGTCGTGGGGATGTTGAGTGCGTCGGCCACAGAGCGGATTCGGTGAGCGATTGATTCCGGATGCAATTCATTGTCGATCAAAAGCACAGTTCCCTTGGCAACTGGCATGCCCAGCCAGGGCCGGCCTGATGCGATTGACAGCAGCAGATTCGCCGCGAGCCATGATTTACCTGTTTTCGGACTGGCGACAATCGACATTGTTTCGCCCTTTCGCAGCAGCCCGCTTATTACCACGTCCCGTAGCGTTGGCCGCTCCCTCGAAATTTCGCCAACGGTCTTGATGACAATTGGCTGTTCCCCGCCGTGTTCAGGGTCAAGTGGATCCTCCCCCGGCTGGCGGTCGCGCTGTTGATCCCGGGCGCCATTTTCGATCTCGTGTTCCCGCAGGTCGATCCGGCGCCCCCCGCCGGTCTGCGGGTCATATTCGTAGGTGGCCCTGCGTGGCGCATTGAGCAGCCCCAGCGTCACCGGCTCTTTTCCCGCGTCTTCGAGCTTGTGCCGCAACTCAACATCCGACCACGGGGGGGTACATCCGGCGTTCCAGTCCGTCAGCGCATCCAGTGACTCTTCCAGGCTCAATCCAAATTCGCATCGGCAGACACAAGCCGCCCTGAACAGCCGATCGTGTCCCCGTTCCCCGCTCACTGCAACAGGGAACTTGGTCAAATACGTTTTCGCCCGCTCGATGATCTTCCCGCGGTCTGGCGTTGGCGTCGACGTTGGCCTGGTGGGCGCCGTCCCCTCGGGGGCTGGCTTCGGCGTGAAGACTCGCCCGAACCAGTCGTGCAGCGTGCCGTTGAACTCCGCCACATCCTCGGGGGCGCCGTCCAGGTGATGACCAGTCACCGCGAAGAACCGTCCCCGTTGGTATGCTTCAATGCCAGGTTTCTTTCCGCCGTAGCCCAATCCAGGGGGCTGATTGTGCACCCCAGTCTTCGCGCCGGTTTTCTCTGTCGGCAGTGATCCCCGGACGAACGCCTTGACCCCGGTTCCGGTGGGCGAGATTTCCGCGTAGCTTGGAAACTCCGACAGGGCCTCGACTGCCCACCAGTCGATCTCTCCATTTTCCGGATTGCGGCATCCGTCGAAGTCCACCCCGACGAAATCATCGTCCGCGGAGAATACAAACCCGATCCCGCTCCAGCCCCCCCGCTGGTATACCGCCAGCACCGCGTCGAATGTGTTCCAAGTGGCGGGGTTGTCTGACTCGGCGAGTTGTCCGTTGACCTGGAAGGGTTGCTTCGTGGGACGACTCTGCCTCACGACAGAGCGCCACAACACCCATTGGGGCCGCGCTTTCAACTCGGCGGGAATGCCATTCGGATTGACGGGCAGAATGCCGGCAGTCATCGACACCTCCCATTGCAACGCGTCAACTCAACGATAGTCGTCGCGTCCAGCAGGATTCGAGTCGTCAGTTTTTTTTCCGCCCACATCCCTGCGCGACACCGGCGACATGGGTCATCAGCGCGCCGCTGCCAGAATCCGCACGAGAGGCAATGCTGTCTGTTCGGATATTCGCGAGGGGGGCTGGGCTGGTCGGCAGCTTCGTCTGCTTGCCGATTCGGCCCTCTTGCGGCTAAAATCGTCATATCGATTCCATCCACGCCATGCCCTTTCCTTCGCACGAGGGGCATGGCGTTTTTTGTTTGCGTTACTTCAAAAGACCGGCCGCTTTCAGACGCGCCCTCTTTTCGGCCCTCCTCGGGGCTGGGGACGCAGACACGATGGCGTTACCCAATGCGGCCGCCGTCTGCCCGGTGATGAACGCCCCGAACGCCTCGGGCGTGCTGTGCCAACTCCCCAGCACCTGGACGGCTTCAAGTCGGCAGCCGCGAGAGCCCTTGCGGACCCAGCGCCAGATCGTACTGGGGGCGACATTTTTTCCGAGCCGCTGTTTCGCCAAACAGCGGACCGATACGAGGGCGTCGTTCTCAGCGTCAATGAGAGCAGGCATAAAAAAAGCTCCGAACGGGAAGGAATATGTCCAACACGTTCGAAGCTATCGTGCCGCGAAAAACTGCGGAAGCTCAGAGAGCGCGTCTATCGCCCATTTTCGGAGAACTTCGGTTTAGGTTCGGTTTTGCTTCGGAGTTGTTCGACAACTTCAGGAGGAAGCATCCGAGTATCAAGTGACAATTGCGTTCGCCCGCTGGATGGATGCTTACGATAAATCCCGGATTTGATTCTGTTTGCAATCGTGTCGTCAGTAATCCCGCAGCCAGCGTTCTCGAATATCTTCACCCACCGTTTCACTGGTAAGAACGCAGACCAGTCTGCGGGCTGATGCCCGGACTCAATCCCTAGTCGAGCAATCGCGATGGGGAGTGCGATTTCCATGAAACGTCGAGAATTCCGGATTTTTTCCTTCAGCATGCTAATCGCATACGATGGGGAATTGACGGACTCAAATTCGGCTAACGCCAGATCGTCCGCAAGTTCGGCGTAAGCAGCATTCAAGATCGCTCGAATTTCGATTCCAGACGGGAGGTCACACAATTCTGGTGTTGTCTTAAGGTCGCTAGTCAATTCAAATATCGATCGTAGAAGCCACTCGTAATTCGTATGAGCTAGTTGCCATCGCAAACGCACGGTTTTAGGCGCGTCCGGCGGATCGGCATGAAAACCACCCTCCCATTGCCAATCCATTGTGTCAATCCACTTGCCGATACGAAACCGGTGGAGGAGAAATCGTGCGCTATCCAGGAACATATAAATGGCGCAGTTCCACCGATGTTTATCCCACTCGTCTTTGGTACGGTCCGCGGGCTTCGGCCAATTCGGAATCTTCAACATGATTCACCCCTCATTTCAAGGTCGGGCGGCCGGCCGATCAGGGGGAGGGGTGACCTACCCAACTGATCGACCGGCCTGTGCGGTGATCAAGCCGCTACCCGATGCGGTTCAAATTCTACCCGATTTGCTTCATTACTTCGGCCGCCGCCTTCGCGTTTCTCTCAGCATAGATTTCCGTGACCTTCAATCCCGAATGTCCGAGAACCATTGAGGCGGCCTCGATCCCAAACCTTTCCCGAACGAGCGTAGCTCGGGTGTGGCGCAACTGATTCGGACTCCAAAGATGTTCGGCTCGCCAAGCCGCTGCTGCGGCCAGACGGCTCTCCCGCTGTTCGGCGGTTTCTTTCTTAGGCTTCCGAAGCCTTGGTGGAAAACCGAATGCCGCTTCGCAGGCACGAGCCACCGCCCGGCAATAGCTGTCTTTTGTGTACCGCGTGCCCATAGCCCTTCCCTTGGCGCGTCGGCGCAAGTGTGACGGCGTCATCGGCGATATGCGTCCGGCTCGGCGGGTTGCGTTTCGCTGGGCTTCGGACTCTGCCGGCGAGAAACAGAATCCTTCCGGCTCTCTCTCAAGGAATGGCCTCAGTATCTCTTGCCCCTCGGGGCCGATGAAGATAGTCCGCTCTTTCCCGCGGTGTTCGGTCTTGTGTCTTGCGGGCCGAAACGTCCAGACGCCATCGGTGCGCATGGCCACGTCGCAGGGTCGAAGGATGCATATTTCCCCTGGACGAGCGCCGGTCAAGAGTTGCAGTCGAACCATCGCCTGGAGCACGACTGGCAGGTAGGGCAAGGTTGCGGTCACCACTGCATCATCGACCGGTCCAACTGGTTTCGACTCTCTCGCTTCCGTGCGCCCGGCTCTCAGGGCCGCGACGGCACGCAACCCTTGATACAAGTCGGGCGCAACCATCTCATTCTCGACCCCCCAAGAGAACAATCGCCGGATTCGGTGCACCAGCCGGTTGACGTTCGTGCGGCAGCGACCCTGCCGGATTATCTCGTTGCGAACCGCCTTCAGCTTGAGCGGGCCGAATTGACTGACCAGCGTGTTGCCGTACAACTCGACGAGGGGGGCGAGCGCTTCGCGCAGGTTCCGCACCTCACTGGTTGGCGTTCCGTCCCGATGGCGGTAGTACCCATCGGCCCACGCGAAGAATTGCAACGCCAAGTCGTCGATCGTCAACTGAGATCGCCTCGGGTCTTGTCCCGCGAGCCAGTCACCAATAACCCGCTCATATGCAACCTTCGATTCAGGCGTGCCGAATTTGCCCAAATAGATGTCCCGGCCACCGATACGAACGCGGGCCTGCCCGGTCGGGCGATGCAGGAGATACGACGGCTTCGAAAATCGCGGCATGACGCAGCCTCCACGAAAATGTGGTAGAAACGTGGTAGTAACCGCGTTTCTTGCTGCGCTGCCGACCCTGGCAGGTAGTCGTAACTCACGACTCAGCCTAACGTTACGGAGTGGTCGCTACTGGACTCGAACCAGTGACCTCCACGATGTCAACGTGGCGCTCTAACCAACTGAGCTAAGCGACCGGAGACGAACCGGTGGAACACCAGCGTATGCGGTGCGTTCGCGCACGTCAAGTTCCCGGCGCGGCTTTCCCGGCAAGCCTTCTTCCACGGGTTCTGCCGCGCGTCTGGGCAATCTCTGGGGTTTCGAGCGGGAATGCATCTGCTGGCGCTGACCGCCCTCCAATCATTCAGCCCCAATCTCCCCCTCAGTCACCCTTGGGACGCCTCGCTCGGCGTGGAGGAACCGGAAAGGAGCGCCAGCGGCATGCCGTGCGTGGGCAGGGGGGCCGGTGGGAACGTATCATTCCTGACGCATGCGGCTCTTGCTAACCCTTGGGCGAGCGTCGTCTCTTTCTTGGGGGTATACCGGCCGGTTGGTCACGGGACCGTTTGTAGCGCATGGTGAGGTCGAACCGTCGCCGGGCGGTTTGAATTCCCTTTCGAATGGAGACTCGACATGGATCGCCGCGAATTTCTGGAAGCTTCACTGACGCTGCCGCTCGTTGGGGCCGCTGTCCCCCGGTCGGCGCTGGGAGCTGATGCAGAGCCGCCGCGGCGGCCGGCGCGGGATCTCCCCGCCATCCGGCATTGCCGCGACGTGGCGCTCGACATTCTAAAGCCGACCCCGCAGCAGCTTCAGCATGGCCTGGAGTTGCACGCGGCCTCCCTGGTTTTCGACGCCTATGGTTTCGCTCCGCGGGGAGCGGTGGAGGGAGAGACAATTCGCGCGGCGATCGAGGCCGGGGCATCGGAAATTGAGTTGCAGGATCTGACCGAGGAAATGTCGATGACGCGGTGCGCGACCGATCCGGTCGAGCGCGACGAGTTCTTCCAGGCATGGGACGCCACGGGCGTGACTTGCATCTTTCAGAATGCCGGTGAGGAAGGGCAGGATCCATTGCGGCTCCTCAAGCGGCTGGCCCGGTTTACGTTCGTGACGGATGTCTTGCAGGACGACGGCCTTCGCAAGGGGGTGACTCCCGAGGACATCGCGCAGGCCAAAACCCAGCGGCGGCGCTGCCTGTATCTCACCGGCAATGGCGTTCCGTTGCCGCAGGATTGGATGTCGGTTGCCGACGAACTCCGCTACTTGCGAGTCTTCTTTCAACTCGGCATCCGGATGATGCATCTGACGTACCAGCGGCGGAACACGATCGGCGACGGGTGTGCCGAGAGGGCGAACGGCGGATTGAGCGATTTCGGAAGGGCCGTCGTGGCCGAGATGAACCGCTTGGGGATCATCGTGGACGTGGCCCATTCCGGCTGGCGGACGAGTCTCGAGGCGGCGCAGGCGTCACGCAGGCCCATGGTCGCCAGTCACACGACCTGCGCCGCGGTCCAGCACCATATCCGCAGCAAGCCCGACGACGTGCTGCGGGCGATTGCCGACACGGGGGGCGTCGTGGGGATGTGTTGCATTCCGCAATTCCTGGGAGGAAAAGGGGATATCGCCGCGTTTCTCGACCACCTGGAATACGCGGTGAAGACGATTGGCGCCGGGCACGTCGCGATCGGCACGGACGTGGCGCACTTGTCGTCACAGGCGGAGGAGGAGAACCGCAAAATTGGGCCGCGGCCTCGGTCCCGGACGCGATGGGAGGCACTCTGGCCGCCGGAGACATTCGTCACGACGCCGCAGGCTCGCGACAGTCTGGCCTGGACCAATTGGCCGCTGTTCACTGTCGGACTGGTGCAGCGCGGGTTCAGCAATGAGCAGATTCAGCAGATCATCGGCGGGAACATGTTGCGGGTGGCGCGGGCCAATTGGGGGTGAGCCGCACCGCACGACGGGGCGGTCACATTTTCCGGAATGCGTGAGGGACGGGAGTTCGTTCATTGATCAGACATTGGTGCAATGGTTGCCCGAACAGAGTATCAGTTCCCCTGGCGGTCACTCCGCTTGGGTGGGCCGCCGTACCTCCAATAGGATAGGGGAGGCCGCGTGGCGCTCGTTCTTCGCTTCCACCTTGGCGGCGGCGTAGAAGGTCACCGGGCCTGGTTCGGCCCAGGGGTCGCAGGCGACGACGAAGCTGCGGCTGGTTTCCTCTTCGTTGATCAATACGCCGTTGAGCCCCACGTCGAGGACGCGCAGACCGTGCGGCAGGTTGAGGACGTCGACCGGAACGCGCCCCTTGAACCCGTTGCGGCGTTCGATCGTGACAGTGAAGCGGAGTTCCTGACCAGGGGCGATCTGCGCTGTCGAGGGTTCGACGGTGGTCCGGAGGTCGGGCGGAGAGGTGATCGTCAGGTGATGCGTGCCGAAACCGGGGGTGGTCGCGTGTTCGACTAGCGCGCCACCGATGGTCGCAGAGCCGATCGGCTTCATTGCGGGGGAAGGAATGACGGGGGCGGGAGCGCCGGTCGCCGCAGCAGGAGGGGGGGCCTGTCCCTCGCGCGCCTGCGCGGAAAGGATGGCACCCGCCAACGTGGGGAGTGGCGGGGCCGCTTCGGCGGCGGTGAGCGTCAGCACTCCGGTGTACAGATCGGGTCCAATGCGAGTCGTTGTGGCAGTAATCCCTGGCGGGAGTCCTTCCAGTCGGACGTCGACGTGCCCATTGAAACCCTCCAGCCGATCGACGGTGACGGTGACCGGGAGCGAGCCGCCGCGGGGGATGTTCGGGTTCTCGGGATCCAGCGAAATTCGGAAATCCTCCTGACGCGGGCGAACCACGAGGCGATAGGCAAACTCATCGCCGGACAGACCCCGCACGTCTCGGACCCGGACGAGGTACTTGCCGTCGGCGGGAACGTCGAACAGCACCTGCGAATCGCTCCCCAGACCGGGGGCGTCGTCGTTGGCCCAATCGAGCAAGACCAGCGGCATCCCATTGGGAGGGAAGCTCGATCCGGGAGGATGAACCTCAACTTTGTAAGCCGGAGTGTTGATGGCATGCGCCTGGGGGGTGGTGCCGAAAAACCCTTGCCGGGGGCCTAAGCGATCGAAGAACTTGACGTCTTCATCCGGTCCCAGCGGCATGATTTGCAGTTTGAGGACTTCGGCGCCGACCAGGATGAAATCGTTGCATTGGAAATTGTCCCAGGCTTGCAGGCGGATTCCTTTGGACCGCGATTCGTGGTCGCGGAGGACGGTGTAAGTCTCGGCGACGGCGCGGAGCGTGTGCCGCGGGACCGGTTTCCCGGTGGCGTCCAGGATTTCCAGCACGGTGTCGATGGGAGAGCCGATCCGACGGGCGATGGTTTCGATTGTCAGCCGCTGCCCCTGTTTGGCCTCGAAGGCATAGAGATCGGCGTCGCCGGGCGCCGTCTGGTTGGTTCCGCCGGAGTCTCCCTGCTGAACCGGGGTTGAGCCTGGAGAGGGGGCGATTCGTCCGGAGACTCCTCCAGGGATGGGCAATGGCTGTGCCTGCTGGGGAGTGTCGTTCGGTTCCAACTCGGCGAACTCCGGGTGTCCGGTGGCCTCATACCGGGCAGTGTTGAACGCTTTGCCGGTCGGCGCGTGGGGCGGAATGAAGCGGGTCGCGGCGCCGGGAATCGGCGTGAGCCGGGTGTTGGGGGCCAGGTTGAATCCGGTCAGGTCAATCGCGGTCACTTCCCCGGCAATCCGCTCGCCCAGATCGGCGGCGCGCATCGCGAATGGAAAACTGCCGGTGACATAGGGAAAGGCCCCGGCATGAATGTAATAGAAGTGATTGCCCCCGCCGGTGTTGTCCCGGTCTTCCACTTGCAGAACGTACTTTCCGAAAGCGCCAAATTTGTGCCCCAGCACGACTTCATTGCGACCAGGAAGGCGCGACCCCCGCGCGAGGACGCGCCCCGCCGGGTCGAGCAAGGTCATCCGCGCCTGCAGTGACGAGCCGAGAGTGGGGCCGATCAGGAGGAAGACGAGCTCTTGCTCCGACTGCGCCTCGAACGACCAGAAATCACGGTCCCCCCTGGCGTTGATCGTGCCGACCAATGTCGTCGGAAGCGAGACGGCACTCGCCTGGCTGGCGTCGCTATTGGGTTCCTTCTCGCCAGATTCGGGGAAGGGGCCGACATAGAACGACCTGGATCCGGCGGTTCCCAGCGGCGTGTGCAGCCGCAGGCTGACCATGCCGGGGGGCATGTCGGCGGGGATGTCGATTTCACAGAACGCGGCATTGGCGTTCTTTTCGTCGGGAGGAAGGAGCGCGGCTTTCAGTGTAGTGTGGGAAACGAACAGTTGATCGGCCGCCGAGATGTTCTGGCCCGAGAGGGTGAACTTGACCTTGTTGCCGCGGACGACGGTGCGCGGGGAGACGGCGTCGAGGCGCGGCGTGGGAGGGTTGGGTTGCGGCTCAGTGGCCGGTTGCTGGGCGAAGAGCGCGGCGACGAGAGGGAGTGGGAGAGTTGGAACGAAAGTTGGGTGCTGGGGATTTTGGGATGCGGGTTTGGTTGTTGAAGTTTGGGTCGCGAGACGTTCGCCCCCCCCACCCCGGCCCTCCCCCCGCAAGGGGGGGAGGGAGAAAAGAGTGGTCGCGGGAGTTGGCAACGCTTGAGTCGACGACGAGCCCTTCGACGCGGCCCTCAACTGGGGGAGGCGTTCATGGCGCGCGGAGCGAGACGGTGTCGTCGTGGCAGCGGCGAGGTTTCGGAGTTTGTTGGGTGACTTGGGATCGAGGAGGAGCAGTTCTCCGTTATAGAGGCCGGCGGCGAGCTGGTCTCCGGAGGGGTGCAGGGCGAGGGTCAGGGGCCAGTCGGCCAGGTTGTCGTAGACGTGCCGCTCGTGGAGTTGAGAGACGTCCCAGGCTTTGATCCGCCGGTCTTCTCCGGCAGTGAACAGCGTGGCGCCGTCGGGACTGTAGGCGACCGCCAGGAGCGGCGCGTCGTGGGCGAAAGCGCTCCGCTTGAGTTTGGCGACGGAGCCGTTCCATTCGTAGATTCGAATCATCTTGTCGGCTCCGACGGCGGCCAGTTCGTGTCCCTGCGGATGGAAAGCGACGGCAGAGAGGGGCTTGGTCGGCTCGGTGAGCGTGAGGATTCTCTGACCGGTGGCGACATTCCAGATCTTGACCGTCTGGTCGGCGGCGACCGATGCCAGCGATTTGCCATCCGGGCTGAACGCGACGGCAAACACGGCGGCGGTATGATGCTTCAGCGTCTGCTTTTCGGCGCCAGAGACAACATCCCACAGGATCAGCAGTTTGTCATAGCTGGCGGTGACGAGTTGCGTGCCGTCGGGACTGAAGGCCAGCGCGTAGATCGAATCGGCATGGCCGGTCAGGGTGCGGTGCGAAGCGAGTGGAGCCTGGGCGTTCCCCTGGGCCGCGGCGACCGGATTCTGCTCCAGGTTCCAGAGACGCACTTTGCCGACAACGCTGGGGAGCCCTTCCGCCGCGGCGACCGACTGGCTGTTGGCGCTGAACGCCACTGCGTTGATCGGATGTTCGGCGCCGGTCAGTGTCTGCACGAGGTTGCCGCTGGAGGCGTCGAACAGCAACACCTCCCGATGCCGTGCGGCGGCCAGCCAGCGACCGTTGGGGCTGTAAGCGAGCGATGCAATGGGAGGGGTCACCTTCACTTTGGGCTCGATCCGCGGAAGGGTGAGCTCATCGGCCGATTGAGGAATGGAACTGGTCGGTGGTTTGGCTCCGGTATCCACCCAGAGCTTGATCAGTTCGATCTCTTCGGGCTTGGGCTGCCGGGAGTCTTTGGGAGGCATCCGGGGCTGTTCGTTTCCGAGCAACATCTGCACCAGACGGCTGTCGGCGCTCTTTCCGGCGACGACCACCTCTCCGCCATCCCCCCCCGCCATCAGGGATTTGTGGGTCAGCAGGCTGAGTCCCCCCTGGCTGTCGTCCCCCCCGTCATGGCAGCCCAGGCAGTACGTTTTGAAGAAGGGGGCGACATGCTTTTCGAATGTGGGAGCGTCGGCGGCGTGAGTAGTTGCAGAAGTCACGCAGGCGAATATGAACAACAACAGTAAAGGAGTAGCACGCATGGCAAAGTTTTACCGCAAGTAGGGTTGGTCAATCGTAAGGCCTGGGACGATGGAGAAGTGTTTGACGTTGAAAGTGCATAGCGTCGCTGCGTGCGCAATGGCGCACGCGGCGATTAGCGCATCGAGCAACCCAAGGCCATGTGACAGGTGATACCTGGCGAAATCGTTCAGAGCCCGTTCACAGTCGGTCTCGTTGATCCAGACAATTCTCATCGGCCCAACCAGGAGTGTCGCCGCCTGCACTTGTTGCCGATGCTTGGCCGCGTTAATCAGCTCCATGACAACGAAGCCCGGCACGCATGGCAAGTCCGCGAGACTCTCGAACCACGCCAAGGCCGGCAAGTGTTCTCGCTGAATATCGATCAGGATATCGGAATCCAGTAACAACACCCTGGCCTAATCCTTTCCTCGACGTTCAGCATCCGCCCTGATCTGCTGTGCGTAGGCTGCCGGGTCAGTAACGCCCTGGAGACTTCCTAACACTCCGATAGCTCTCCAGTAAGCCACCAGATCTGCTCCGGTTCGGATGTTGTCCATCGGCGAACGCCGTTTCTCTAAGACCTGTACCGCATAGTCCGCGAGCGGTATTCCGAGCCGCGCGGCTTCTGAGGTAAGCTCAGATTCGAGGTCGTTTGGCAATTGCAAAGTCAGCGTCATCTGGTTTCCCCACTTCAATGCACAAACAAAAACTCCTTACTCGTCAGCACCGCCCACAGCAAATCTTCGATTGCTTCTCGTCGGGCGGTCCGTTGTACCGCTTCGTCCCCCTCGGCTGACATCGCGTCGGTCAGCGCCGTGACGAGCTGATCCTTTTCGGCCGGGGTCGGATAGCGCGTCAGGGCGCTCAGGTAAATCCGGTCCACAATCGCAACGGGACTCAGGTTCTGGTCGAGCCATTGCTTGGCGACGTTGTCGGAGCTTTTGAGCTTTTCGTTGAGGGTTTTGCCGTTGGCCAGGTGGAGCGTCTGCGTGATGTTCGGTTCGCCGCTCCGCTCGCATTCGCAGGTGAACTCGCGGGCCGGACGTCCGAAGGCGCTCAGAAAATACGAGGCAATGTTGTTGTCGGGAAGTTGGAGCGCCCGCAAGCCCTTGGGGTAGTCGGGAAATTCAGTGGACGCCCCTGTAACCTGCGACAGGGCGTCGAGCATCACCTCGGCCGACATCCGCTTGACGAGAAAATGCGAATAGAACCGGTCGTCGGCCGCGTTGTCGCCAGTTGCCTGCGCCGATCGCTGGTACGCGGCGGAGTTCATGATCGTGCGGATGAGTTGCTTGACGTCATAGCCCCCTTGGATGAAAGAGGCCGCCAGGGCGTTGAGCAGCGGTTCATTGGACGGGGGGTTGGTGGCCCGCAGGTCGTCGACCATCTCCACCAGTCCGCGTCCCATGTAGTTGGCCCAGACTCGATTCGCCAGCGCCCTGGCGAAGTATGGGTTGTCAGCAGCGGTGACCCAGGCAGCCAGGTGTTCGCGGCGGTCGCGCAAGTCGTCGGGAGCGACCGCAATCCCGTCCAGGGGGCGGGGAATCGGCGCCCCCAGCCGGGTGGGGTGTTTGATGTCGCCTGCGGCAACGGGAAAGACGATCGATTCTCCCTCCACGGCGCCATCCTTGGTGCGAATGCGGGCGAACAGGTTGGCCATCCCGTAATAATCGTCTTGCGTCCAGCGCTCCAGCGGATGGTCGTGGCACTGAGCGCAGCCGATCGACAGTCCCAGGAACGTGAGCGTCGTGGCTTCGGTCAGCAGCTTGGCGTCTTTATGGAGCACAAAATAGTTCGCCGCTCCCTGATCGATCGTACTCCCTTTGGCCGTGATGATCTCGCGGGCGAACTGATCCCAGGGTTTGTTCGCCTCGACCGCCTGCCGGATCCAGCTTGAAAAGGCCCACACCGCCGGCCCCTTGAGCTTCTTGGTGCTGACCAGCATCAGGTCCGACCACTTGTAGCTCCAATAGTCGACATATTCCGGACGGGTCAGCAGGGTCTCGATCAGCGCGGCACGTTTGTTGGCTCCCTGGTCGGTCAGAAAGGCCTGCGTCTCGTCGGCGGTGGGCAATACTCCCAGCGTATCGAGATAAGCTCGCCGCAGAAATTCGGCGTCGGTCGCCATTCCCGAAGGGGGAATCCGCAAACGCTGCAATTTGGCCAGCACCTGGTCATCGATGAAGTTGTGGCGCGGGCTCTGGGCGAACACCTCAGGCGGCACCTCCTTTTCGTAGGGGACGCTGATCGTGGCAATTGTCACCTTGCTGGCAAACCAGACGGTGATCGCCGTCTCGCCCCGCCCGGCGACCTCGACCCGTCCTTCGTCGTCAATCGCGGCGACCCCCACTTCGGTGCTGGTGTACTTGGCCCAGTGCGTGACGTCCCGTTGGCGCCCGTCGCTGTAGGTCGCCAGCACGAGCATCTGCTGCGCTCCCTTGGCGGGTAGCGTGACTTGCTTGGGAAATACCTCAATGCTGACGACCGTGGCATCGTCGGCTCGGGGAGCGGGAGCCCCTTCGGCGATCCATTCCGAAACAATCTGATACTCCAGACTCCCGTCATCAAAACGGGCACCGCCACCGTGGGGAATGATCCCGGTTCCCTTGAGTAGGATCAGGCTTCGCGCCGGATCGGCCAGACTCACCCGGCGTCCCTTGGCCTGCCGCGTGAGCGTGTTGTAGTCCATCTCGCTGTCGTACCCGCGCAGGGCGAGCTTGAATCCCTTCTTTCCCGCCTGGGCGCCATGACAGGCGCCGGCATTGCATCCGGTCTTGGTGAGCACCGACTGGACGTCGTGGCGGAAACTCCTCGGCTGAGTGACTTGAGCCTGGCGGACCACCACTTGCGACTGAACGGTCTGGCCAGCGACTTCGACGCGAATCGTGGCGGTCCCGTCGCTCACCGGCGTCACCACGCCGCGCTCGTCAACCCGTGCGATTTGGGGATGGTCCGAAACGAATTTTGCTTGCGAGGTCAAGTCGCCGAAATACTGGTAGCCGCGCACTTCCTCGACCACGAGCCGCTGTGTCGCGTGAGGACCGGTGAGAGTCGGGGCAGGGGGGAGCAACTGCAAGCCGGTGGACTGGGCAGCCGTCGTCTCCGGACAGGCCAGCCGGAGACTGGCCAACACGCATGCCAGGACCAGAGGGTTGATTCGGCCAGGAGAATGGATCATCGGATCGCCACCAGGATTTCGATTGACATGAGCATCCGCCAAGCGCGAACCGGGGCGTCGCGGCAAAGCAGTCTATCGCGCCGTACCAGATCCTCGCGCGGATTCAGCGGGTTAGAACAACTCTCGGATTTCGCGGACTCCGAAATCGACCACCGGCACCGGTCGGCGCTGCGGACCGGGGAGATGGTGTTCCAGGTCGATTCCCAGCGCCTTGTAAATCGTGGCCACGACTTCGGAGGTGCTCGCCGGACGGTCCGCCGGATAGCCCCCCGTTTCGTCGCTCTGCCCCACGACCCGGCCCCCTTGAATTCCCCCGCCTGCCATCCAGACGGTCCAGACCTGCGGCCAATGGTCGCGGCCGCCGGCTGGATTGACCTTGGGGGTGCGGCCAAACTCTCCCAGGACTGGGATCACCGTATTCTGGAGCATGCCGCGCTCCCCGAGATCCTCGATCAGGGCAGTGACCGCCTGATCGAACATCGGCGCGACAAGCTTGCGCATCCCTTCGATCGAGGTGAAGGGGACGGAGCCGTGGATGTCCCAGGTGATTTCGTTGAACACTGTGAGAAATGTGTTGACCGTCACGAACCGCACGCCGCGCTCGACCAGGCGGCGAGCCAGCAAAAGGCATTGGCCAAACCGATTGCGTCCGTACCGATCGCGGACCGCATCCGACTCCTGCTCCAGCGCGAACGCCTCGCGGGCCTGCGCCGAGGTCATCAAGCGGTACGCCTGTTCGAAACTGGCGTCCATCAGTTTGGCTTGCGGTGAGGCTTCGAACTCTTTGACGGCTGTGTCGACCAACTCACGAAGCTTGCGGCGGCGGTCGCTGCGCACGACCGGCAGATCGGTCGGGGGAAGCAGATCGGGGACGCGAAAATCCTTGGCGGAGGGATCGGCGTTGAGCACGAACGGATCGTATTGTTTTCCGAGGAAACCAGCTTCCTGCCCGTGCGGAAGGTTGCCGCCGGTCGGGCCCATTTTTTCCGGCAGCACGACGAAGGGGGGGAGATCGGTCTTCCGCCCTTTGAGGTAACCCAGCGTACACCCGACGTGTGGACTCTCCAGGCCGCCGCTGAACAGGCGCCCGGTCTGCATCATTTGATGGCCGGTGTCATGGACGGCAGCCGCCGTGTGGTAGACGGTGCGGATGTAGGAGATTTTGTCGCCGTTCCGCGCCATGCCGGGGAACATTTCCGAAATGGTGACTCCCGCGGCGCGAGTCTCGATGGGATTGAATGGCCCGCGAATTTCCGCCGGGGCGCTGGGCTTCATGTCCCAGGTGTCGAGTTGGCTGGGAGCTCCCAGATTGAAGATCATGAT
>JBJXGA010000300.1:0-5484 GCA_046152955.1 Planctomycetales bacterium | reverse complement strand
GCCAGCGCGTAGTAGTCGGTCGTCGGGATCGGATCAAATTTGTGGTCGTGACAACGGGCGCACCCCAGGGTCATCCCCAGCACCGCGCGGCCGATCGTTTCGAGTTGTTCGTCGGCAACGTCCATCCGCTGCCGCTGTGGATTGACTCCCAAGAGCACCTTGGGACCGACGAGCAGAAATCCGGCGGCAATCCGCTGGCGGTCGCGCTGCGCCAGCGAGTCGTAGGGGAGCAGATCCCCCGCCAATTGTTCGAGCAGAAACCGATCGAATGGCAGGTCGGCATTGACGGCGTCGATCACCCAGTTGCGATAGCGCCACGCTTCGCGGAAAAGAAAGTTCTCGTCCAGTCCGTTGGAATCGGCGTATCGGGCCAGATCCAGCCAGTGCCGCCCCCACCGCTGGCCGAATTGCGGCGAAGCCAGCAACGCATCGACAATGGTCGCCAGCGTCTCCGGTGTGGGGGATTGCCGATAGGCGGCGATCTGATCAGCGGCCGGCGGCAGGCCGACCAGTTGAAAACTGACTCGTCGGAGCAGATCGTCCGGGAGCGCGTCGGCGACCGGGCGCAGTCCTTCCTGTTCGAGCCGCGCCAGAACAAATCGATCGATGCTGCTGCGGGGCCACGACTCATCTTTCACGGCGGGGGGAGGAACATTCTGGAGAGGCTGAAACGCCCAGTGACTCTGGCCGGCGACCGGATCCGAGGGATTCGCTACCTCTGACGGGAGATCATTCTCCTGCGCCGGGGCCCCCATTTTGACCCACGCTTCCAGCCTGGCAACCGCCTCGTCCGGCAGTCGTTCGGTGGGGGGCATTTGAAAATCGGGATCGCCATAGCGCACGGCCTGGATCAACAGACTGGCCTCGACATCCCCCGGCGTCACCGCCGGACCGCGGTCCCCTCCGGCCAGCCAGGCGTCGCGGCGGTCCAACCGCAAGCCCCCCGCCTGTTTGTTGGCGCCCAGCGAATGACACCGAAAGCAGCGTTCCGCCAGCAAGGGACGAATGTGCTTTTCGAAATACTGGATTCCCTGTTCGGACGATTCGTCGGCATTCAGTCGCCGGGACTGGTCCCCCGCGAACGTCGCTGTCCAGAGTGCGCCGCACAGGAGCATGCATCGCAGCAGCGGTGGAGTGGACCGGCCGATCCCGTTCGCGGTTCTCGTCGATGCGGCGGATGAGGAGTTGGCGGTCACAGTGGGGGAGGAGATTCAGGCGGGGGCAACGTGGAATGCCACGGATTTGATTGTAATCGACGGGTGAGGAGAGGTCGAATCAGGAAGACGGAGTCGCGCGGCGCCCGCCCCCCACCCCGGCCCTCCTCCCGCAAGGGGGGGAGGGAGAGTTGCGCGCGAAAGTTTATTCGCCATGCACTGCTTTCCCACGCTCTGGCGAGCGCGGCTACGATCCGAGTTAGCCGGGTTTCGCAGCCAGCAGATTCATTGCGTCGGTCCCTGCGGCCGCGGGCGCCACGATCGGTGGGCCGACCGCGCCCCCCAGGATGTTCCCCATCAACAGGTTGTCCCGACAGTCGCCCGTCAAGCGAATCGCCTGTTGCATGCTGGGGATCCTTCGGCGGTCGACGATCGTGTTGTTGGTCACCCGGCAGCGGAGGCAATCGATCAACTCCACGCCGCGATGCACGGCGTCGAGGATTTGTGAATCTGACAGACTGCTCTCGCGGCAGCGGACGAACGTTACGGCGCCGCCGTTCTCGATGGAACCGGCTGAGCAGCGCTGTGTCGCCAGCCCCGTCACCAGCACGTTGTCGCAATCCTCGAATCGCAAGCCATCTTTGGACGGCTCGGAATCTTTACCACGCCAGGAGATGGTATTGCCGCCGATCACCAGGCCCGAACTGTGCGAGGCAAAGAGCGACAGATCGGCCGAGTCGTAAATCGTGTTGCCTGTGACGCTGACGCGCGAGGCAAACTGCAATTCGATTCCCCGCCACTGGCTCCCGAGCACATTCCCGGTGATGTTGATGAGATGCGCCGTATCGGCCCGCTGATCGGCCGGCCCGTCGGCAAGTTGCGGCCGCTCCACGGGAGCGCCTATCACCCGGATGTTCGCCCCCCCCGTCTGCACCGTGGCTTGAATCGTGTTGCCGCTGATCGTCACCTCGCTGATGATCCCGTCTCTGGCATCGAATAGGATCTCGGAACCTCCCGCATGGCCAGCCAATTCCGCGGACGCTGGAGCGGCACCCAACCGGCCGGCGGTGAGATTGTTGTATTCGATGTCGTTGCCGACGATCTGAAGATTATGGACGTCCCCCCCCAGCGATTTGATTCCAGCCTGCTTGTTCCAACTGATATGGCAGCCATGCACGATGATCTGGTGCAGATTGCAGTGGTCGAACAGCAGCCCCACCTCGTCGTTGTCGTACAGGTGCGAATCGGCAATGATGACGTCCCGGTTGCGCTCGACCAATCGCACTCCCACCTGGCAACGCCGGACCAGAACCTGGGAGATCACGCATTTGGTCGTCCGCACCAGTTCGATGCCGTCCGCCTGCGGATGTGCCCCGACGATCTCGATCTCCGATAGAATTGGGAACCGCTCGTTCTCCCAGGTGTGTGGCTGGTAGCTGGCAGGCGCGGCCGTTCCCTGGTGATCCCCCACCACCCGCACGGCCGGTCCCGGACCGGACATCACCAGCCGCGACGTCCCGACCTCCCCGCGCACGCCACCAAAACCGGTCCGCGTCAGATCGAGAACCAGAGGACGAGAAATCCGGTACGTTCCCTTGTTCAGTCTGAGGACGCCGTCCCCCGCGTCGAGCGCATGCTGCAGCGCAGAGGATTCGTCTGCCGTTCCATCACCCGCGGCGCCGAAATCGAGAACATTGGACATATTGGCACTCCCTGGGGACACGTTACTTGGTTTCCGGCCATTGCAGCCAGCGATGCAGAAAGCGGAAGGACTCATTCCCGTGGATCGTGTGCGGTCCGTCAAAAAACTCCAGCACCGCCCGGTCCGAAATCCCGAGTTGATCGTAATGGCGGCGGACTTTTCCGAACTCGCCGGCCACCCAGTCGCTGGGCTGGCCGCTGTCGCGATGCCCTGCCTCGACCAGGAATGGCCGCGGCGAGATGAGCATGGCCAATTCGGCGTAGCTGGCCACGTGCGCCAGGTTCCATTCGGGGATTTCGTATTCCGAGGTGAAGAGATAACTGACTGGCTCATCGTTCGAGGCGATCGTCCGGGGCCAGTCAGTAAAATCCCCCGAGCAGATGGAGAGCGCATACCGCTCGACAAAGGGGGGGACGCGCATCGCCGTTTTGCCTCCGTAGGAGAGTCCGTAAAACGCGATCCGGGACGAATCGACTTGCGGGAGCGTCGCCAGCCAATCGAGCGTCTGGGCGTGCTGCGCGATAATATAGGTGAACAGCGAGCGCTGCAGGGGATGGGACATTCTCTGCAACACTCGAAACCGGTCGCCGCCGCGGTAGGGATTCTGCGGCGCGTAGACGATGAACCCCCGCCGGACGAGTTGTTCGCTGAACGCTTTGTAGTAGGCAAAGGCCGGCGGGTCGCGGGTGATCGTGTCGAGGGGAGTTCCCTCCAATCCATGTTGGCACACGACCACAGGACGTCGTTCGCCCGGCGTGAGGTTTTTGGGAAGCAACAGGATTCCCGAGGCGATCACCTCCTCCACAACGTCGAGCACGATCTCGTATCCAACAAAGTCGGGGGTGTCGAGGATTCGCCGCGAACGGGGGCGCGGCGGAACTCTGGCATGCGGCAGGCGTCCAATCAGTTCCTCGTGGACCCGGTCGCGGAGTCCTGGGCGGACCCCCTCCCACTCGACAAGCGAGGCCGACTGGGAGAGCCACTGCGCGTCGCGCGCCTGGTGACTGCGCCGCAGCAGGCTTTGCACGTGTGCTTGAATTTCGTCGAATTGTCGCTTTTCGCGTGCCCGGGACCACTCTGCGACGGATGGCCGCGTCTCGTCGAGCAGCGAGCCGGGTTCCCACGCCTGCGGCTTCGAATCGAGTGAATCGGTGATCCGCAGACCCTCCGCAAAAGCCCGCAGCGCGGCGGCGCTACCGGGAGGGCCGTCTCCCTGTTCGGAACTGATCGCCAGAATCAGTTGCGATTCCTGACCCGCGCGCCGATAGAGTCCAGCCGCGCGCTCAAACTCTTGCCGGACCGACGGGAGGGGACAGGTCGCGATTGCCCCAGGGGCGGCGGCTGCCCGGCGCCCTTCCCTGGGGGCCGAGGGACCGGCCACTTCCACCGCCCGGCACGCTTCGATCACCAGTCGCCGCGGCGCAATCATCCCCGCCAGCTCGGCATCGCCAAAATCGGTCAGCCTTCCCCAGACGTTGCGGTCGATCGGCTCGCGCCAAATTTGCTCCCGTTCCTGAAAGTACCCACTGACCCAGCAGGAGACGATCCGTTCATCCAGGGTGGCTGCGTACAACGCCAGCATCCCCCCCTCCCCCACACCGGCGACTCCGACCGGAAACGACTCGGCTCCTCCAGTGCCTGCCAAACGCGCGCCGCGTTGGACCAGCAGATCCACTGCTGCCAGGATTTTCTGGACTTCATAGCCGATGACGTGCCGCCCCGCTTCGAACGCCTGTCGGTAAAGAAACTCCCGATGCGACTGATTGGTGAATCCGACCCGCGGGTGTCCGGAGAACTCATCACTGCGGCTGATGAGCATCGGGATGGCCACCAGGCACCCCCCCTCGGCCAGACGCCGCGCGAACTGCACCGAATCGGGAAGGCCGGGACTGACGCCGCAGAACATCTCGGGAGTCCAGGCCGCATCAGGCACCGCCACCACTCCCGCCCGCGGCGTCCGGGGAACCAGCAGCAACCCCTCCGCGACGACCCCCTCCAACACGGGCCAGCGGACCACGTGTACCGTGACGCCGTCGTTCCGCGCGACGACCGACGACTGGTCCAGCGTCGAAACCAACTCAAAGGACAGTGGCGGATCAACCTGGCGCGTCAGTCGGCGGTCGTCCGCTCCGATCAGCGATTGCCAGCGGCGGCGCAGTCCATCCAGGCACTTCTCGCGGGCTGACGGGTCGGCGGCGTCGCGCTCCCATTGCGCGGCGCGGGCCAAGCGTGCTGTATCCAGTTCCCGCAGACAAAAACGCTGCAATCCCTCCAGCATCAGTTCGTCAAGCGGCCGCGCAGCCTCCAGGAGTCTTGTGCAAGGAAGGTGGTCCTGATCGTCCAACGGCGCGGCTTCCGCGACGCGGCCGTTGACTGCCGCCAGTGGAACCTTCTTGCCGGGCGGGTCGTCCGCCGCGAAGACGCGCTGGCAATCGATCGGTGCGAAGCGCAGCGGCACAAGCAACAGCACGAAGAGCAGTGCCACACACTGCCAGAGTACCTGTCGAGAAACGCTCCTGGGCTGCCTGTCCACGTGTCCTATTCCCCATTCAAGCGACCCATTTGTGAGAATTCGCGAGAATCTTCCAAAGAACTTGAAATCCCCCGCGTATTCCAGGTGTTTAATGA
>JBJXGA010000291.1:0-6074 GCA_046152955.1 Planctomycetales bacterium | reverse complement strand
TGTAGTCGGCCCCCAAATGCATGTAGTAGCGTCCCCCCGACTCGTCATCGTACCAGGGGAGCCACGTCAATCTCCCGGTTCCGGCCCAGGCTCCCTGGGTCGCCACGTTGTCGCCATAGAAGTCGGTGATTGATCGGAACACCCCCGCCGACCAAGTGATTGTTCCATCTTCGTTGTTATTGAAAAAACTGATTCCGTTCCGGCGTGCCGGGTCGAATGCCTGGTCTCCCAGTGCCCGTTCCATAAACGTCGTGAATCGGTTCGAGGTGATCCGCTCCAGGCCAAATGGGTCAAAGTAGCGCCCGACCTTGATCGTCCTGAAGGCAGACCAGGAAAGATGGGATGTATGCGAGACATGAGTTGCGTATTTCGGAACCATCCGCGTACGTTGGGCTTGATTTCTGGGCGTGCGGCTTCGGCAAGAGCGTATGCGAATCTGTGAACCAACTCGTGGGATGTTGAATGCTCCTATGAATTCTGGCATGACAGTTGCTGCCAGGCGGCAATGGAGCGAAGGCCGCACCGGACGACAAGCCGTGATCGGATCGACGCCAGCCGAATTGTTCAATATTCCCGAAAACTTGCCGGAGCGGCTCATTTCAATCGTCAGAATCGCGAAAATCATTAGACTCAAGCGAAACGGAACAAATTACCGATACATCCTATTGTAAGACTCCGAATCCAGCGCTGAGCGGAAAACCGCAGGCCCTTCAAATCTGTTCGGCGCCCACAAAAAGTTGCTGGTCGCCCAGTCGTGAGGGACTGACCCGATGCCCGTTGGCAAGACAATTTGCTTCCGTCAGGCAGCCACAGTGCCCCGATTGGCGCTGTGGTTTGTAATGGGACTGTTCGCGGTCGGCCTGATGCCGATTGCTCAGCGCGCGTCCGCACAGGAGTTTCCGCCTTTACTTGGCGTGGGGGAGCCACCGGGACTCTTTGCCGACGACGAGACCGACTTTGAGAAGGACGCTGAGGCGTTCGAACCCAATAAGGACTCGCAGCAGGCAGAGGGGCAGTCGGAAGACTTTCGGCGGCTCCTCAAGCGAATCGAGAAGCTTGAGGCGGACGCGAAAAAAGGTGATCCGAAAAAGGACGCGAAAAAGGAAGAGGAATGGGTTGACTTGTCGAACGACAAATGGAACGTCCGGTTGGGCGGTCACATTCAGATGGATTACATCATGTGGCCGTCCAACTCTCCCTCGATTCCTGATGCCATCAACTACTTTGAATTCCGTCGCGTGCGTCTGTTGGCCGAAGGAACGGGCTACGGCGTGTACGATTTCCGCTTGCAGATGACGCTGGAGCCGGAACAGATCGGCGTGACCCCCACCGCGAGCATCACGGCGCCGCAGGTCAAAGACGCCTACTTCACAATCAACGAAGTCCCGCTCCTGGGGCGCATTCGTGCCGGCAATTTCTTCGTCCCCTTCGGACTCGAGCAGGTGACGAACGACACCCAGAACGTATTCCTGGAGCGATCGATTCCCACTCAGGGGATTTTCACCGCGGACCGCGAAGTCGGCCTGGCAGTCTACAATTGCACTGACGACCAAAACGCCACGATTTCGTACGGGGCATTTTTCGACAGCATCAGTGAAGGGCTCCAGAAGCAGATCGACAGCAACATGGGAATTCGAGTCAGCGGGCGGGCGACATGGTGCCCGTATTACGACGAACCGACGAACGGCCGCTACGCGGTCCATACCGGTGTCGGCGCCCTGTACACTTACGACCAGGACGATTTAGTGCGTTTTCGAGCCCGGCCGGAAGTGCGCCAGGGTCCGTTTCTGGTCGACACGGGGAACCTCGCCGCGAAATCGTACACGGTGGGAAACGTCGAAGGAGCCATCGTCTGGGGATCTGTCACGCTCCAGTCAGAGGGCTATATCGCACAGGTCCGGCAGAATTCGGGGGAGCAACCGGTGTTCTACGGGGCCTATGCGCATCTGAGCTATTTCCTGACGGGAGAGAACCGCAATTATGAACGGTTCGGTCAACACGGGGCGCAATTCTTTCGGAATAGCCCGCACACCAACGTGTTTGGAACCAGATCAGGATGGGGCTGGGGTGCGTGGGAACTCAAGACCCGCTTCTCGTTCTTGAACGTCAATGCCGTGAATAAGGGTGCGATCCAAGATTTTACGCTGGGTTGCAACTGGTACTGGAGCGACCGCGTCCGCCTGATGTTCGATTGGATCCATCCCGTGACCACAGCCCAGTCGCTGTATGGACAGACGACGTCGAATCTCCTGGGCATTCGCCTCGACTTCAACTGGTAGCCTTACGGCGTTCACAACACACAGTCTGACTCAAGGTGCAATCATGCGTACGTTTGTCTGCCTGCTGACTATCGGAGTCGTGGCCCTATTTACCGGTGTTTCGACCTCTCAATGGCTGTACGCTGGCCATCTTTGCTGCGTGCGGTGCGGTTGTGAACCTTGCGAGAAGGTCTGCCGCCTGGTGCGTGAAGAGAAAAAGATTACCGTCACCTGTCTGGGGTATAAAGATGAGGAGATCTGTGTCGGAGGACGCAGCGAGCGGGGCGCGAAAAACTGCGAGATGGTCTGCGATGAAAACTGTGATCCCGAGAAGCTCTGTTCGCAACCTAAGCGGAGGGTGTGGTTCGACTGGGAACCCAAGAATCCCCCGACGATTTACACGAAACGAAAACTGATGCGCAAGACAATCACCAAGAAAGTTCCCTCGTTCAAGTGGGTCGTCGAGGACTTGTGCGAACAATGTCGCCAGAAGGCCGAGACTGAGCCGGTGGCAGAATCGAAATCGGCGAAAGACGACGACCAAGCCCCGCCGCAAAGCAAAGACCAAAAATCAAACAAACCAGCTAAGCCTGGCAAGGTCAAAGGGTCCGCCAAGGACGAGAAAGAGCGAAATGATGATTACTAGCGACCCTACCAACGGAATTGCACTCCAGCGATAATTCCGGAAAACCAAGCGCCGTTGGATTGGTCGAACGCGGGGTCGCCCGCCAGAAGCCGGCCCGGTTGAGGTTGATTGCCCGCCACGGCAACTCCCTCGATCCACAGCATCTGCCATGCCAGATAGGTCGACCAACGATCGGACAGATGATAATTCACATTAAATTCCAAGTCGCCGACGAAGGCGAGGCGTGTGGCGTCTTGACCGCCTACCCATCCCCCAGGCTGCGAATACTGGGTGATGATCGATGACACGGAACTCGAGTTGGCATAGAGCCCCGCCTTCAGGCGGGTTACGATCTCCAAGGGTGTGCCCACCTTACTGATGGCGATCCTGAGCCCCACCTGTCCACCATATAGATTGTTGGTTGTATCGGTGGCCAAGGTCAGTGCGTCGGCATTCGAGAACGATGCCTTGGTTGACAGATGATCGTCAAGCTGCAACCAACGGATACCGGCCAGGCAGGTGAAGCAACCGTTATCCGCATCATGCTCCAGATTCCACTCGGCGCTCACCACGCGCGAGTCATACTTTCCCGTGATGTCCGCTTGCGGCCAGATGGTCGAATCGCCGGGAATCACCCAGGGGCCAGGCGTCGTGAAGCTCTCCTCGGCCGTTGCCCCCTGAGCTCCCATGAAGCGGGCATCCCATCCGTCGACGAACGATTCCGAAGGAAAACGGTGGCCGATACCCAGGTCCAAGCCCGTTGCCCAGTTGAGCTCATAGGAACCGCTGTCAAACAGCGTGAACTGATCTGCCGCGTTCTGAACCAGCGGATTGCCGTCCAGGGCGGCCCGCTGAACTGCCAAAAAGCCGGCGTACACTGTGAGTCCAGGGGACTCGGCGACAAATCTCGCCGGGCCCATTTTGTTCAGGCGCAACCATTCCGGAGCATCGTCCCCCAGGCCAAACGGGGGGGAGCCTATCTCGCCGATTCCGTGGGGTGCATTTGGAAGCGAGGTGGAATCGATCAGGCCTTTGTTCTCAACCTCGACGGATTGGCCCAGGGCCATCCCAGACAAAGCCGGCAACAGGACAACCATGAATATCACCGTCAGCTTCATTGGTCCCACGCCCTGGACGGTCGTTTCGGTGAACAGCCGCATCATCCGGAAAATCCGGTTCGCCTGGGACAAGTAGATCGACCGGCATATCCAGTAGACCTTGTTCGACTGCGCCTTCACGTCATAACCGGAAGAACCCTCTCAAACCGAATGGTCGAGAAAGTCCACCTAGTCGGTATCGTTAGGCTGCGACAGAGTCTCAGCGCCACTTCACGCGGACATCAAAACGGCCTGAATTCCAGTTCGACCGGCAAGTGGGGTCAATTTTAGCGATTCTGAGGATTTTAGCGGTTCTGCGGCCCAAGCCTCTCATTCCGCTGCGAATTCGCTCAATAGCGGGCCAAACAGCCGCAGCGCGTTGTCGCGCAGGATTTGTCGCTTCACCGCCTCAGAAAGTTCCGCCTCGTTGATCCGAGTCCGCTGCATCGCGGTGTGATACAACGGCGTGTCGGTTCCGAACAGCACCCGCTCGGCCCCCACTTCCCGCACCGCCCATTCGATCAGTCCGGGGGTGATCGAGCGGGCGCTGGAGGTGTCGGCGAAGACATTCCCGTGGCGGCTTTGCTGAATCGCCCGCACCTGATGCCCCAGATCGCCGTCCCAGCCGCACCCGATGTGCGCCAGGATCAACCGCACTTGGGGAAACTCGTTCACCCACGGAACGAAATCCGCCGCCAGGCTGTTTTGTTCGCTGCTGTGCGTCAACACGATCGCCTGATGGAGCGCGGCAAATTCGAAGATCGGCCGGGCGAACTCCCCGATCGGATAGCCGTGCTCCTCGGGGTGGATCTTGATCCCGACGCATTGCGGTTCCCCGAGCATCTGCTCGGCCTGGCGATAGGTCTCTTCACGACGAGGATCGATCACCACGTACTGTTTGAGCCCCGGCGTCTGGGCGACCACTCGTGCGGCTTCGATATTCCCGGCGACGGCGTCGGCCCCGAACCGTGGGAGGAGCGCTGCCAGGGGCGAGACGATCGTCAGCGCCACATTCACCTGACGCGCCCGCCGCACGACCTCCGCCGCGTCTCCGGAATAGAATCCGTCCCCCAGCAGATACGGTTTCCGACTCTGATATCGGCCGTAATGCCCATGCACGTCGATCGCGGGAAGGTCGTGGATTGTACTCATCAGGCGCTCCTGGAATGGGGCCACACGCGGCCGGTCAACGGGCCGGCAGCGCCGCTTCAAACAGTCGGTAAGCCGCCTCGCGCATGGCAACCGGAAAATCGTGATCGCAATCGGGATGTTCCACGCGCAGCCGCTCCGGGTGACCGTGCAAACGATACACCTGCGCCGCGGCGCGCGCCACCCGATCGACGCTCTGCCACTGAAAATTGTCGTCCCCGAGCGGGGCGCAAATCAGACAGTGCCGCGGCGCCAGCGCTCCGGCCATTTCATGAAAATCAAACGGGATGTCCCCCAGCCGCTCGCGATAATCCATCAATCGCGGCATGTAATATTTGCTCCCCCATCCCCGAATGTCTCCCCCTTTATAGTCCAGATACGAATCCAGCCCGCAACTCGAAACGACTGCTTTGATGCGTGGCTCAAACACTGCCGTATAAACCGAATTGTGGCCACCCAGCGAGTGGCCGATCACTCCCACTCCCCCGCGTCGGACATACGGCAGCGATTCCAGCAGGTCGATCCCCCGCACGTTGTCCCAAATGGCCTTCATTGTCGTACTCTGGTATCCGAGTTTTTCCAGATCGGGCTCGTAGCCGCTCATTCGCGGATACCACGGGGCCAGCACGACAAAGCCCCGCTCGGCCAGCTCACTGCCATAGGGTTGCTGCGGCTTTCCCCCCGCGCCGACGATCGCTCCCGGTCCGACTTCGAGGTTCGTGGGATGCAGGCAAAGAACGGCAGCTGCTGTTTGCCCCCCCGCGAGGACGCGTTGGGGAATGAGCAGGTAGGCCGGGACTCGTCCCCCCGGTTCCGAGGCGTAGGTCAGCTTGCGGCGAACGTAAGATCCCAAGTCGACTTCCTCCTCGATCTCGACGGCCAATTCAGTCCGCTTTTCCTCGCCAGGCAACGGTCCCATCACCTGTTGCATTCCGGCGACGATCT
>JBJXGA010000286.1:0-10311 GCA_046152955.1 Planctomycetales bacterium | reverse complement strand
ATGCAGGGTTATCATGTCGGGCGACGTCGGTTTCGGAAGAACGAAAAGCGGGCAAAACTTCCCGCACGCCAGAGCTCAAAAATCCCCCGGCTCCCTGGGAGGGGAGCCGGGGGGAGGCGCGGCCCGGCGTTAGCCGACGAGCTGCAGATCGACCAGCTTGTCGCGCAGACGGTTGCGGGCGGTGTGCAGCCGCCGCTTGATCGTGCCGACCGGGCTGTCAAACTCGGCGCTCATCTCCTGCAGCGATCGTCCCTCGAAGTAAAATGCCACGAGGGTCTGCCGATCAAGATCCCGCAGTCGCGCCAGGCACTGCCGGACGCTTTCGGCGTTCTCGGTCGAGACGATCCGCTCCAGTGGATTGCTTCCCGCGTCGCGAGCCACCGCCAGCGCGGGAGCTTCTCCGTTGGTCTCGCGCGGCCGACGGACGGCGCGATTGATCGCCAACCGCACGGCGATCTTCCGCAGCCAGGCTTCGAACCGCTCGCTCTCGCGGAGCTGCGGGAGCTTTCGGAGCACCTGGATGAAGACGTCCTGAGAGACCTCCAGCGCTTCGGACCGATTGCGGAGCCGACGGAGGACGACGGCAAAAACCATCCCCTCGGTGCGGATGACGATCTGATCGAACGCTTCGCGATCGCCGTTTCGGGCCCGGTCCACCAGGTCGATCAACTCGATGTCGTTCATGACTGATCCTTCCGCCGAGGACCGCCGACTGGAGACCAGCAGGACGATCGGTTCGGCCGATGTGCGACGACGCATAGGTCATCGCGGTGACTGGAAACCGAGAAGGTCAGCCGTCAAGCTGCATTCGCCGGGAAGACCCACCAGTCGATCGCTCGCCAACGAGACGAATCAGCCGGTGGAACCGGGGGAATGGATGGTCTGAAAGGAGCGACCGGGGGTCGAACCGTGCAGCGGCATCACTTTCTCAACACAACGAACAATTCACGGGGGGCGGCAATTAGCCGCGGGCAATCTTGCTCAATACAAGACTGGCCCAGAGTCGTGAGCGGAGCGCCGGCTCCGGATCACAACCGACAGGCGCGAGCCTGTCGCCTCTGGTGGACGGCGTTATCGGACCGGGCAAGCTGTTGCCTGCCAGGTCCAAGCGCATCGTCAGACCAAGAGGACGCCGTGTTCGTTGCATCCCTGGATAGGAATGTTTCGAGGAGGCGACCAGTCGATGCGCCTGGGCAGCCGCCAGCACCACTTCGCGACCATTCGCGAAAGAAGCCTGGAACACCGATTCACGGTTTTGGCTGTTCAGTAACATCGAAGCACCTCCTGCGATCACCGCAGTCACAAAAAACGGATCAAATCGGGACGCCAACCGTGGCGTCCGGCTCCCGACGGGAGCCTCAACTGTCAGACAACCGGATGGGACAGAGGGACAGTCTCGCACCGTCCGGTTCATCTACTACGCTTGAGACGTAGAAACCTTGGCACAGGTTCGTCGAATTTTACCATTTTTCTTGATTTTTTTCGAGAGCAACCCGAGCGAATCGACACAAACCACAAGCCCGGCATCTGTTGTGGCAATCCTGTCGATTTGGCAGCGAATCCTGAACCTGGCCGGTCCCCCCGTTGTCAGCGGCGCGCGATGTGGTCCATAATGGGGCCGCCATGAAGGGCGCCGTCATGCCATCGCCATCCCTGCCGCAAAAACCGAACCACTCGCCCCCCACCTCCGGACTTCTCCCTGCCCCGCCACATGCCTGACCCGAATGTTCCCGAATTCGTTCCCGACGACGTCATTCCGCACCAAACGCTTCCACCGCTTCGCTACCGCGATCTCCCGGAAGCACCGCGCTGGACGGCTCTGGTCGGACCGAGCGTGATTTTGGCGGGGCTGTCGCTCGGCTCCGGAGAGTTCGTCTTCTGGCCGTACATCACCTACAAGAGCGGTTTTGTCTTCTTCTGGGCTTGCATGCTGGGGGTGTTGACCCAGTTCTTCATGAATATGGAGATCGAGCGCTGGACGCTCGCCACGGGGGAGAGCGCCATCACCGGGTTTTGCCGACTCAGTCGCTGGTGGGCGCCAGTGATGCTCTTGGCCAACTTCCTCCCCTGGATCTGGCCGGGCTGGGCCACCGGAGCGAGTCTGCTCTTGAGCTGGACGCTCCTGGGACCAGTCGAGGAGCCGGTCGTGACCGCCGTCCCACTGGGGGGAAGCGTGGCCGTCCAGATCCCGGGGGAACTGGCGGAAAAAGGACAAATCGTCGCAACAGAACGCGGCCAGGAACTGCGCTGGACTGGCGCACCGGATGAGCGTGCGCAGGAACTGCTGGTCGAACTGAGCGACGCTCCGGCCTGGCACGAGGGGGTTGCCGCACTTGTCGCCAAAACCGGAAATTCGCGCGGCATTCGATATGGCGCCCGCTATGTTCCCTGGTTGGCCATCGCCAGCCTGTTGATCGTGGGAGTCGTACTGACCTCCAGTCCCGTGGTTTACAACACGGTGGAGCGGCTGCAGTTCTGGCTGGTGATGCTGATATTCGTGATCGCCGTCGTGCTGGGATTCCTGTTCATCGAACCTTACGCCATCGGCGCCATGTTCCGGGGGATTCTAAGCGTTGGCCAAATGCCCTCCGAATCGAGCGGGTTGTCGCTGATGGCGCTGCTGGGAGCGCTGGCGTTCGCCGGAGCGGGTGGGACGATGAACCTCGGCCAGAGCAATTTCATCAAAGACAAGGGTTACGCCATGGGGCAATACATCGGGCGGATCACCAGCCCCATCACCGGCAATGAAGAAGCGGTCGCCGACGTCGGTTTTCACTTTCCCCATACGCCCGACAACATGCGCCGCTGGAGGCAATGGTGGCAGGCCGCCAACATCGAACACTTCGTCAGCTTTTACCTGACCTGCGTGGCGTGCCTGGTGCTTCTGGCGCTCCTCTCCTATTCGCTGTTTTACACCGCCGCGGGAGAGCTCAAGCCGGGGATGGAGCGGTTCGGTGAAGGGATGGACTTCGTGTACGGCGAAGCGGAGCTGATCCGCGAATCGTTCAGCTCCCCCGTCACGGGCCGCCTGTTCAAGATCGGGTTTTTCGTGATGGGGATGGCGCTGCTCCTGACGACCGAGTTGGGGGTGCTGGACGCCACGGTCCGCATCGCCACCGACATCATCAAGGTCAACTTCCTGCGCGACAATCCGCGGTGGTCGCAGTCGCGGCTCTATTTTTGCATTCTGTGGGGGGAGATCCTGATCGGAACCGCCATTCTGCTGATCGGCCATTTCAATCCCAACTTCAAAGAGCCGCTGTTCCTGCTCAAAACCTCGGCGGCCATGAACGGCGGGGTGATGTTCATTTACTCGGTGATCCTCCTGTATCTGAACAACAAAATCCTCTCCCGCAGTCTGTCGATGAGTCCCATCCGGTTCGTGGCCATGGTGTGGGCCTGCGGGTTTTTCGGTTACTTTACGATCCTGGCGCTCAAGCACGACGTGCTTCCCTACTTCACGAGTTGGATCATGCGGAGTTAGATGAGCGAACGGGCGAACGGGAACTGTGCGTTTGAAATCGAAACCGGGAAAGACAAAGTCATGCTGAGAACTGGCGCCGATTTGCTGCTGGAATGCCTGCGCTCGCAGGGAGTGCGGGCAGTGTTTGGGATGCCCGGCACGCAAAACATCGCCCTGTACGACGCCTTCCATCGCAGCGGCCAGGGATTGGCCCACTATCTGATCCGTCACGAGCAGGGGGCCACGATGCTGGCCAGCGGATTTTCGCGTGCGACCGGAGAGGTGGCCGCCGCATTCACCGTCCCTGGCCCCGGCGCCAGCAACGCGGCGACGGGGATTGTCGATGCCTGCGGCGACTGCGTGCCAGTGCTGCTGGTCGTGGGGGGTTACGAGCGGCCGATCGCCCACCGCGACCGGTCAAAGCTGTTTCACGGTCTCGACCAGGAAGCGTTCTTTCGCCCCATCGTTCGCTATTTCGGGCGCCCCGACTCCGCGCGGGAAATACCCGGCGTCGTGGCCAGCGCGTTTCAGGCAATGTTCGCCGGTCGGCCGGGCCCGGCGGTCATCGAGCTTCCCCCCGACGTGGCGGCCGAACTGGCCACTGACGACCTGGCGCCATGGCCCCGCGTCCCGCACGTGACGGAAGAGTCGATTGTACGGGAAGAGATCGTGGAGGCCGCGCCCCGCGTGCGCGGATTGCGGCGTCCGGTGATCATGGTCGGAGTGGATTGCGTCGCGACGGGAGCCTGCGACCAGGTGCGACGGTTGGCCGAGCGGCTCTCCGCGCCGGTCGTGTATGGCCGACTGGGCAAGGGGGTCGTGTCGGACGAACATCCGCTGGTCGCCGGGTTCACCCGCTCGAAACTTGTCGGCGAATTGCTAGGCCAGGCGGACGGACTGATCGCAATTGGAACGCGGTTCACCCAGATCGACACGCTGAACTGGACGCTCCCCGTTCCAGCGACGCTCATCCAGATCGATCGCGACCGGCGCGAGCTGGGGAGAGAGTTTCCCATTGTCGCGGGAGTTGGCGGCGGGTTGGCGCCGGCGCTGGAGGAATTGCTTCTGCAACTGGACTGGAAGGGACCGATGATCGATCCGGGCTGGCCCGAGGTGGCCCGCGCGGCGCATGCGCGCTGGATCGCCCACCCTCCGATCCCGGTGTTGAGTCACATCCGCCAGGCGCTGCCGCGCGAAGGGCTGATCGCGGTCGATGTGACGGCAACCGGATACAACTGCTTTGATCGGTTTCCCCTGTATGGTCCCCGCTCGTTGATCTACCCCTGCCACAGCGTGTCGCTGGGATTTGCCTTTCCGGCGGCGATCGGCGCGAAACTGGCGCAACCGGAACGGCCGGTGGTCTCGCTCAGCGGCGACGGAGGGTTTGTCATGGGTTGTTTCGAATTGGGAACCGCGGTGGAGTACCAGGTGGGAGTCGTGGCGGTCGTGGTCCGGGACAACTGCCTGACGGCGATCAAAGGCTCGCAGGTGCAGGCATTTGAGGGGCGGAGCGTCGACGTCACGATGCGCTCTCCGGATTTCGCGGCGCTGGCGCGGAGTTTTGGCGCGACGGGAGTTTCGACCGATCGCCTGGAAGCGTTGCCAGGGCTGATCGCCGAGGGACTGGCGCGCTCCGGACCGACCGTCGTGGAAGTTCTCCTCCCGGACCGCGAGGAAGAACTCATTTCGGTCATTCCCTGGCTGCACGGTGAATGAACGGGGGAGTGTGAATCGACCGACGATCCCTCAATGCGGCGCCACGAGCGGCAAGTCGGAGGAGAAACGCTCGGTGGCATGTGCCGGATCGGCATCGGCGGCGATGGGCGCCAGCGCTCCCGGCTGCGACACGATCGGTCCCGAGAGCGGCTGTTGCGAGATCACCGGGCCGTATCCCAGGGGGGCATTCGCCGACCCATACGCCAGCGGCTGCCCCGCCTGCGGGGGGGCATAGCTCAGGGGGGGGGCCGTTGGTCCGTAGACGGGAGAGGCATACGGCCCCGAGGGAGGCTCCCGTTGCAACTGCACCATCCGCGACTGCACTTCTGGCTGGAAGTAGTTGCTGTACAATGACCGCTGATACATCGCGACGGCGCGATCGGGTTGGTTCGTGTCCTGATAGAGCTGTCCCAGGAGGGCAGTGGCGATATGGTCATTGGGCTTGATCCGGAGCGCCGATTGCAAAAGCTGTTCGCTGCCGGCCAGATCGCCCGACTCCCGTTTGAATGTCGCCAGTTCGATGTACGGCTCGGCGGAATAAGGCTGCTGTTCCAGCCAGCCTTGCAGCAATTCGCCGGCCTCGGCGCTGCGGTTCTGGTCCTTCAACAGGCTGGTCAGCCCGTGATAGGAGGGTTGATGTCCGGGATTGATCTCCAGCGCCTGCCGATAGGTCTGTTCGGCCCCTTCGATGTCCCCTTGCCGACGCATGGCGGTGGCCATGTTGTGGACATAGTCGGCGTTGTCGGGATCATTGGCCGCGGCCCGCTGAAATTCGTCGCGGGCCATCGTGTAATTCCCCTGTTGGTAGTAGCTCATCCCCATGCGGTTGTTGAGGCTGCCGTTCATCGAATTGCAGCCCAGCCCCGGCCAGGCCACCAGCAGAACCAGTCCGAACCGCGGAAACCAACGGCAAATGCCCGTAAGCAGGTGGAGATGGACTGTGCGCATGGCAATACAGTTCCTCGAACAGGAATCCAAAAAAGCACTGGCGAACGGGTGGGCGTCAGCCCCCCGGTCTGATGGTGAAGGGACAATGATTGGAAAAACCGCGTTGAGTGACGCGATCCAGGGGCGTCAGCCCCATGCTGTTTCGCTTGGAATGTGGATTTGGAGAGAGCGCCGCGTTGAGAGGGGCGGGAAGATAACCCAAGCCGCCATTCACGGCAAGATCAATCAATGGCCCCCAAAAGCCGAAAATCGATTTGCAGGTACTTTTTCATAACCTCCGGAACATTCGTGGTGTGCATTGTGTCATACGGCATGGGGAGCAAATTTCCTGGTCGTGGGAGAGATCACCGTGCTGCGTCCCGCAAATCCTAGGCGAGTGTGCGTCCGCAGTCCGCGTCAAAGATGGACAACACCTCCAAAGATGGACTCAAAGATAGACACAATTATGGACAATTGTCCATATTTGGAGCGTGAGTCGCAACCTATTGAACGATCGACCGTTCCGGAACGGCGGGCGCCAAAGATGGACTAGGTTTGGCGAAAAGCGCCATTTCCCGGATTTATCGTCCAGCTCAACCCTCCACGGTGGATCCTTACCGCGAACAATGCATAACCCCAGTTTTGTTTCCCAGAGAGCGAGTGGCAGCAGTGATCAATGGCAGTAACTTCCGTGCGGCGGCGGACCATGATAAGCTCTGGACCTTGGCTGCGTTCTCGCATTTCACGCCAAGAAATCGTTGCCAATGATGCGTCGCTCACGAATCTACCGTGCCGAGCCAGTCCATCAAACCAGGTAGCATTGTCCGCGGGCCAACATTGCCTGAAGCGGTCGAAGTGCTGTCGCTGCATCCGTTTGGCGAATCGCTCAAGATCATTGGCCGCGGCAAATCAACCGGATTGACCTACGACCCGGTCCTCAGCCCGGCCCAAATCCACCAATTGACCGTATCCGCCGAATGCGAGCCGTTCGACGGTGACGCCCGGCTCTTTCGCCTTGGCATTGAAGCCCATCGGCTCGGCTTGGCCTTCGAGTACGACCCATTCTTCTCCCTCTCCATCGCCCGGGTTGATCCACTCCCGCATCAATTGGAAGCGGTTTATGGCTACTTCCTGAAGTTGCCACGAATTCGCTTTCTGCTGGCCGATGATCCCGGCGCCGGGAAGACAATCATGGCGGGCCTCCTGCTGAAGGAACTCAAGGCGCGAGGACTCGTCCGGCGCGTGTTGATCGTCACGCCGGCCAACCTCACGTTCCAATGGCAGCGCGAGCTCTCCGACAAGTTCCGCGAGAAGTTTGACGTGATCCGTGGCGATGTGTTGCGCGCCAACTACGGGCAGAACCCGTGGCAGGAACGGAACCAGCTCATCACGTCGGTCTCTTGGGTCTCGATCGTCGAGGACGCCCGCGAAAGCCTGCTCCGATCCCGGTGGGATCTGGTGATTGTCGACGAAGCCCACAAGATGAGCGCACCGGGGGACGACCGCAAGACCTACGCGTACCGCCTGGGTGAAGCGCTGTCGCATATGACTGACCACTTCCTGCTGATGACGGCCACTCCGCACAAGGGGGACCCCGATCATTTCCGGCGGTTTTTGGCGCTTCTGGATTCGGATGTGTACGGCAGCATCCAGAGCCTGCAACAGGCGATGCGCGACCGTGACGCGCCGTTCTACCTCCGCCGCACGAAGGAAGCGCTCGTCACTTTTCCGGATGCCAACACTGGCGAGGTCCGCAAGCTTTTCACGAAGCGCGAAGTCAATACCGCTGCCTTCGATCTCGATGGAGACGAGCTCGAATTCTATGACGAGTTGACGCGCTTCGTCGAAGATCAGTCGATCGCTGCCTTCGGACAAGACTCGGCCCGAGCCCGAGCCGTCGGTTTCACGATGGCCATGCTCCAACGTCGCATGGCCTCGTCGGTCTACGCCGTCCGACGCAGTCTGGAACGGATGCGCGCCCGCCGCCAGAAGATTTTGGACGATCCCGAGGGATATCGCCAGGAACAGATTGAACGGAAGCTGCCCGATCACTTCGACGACCTGACCGACGAAGAACGCCAGCAAATCATCCAGCAATTGGAGGATGAGGTGTTGTCAGTCGACCCGGTCATGCTCCGCGAAGAGATCGGCAGACTGACCACGCTGGTCGACCAGGCCAGAGTGCTCGAACAGCGTGAAGAGCAGTCAAAACTCACTCGCCTGCGGTCCCTGTTGCAACAGGAAGGGATCTTCGACAACCCGAAGATGAAGCTGCTGCTCTTCACCGAGCACAAAGACACGCTGGACTACCTGGCCGGTGACGGTCGCGACGAGCGGCCGCTCGGAAAGCTGCGGGAATGGGGCCTTTCGGTCACGCAGATTCACGGCGGCATGAAGATCGGCGACCGTGACTCCCCCGGCACCCGCATCTATGCCGAACGCGAATTCCGCGAGAGCGCTCAAATCCTCGTCGCCACGGAAGCGGCCGGCGAAGGGATCAACCTCCAGTTCTGCTGGCTGATGATCAATTTCGACATCCCCTGGAATCCGGTCAGGCTCGAACAACGGGTGGGAAGAATCCATCGGTATGGCCAGGAAAAAGACTGCCTCGTCTTCAATTTCGTCGCCCAGAACACGCGCGAGGGACGGGTGTTGCAAACGCTGATCGAACGGCTCAAAGAGATCCGGCGTGAACTGGGGACCGACCAGGTCTTTGACGTCGTGGGGGACGTTTTCCCCTCAAATCAGCTCGAAAAAATGCTGCGGGCCATGTATGCCCGACAAATGAATGAACATCAGATCCAGGACCGCATCGTCCGTGATGTCAGCCCGGAACACTTTCGGGCCATCACCGAATCGGCCCTGGAAGGCTTGGCGAAAAAAGAACTGAACCTCTCTGCGATCCTGGGAAAGACCGCCGAGGCGAAGGAAAGGCGGCTCGTCCCGGAAGTCATCGAACAGTTCTTCGTCGCCGCCGCCCCGGAATCCGGGTTGCAGCTCAAGTCGGCCGAGCCCAAACCGATGCCCCCGTCGTCTTGTGCGGCGTACCGAATTGGGAAGATTCCGCGGCATCTTCTGCAAATCGGCGATGCGCAAGAGTCTCGGTTCGGCCGGCTGGGTCGCGACTATGGGCGCGTGGCGTTTGACAAATCGCTCCTCAAGATCGACCCCACTCTCGAATGGTTGACCCCTGGCCATCCCCTGTTCGAGGCGGTACGGTGCGACCTGCTCGTGCGCGTCGATGAGCACCTGCGGCGTGGAGCGATTTTCTTCGATCTGCACCGCAGTGAGCCAGGACTCCTGGACGTTTTTGCCGCCTCGATCAAAGACGGCCGCAGCAACACTCTCCACCGGAGGCTGTTTGTCATCGAAACGGCTTCCAACACTGCCATGAGCATTCACGAGCCGACGATCCTACACGACATCAGCCCGGCCCCGGTGGGCACCTCCCCGCCGGAAGTCGAAGTGACCGACCGTCCGAAGGTCGAACAATTCCTCTACGAGCGGGCACTCCAGCCCTGGATTGCCTCCGCGGCGGCCGAACGCGAGCGGGAGATTGCACGCGTCGCCCGCCATGTCGAGATCAGCCTGAACGCCCTGATCCATCGGCAAAATGAGCAACTCGGCGAGTACCTCAATCGACAAATCGAGGGTCAAACCGTTCCGGGATTGGATGGCTTGATCGCCCAGGCCGAACAGCACCTGGACCAATTGAACAACCGGCTCGAATCGCGGCTCCGCGAGCTCGAACTGGAACGTCATTCGACCGTATCGGAAATCACGCACCTGGGTCGCGCGTGGGTCGTGCCGCATCCCGAACGCGCCAGCCCGCAACTGGCTCCAATGGTCCGCGACGACGAGATCGAGCGGATCGCAGTGCGCGAGGCGATTCGACACGAGGAGGCCCGCGGCTGGGTGGTTGAAAGCGTTGAATCCGAGAATCGCGGTTTCGATCTGATCAGCCGCCGGAGGCATCCCGAAGATCCCCAGACGTTCGTCGAAGTCCGGTTCATCGAAGTGAAGGGACGAGCCGGTGTCGGCGTTGTCGCCCTCAGCGAAAACGAATACCAGACTGCCGTTCGGTTGAAGGCCGATTATTGGCTGTACGTTGCCTTCAACTGCGCTGGGCAAGCCCAGTTGCATACCGTACAGAACCCAGCCCGGTTAGGATGGCAGCCGGTAATGGCGGTGGAGCATTATCAGGT
>JBJXGA010000420.1:0-3087 GCA_046152955.1 Planctomycetales bacterium | reverse complement strand
AAATGGATTCAGCAGCATACATAAATAAGAGGAGACCTTATGCACAACCATTATTTGCTAAACGAAGCTGCCCGGATCGTCGGGGTCCGTGGATACCAGATAGCCTACGCCATCCAACAAGGCTATTTGCCTGAGCCGGAACTTCGGCTCACCCACCAACGGATATTCTGCGACGACGACATCGCCCGAATCCGAGAGTATTTCGCCAACAAATCCAACCGGGGCAAACCCTCGAAATATGGCAACGCACTCGAATCGAAGGGAGGCCCCAATGCGTGACCGTTCCAACCGGCGCGTCTTGCGGCTGGTGGTAGCATGGCGTGCTGTCACTTGGTCGTCGAGGAGAGCATGGGATGGGGAAGGCGGCGGATGCGTCGAAGGAACGATACTGGCGGAAGGTGATTGGGCGGCAGCGTGATCGGGGCGAGACGGTCGCCCGCTTCTGTGCTCGCGAGGGCGTCCCCGTTCATCAGTTCTATTGGTGGAAGCGAACCCTGCGAACTCGCGATCGCCGGTCGACGCTGGGGCGTGCCCAGGCCCGCCAGGACGCAGCGGCCGAAGCCCGCGGGGTCACGGCGTCGTTCCTCCCCGTGCGACTCCCGTTCTCGACCGCGGCGCCGATCGAGCTGGTCCATCCCGGCGGCTGGGTGGTGCGCGTGCGCGCGGGCTTTGACCCGCAGTTGCTACGTCAGATTCTGGCGATCGTGGATCCTCCCGCCCCGAACGCTGGGGAGAACTGACGTGTTCTTGCTGTCTCCCCAGACCAAGGTGTTTCTGGCCCGCCAGGTCACGGACATGCGCAAGAGCTTTCGGGGTCTCTTGGTGCTGACCGAGGCGGTGCTCCGCCAAGATCCCGCCTCGGGACACCTGTTCGTGTTTGTGAATCGCCGCCGGGACCTGCTCAAGATCCTCCATTGGGACGGCGGCGGCTATTGGATCTGGTACCGCCGGCTGGAACGCGGCACGTTTCAACTGCCGGCGGCGGAGGCGCGCGACGCGCAGGCTGGCGTCGAGCTGACGCCGGCCCAATTGTCGCTGATCTTGGATGGGATCGATCTGGGATCGGTCCGCCAACGTCTGCGTTACCGGGAACGTCCCGTTGCGTCGATGGCAGATTGATCTTTTCCCGCGAAGTGAGTCACGGCACAATGGTGGCCCGCTTGGGTGCTACCGTTCAAGAGAACAAGGAAGTTCGTGATGCCCCGCCAACCGCTGGAACTGCCCGGCAATCTGTCCGACTGCCACGCCCTGATTCTCCGCCAGGCTGAGCAGATCGAAGCGATGGAAGCGCACATCAATGAACTCTTGGCTCGGGTCGATGAACTCGTGGCGGAGGTGGCCAGTCTGAATCGCCAGTTGCACGGATCGCGGCGGGAGCGCTTCGTGGCCCCGCCAACCGACAACGCGCCGCAACCGGCCGCACCGGAAGCGCCGCCGGAAGCGAGGGAACCCCGGCCGCCGCGGACCTCGCGAGGACGGAGCCCGCGCACCATCGATCCTTCGATCCCGCGAGAGAAGCGGTACCATCCGCTCCGCGAGGAAGACGTCCCTGCGGAGATCTTGCATCATCCCCGGGCGCGGCGATTCTATCGCTTTGTTCGCGAGGAGTTGGAGCTGCCGCAGCGCCGGTTACGCGTGATCGAGCATTACCAGGAAGTGATCGTCGTGGACGATGAGGCCACCGAGCAGAGCGTCCTCAAGGAAGCGCCCGTCCCGGAGCCGATTCTGGATCGCTGCTACGCGGGCCCGTCGCTGCTGGCGTACTTGGCGGTGAGCCGATTCGCCGATCACATTCCCTATTATCGCGAGGAAGACGTCCTGACGCGCGCGGGCTTTGTGCTGCACCGTTCGACCCAATGGCGCTGGATGCGTGGGCTGGCCGGGCTGCTGCATCCGTTGGTGGACTTGATGCGTCGGCGGGCACGGCACTCGCTCGTGTTGGGAATCGACGAAACGCCCATTCCGCTGATCTGCCCGGAACTACACCGCACGCGCTCCGCGTACCTGTACGCCCAGTACGGCGACGCGGCGCATCCGTACGACTGCTACTATTTCGCGTCGCACAAGACGCGGGAGAACATCCAGGCGATTCTGGGCGATTATCGCGGCTACTTGCAGTCGGATGCCTACATCTGCTATGAGTTGATCACGGCGGCGTCGGCGAACCAGTTGATCGGGGTGGGCTGCTGGGCGCACGCCCGCCGCAAGTTCGAGCCGTTGGTGGCGGCTGGGCACCATCCGCAGGCCACGTGGATCTTGACGGAAATTCAAAAACTGTACGACATCGAGGACCGCGCGAGAGACTTCACGGACGAGGCGCGTCATGCATTACGACAGCTCGAATCGCGTCCCATCGTGGCGTCGATTCGGTGCTGGCTGGACGAGCGCGACGAGCAGGAGCTGCCGCGGTCACCGCTGCGCGAGGGGATCAATTATCTGCGCAAGCGTTGGGAGGCATTTGAGCGATTCCTGGAGCACGGCGCGATCCGGTTGGACAACAACTTCACGGAAGCGGCGTTGAAGGGCCCGGTGATGGGAAAGAAGGCCTGGCTGTTCTTCGGCAATGAAATGGGCGGCGAAACGGCAGCCGACCTCTTCACCATCATGATGACGTGCAAGCGTCACGCGATCGACGCGCAGGCCTATCTGGTCGACGCCCTGCAGCAGATCAAGCACGCGACGCCCGAGCAGCTTGAATCCCTGTTGCCCGATCGCTGGATAGAACGGCATCCCGAAGCCCGCGTTCGCCAGCGAGTCCAAGAATCTCACGCGGCGGCTCATCGCAAACGCACGCGCCGCGCTCACCGCCGCCGAGTCGTGGCGTCCCGCCGCTAGCCGGCTTCCGCCAGCCCAGCCACGACCACTGGAAGAGCGACCGGCTCGCTCTTCGCGCCGCGCCCCGGACTGCGCCGCCGGTCCGGGGGTGCGCCGGTTGGAACGGTCACGCCCGCCGACTGTGGCTACGTGATCCTGGGTCGTCGCTCCTACCGCAACGGTTCGCGGCGTCCAACCCGTTGCCCATCCCCTGGCACCAGCCGCCCCCCCAAACTTGTTTGAGCCATCGGCTACACTACACGCTAACGAGTG
>JBJXGA010000282.1:0-12765 GCA_046152955.1 Planctomycetales bacterium | reverse complement strand
TGCGGATCAAGGAAATCGCCCTCGACTCGGGCTGGGAGATCGCCGGCGAAGCCGTCAACGGCGAAGAGGGGCTGGCGCGCTACCGCGAATTGCGGCCCGACCTGATGACGCTCGACATCGTCATGCCCAAGATGGATGGCGTCGCGGTGCTGCGACAGATCCGAGAAGAGGATCCTGCGGCCAGAATCGTGATGGTCAGCGCCGTCGACCAGAAGGGCAAACTGAGCGAGTGCATCCGTCTGGGCGCGATCGACTTCATCGTCAAACCCTTCGATAAGGCGCGATTGAAGGGATTTTTCGAGAAATACGGGCGCGATGATTTCTGATTGACGTTACAGCCCTTGCTTGCGCCGAGGGCGCATCGGCACCAGGCTGGTGTTTCCAAAGCCTCCTGCATATCCTGCTCTTCACCTTTATCCACCGCTCGATTGAGAATTCGTCTTGTCGGAAGATCCGCTTCGCATCCTGGTCGTTGACGACTCGGCACTTTACCGCCAGTTGGTGAAAAACGTGCTGCGCGACGTGGCCGGCGTCGAAGTCGTGGGGGTGGCCAAGAGCGGCCAGGAAGCGCTTGACCAGATCGAGCCGCTGGCTCCCGACCTGTTGACGCTCGACGTGCTCATGCCCGGCGTCGACGGCATTGCCGTGCTCCGTGAAATGAAGCGCCGTCGCAGCCGGGTCAAAGCCATCATGCTCAGCAGCCTGACCGCCAACGGAGCGCAGGTCACGACCGATTGCCTCTTGGAAGGGGCGTTCGATTTCATCCACAAGCCGGGGAGTCCCGACGCCGAGGCCAACCGCCGGGCACTCCAGGAAGCGCTCACTGACAAGATCCAGACGTTTCGCGGCAGCCAGGCTGGCCGCCTGGCCCGTCGCCGTGCAGGGAGTCCCGTCAATGCTGAACAATTGGCATCCCCTTCGGAATCCCCTTCGCGCGGCGACGACGAGTCTGAGAATTCCCTTACTCCGACGATCGGTTACGAGGCCGTCCTGATCGGCACGTCGACCGGCGGGCCGGTGGCCCTGCGCGAAGTCCTGCCGTTTCTTCCGGGAGATCTGCCCGTTCCGATCCTGATCGTCCAGCACATGCCGGCGCAATACACGCACTCACTGGCGCAGCGCCTCAACGAAGCCTCGCAAATCGAGGTAGTTGAAGCCTGCGACGGCATGTCGCTCGAACCGGGCTGGGCGTTCATCGCCCCCGGCGGCCGGCAAATGAAAGTCGCGCTGCGCGGCCACCAGCGCGTCATCCGCATCACCGACGATCCCCTTGAGAACGGCTGCCGTCCGTCGGTCGACTACCTCTTTCGTTCCGCGGCCGACGTTTTCGACGGCAAGGTCGTGGCCGTGATCATGACGGGGATGGGTCGCGACGGCACCGCCGGCTGCCGCGAGCTGAAACGTCGCGGCGCATTGATCGTGGCGCAACATGCCGAAGGGTGCACCGTTTATGGGATGCCCAAGGCGGTCGTGGAAGAACACCTCGCCGACCGGGTCGTGCCGCTGGAGCGCATCGCCCGCGTCATCGTCAACCGCATCCGTCGCCACCGCGAGTCAGGCAAATAACATGAGTCCATCCACGGTCGCGCCCGGAACCATCGCGCTGATTGCCGAAGACAGCCGCATTCAGGCCAAGATTCTGGAAAGCCGCCTGATTCAGGCCGGGTACACTGTTCGCGTCGCGGGGGACGGGGCGGCGGCCATCGAAATGGCCCGCCGGGAAAAGCCCGCCGTAATCATCTCGGATATCGAGATGCCGCGCGTCACCGGTTACGAATTCTGCCGCGCGGTGAAGGAGGATCCGGCCCTGTGCGACGTGCCGGTGATTCTGCTTTCGACGCTCTCGGAAGCGGTCGACATCATCAAGGGACTCGACGCGGGGGCCGACAACTACGTCACCAAGCCGTACGACCCCAACTACCTCTTGGCGCGGGTCGAATCGCTGCTCAAGTCTCCCATCGGCAACGGCGATGCGGGGGCGGGAACCGAGCTGTCGGTGACACTGGCCGGGCAGACGTACCGCGTCAAATCGGGCCGCCAGCAGGTGCTGAACCTGTTGATTTCGACATTCGAGAACGCCGTCGAAAAGAACCGCGAATTGCACCGTTTGAATGAACAATTGACGCTCGCCAAAGAGAAGCTGACCGAATGGAACCGGACGCTGGAAACGCTGAATTCGAAGCTGGATACGGCCAACCAGCGGATGAGCCACGATCTCAAGGCGGCCGCCCGCGTCCAGCAATCGCTCTTGCCGTCGCAGAATCTGGAATTGCCCGGCGTCCATTTCGCCTGGAAATACACTCCTTGCGACGAGCTCGCGGGAGATTTCCTCAATTTCTTCGCGCTGGACGACCGGCATATTGCGATGTTCGTTGTCGACGTCAGCGGTCACGGCGCGGCTTCGGCGCTGCTGGCCGTCGCCATCGGACGGCTGATCACCGGGCATGCCTCGGCCTCGTCGCTGCTGGTTCAGCCCGATCCGGCGAGCTCAGGAATGTTAATCACCCCGCCGGCCAAGGTTGCCGCCGAGCTCAATCGCCGCTTCCCGATGGAGACGCAGGGAGATTTGTATTTCACCAAGGCGTATGGCGTGCTGGATTTGGAGACGCGCGAGTTGCGGTATGTGTCGGCGGGGCACCCCCCCATGGTCTATCTGCCCCACGGAGGTCCACCGCAGTTTCTGCCTGGCGACGGATTTGCGATCGGCATGATCGCCGACATCGAATACGACGAACAGACGATCCCGTTGGAACCGGGGGACCGCGTCTATTTCTATTCTGACGGCGTTCCCGAAGCGATGAACGACAAGCTGGAGCAGTTTTCGAACGCCAGACTGCTGTCCGTTCTCGCCCAGCATGCCTCCCAGCCGCTGGTCGCCGGGGTAGACGCGTTGTTTGAAGCCGTGCGTGCCTGGTGCGCGCCCCAGGGGCCCAAGGACGACGTCTCGATCCTGGGCTGCGAGATCGCACTGGAATAGCCCGGAGCTGAAACGCCGGCGCCCCAGGCGATGTCCCCCTTGGAGTGCGGCGACTTCATCGCCGCTTTTCGTTATTGGGGAAGTGACCTCCGGTGGACAACTTCGGCTTGGGGCGGTGGCGGCATTCTGAGGATAGGGTATCAGATCCCTAAGCACGAAAAGCGGGAGAAATCTCCCGCACTCCGAAGGGTTACTTTCCGGCGGTCAGAGTGGCGCGGTAGAACTCGCGATTGAGGCGAGCGATGTTGTTGACGGAGATGCCGGCAGGGCAGGCGGCTTCGAATTCGTTGGTGTTGGTGCAGCCGCCAAAGCCCTCGGCATCCATCTGGGCGACCATTGCCTGGACCCGTTCGGCACGTTCGGGACGGCCTTGCGGCAACAGCGCCATTTGCGAGACCTTGGCCGAAACGAAGAGCATGGCCGAAGCGTTCTTGCACGCCGCTACGCAGGCGCCGCAGCCGATGCAAACGGCCGCGTCGAGAGCGCGGTCGGCATCCACCTTGGGGACCAGGACCGCGTTGCCGTCGGGGGCGTTGCCGGCGTTGACCGAGACGTATCCCCCGGCCTCGATGATGCGGTCGAACGCCGAACGATCGACGACCAGGTCTTTGAGCACGGGAAAGGCCCGGGCGCGCCACGGTTCGATGACGATCGTGTCGCCGTTGCGGAAGCGGCGCATGTGCAACTGGCAGGTGGTGGTTTCCAGGTCCGGTCCATGCGCCTGGCCGTTGATCATCAGGCTGCACATCCCGCAGATCCCCTCGCGGCAGTCATGGTCGAACGCGATCGGCTCTTCGCCTCGGGAGATCAGCTCTTCGTTGAGGACATCGAGCATCTCCAAGAATGACATGTGGGTGGAGATGTCGCAGACCTTGTAAGTTTTGAATTCTCCGGCGGCGCCGGGGGCGGCCTGGCGCCATACTTTCAGCGTCAGGTTGAGCGTCTCGCTCATTATTTGTAACTCCTCTGGGTGAGGGGGACTTCCTGGAAGGCGAGTGGCTCGACGTGCCGCACCGGATCCTGATCGGGACCGGTGTACTGCCAAGCGGCGATATGGCAAAAGTTGGCGTCGTCGCGGAGCGTGTCATTGTCCCTGGTCTGATACTCTTCGCGGAAATGGCCGCCGCACGATTCTCGCCGAGCCAGGGCGTCACGGGCCAACAGTTCGCCGAATTCCAGAAAATCGGCGACGCGGCCGGCATGCTCCAAGTCCTGATTGAGGCTGGCGCCGGTTCCCATAACCCGCACGTTGGTCCAGAATTCTTCGCGGAGGGCGCGAATTTTTTGAATCGCCGTCTCCAGCCCCTGGGCGCTTCGCGACATGCCGCAATAATCCCACAGCAGTTTTCCCAGCGCGCGATGAAAGCTGTCCACTGAGCGTCGGCCTTTGATCGCCAGCAACCGCTCGACCTGCGTGCGGACTTCCTCAGTGGTACGACGGAACTCCGGATGGTCGGTGGTTACGTGCGGGAGCTTGCGGCTCGCCAGGTGATCCCCCACGGTGTAGGGGGCGATGAAGTACCCATCGGCTAATCCCTGCATCAGGGCGCTGGCTCCCAGGCGGTTGGCGCCGTGATCGGAGAAGTTCGCTTCCCCCAGGACGAACAAACCGGGAATCGTGCTCTGCAGGTAGTAGTCGACCCACAGCCCACCCATGGCGTAATGGACCGCCGGGTAGATTCGCATCGGAACCTTGTATGGGTTCTCAGCAGTGATCTTCTGATACATGTGAAACAGGTTGCCGTATTTCGCGCGGATCGTCGCTTCGCCGTCGCGGCGGATGGCGTCGGCGAAATCGAGATAGACCGCCTGGCCGCTTTGTCCCACGCCAAAGCCGGCGTCGCAACGTTCTTTCGCAGCGCGCGACGCCACGTCCCGCGCCACCATGTTGCCGTAGGTCGGGTAGCGCCGTTCCAGGTAGTAGTCCCGCTCGCTGTCGGGAATCTGGTCGGGAGAGCGCGCATCGCTGCTTTTGATCGGCACCCACACCCGGCCATCGTTGCGGAGGCTCTCGCTCATCAGCGTCAGTTTGGACTGATAGTCGCCGGTCACCGGAATGCAGGTGGGGTGAATTTGCGTGTAGCACGGATTGGCGAAATAGGCGCCTCGTTTGTGGGCCCGCCAGGCCGCCGTGACGTTGCTTCCTTTGGCGTAGGTGGCCAGGTAATAGGCGTTGCCATAGCCACCGGTGCAGAGCAACACGGCGTGGGCCGCGTACGACTCCAGTTGGCCGTTGACCAGATTGCGGCAGACGATCCCCCGCGCGACGCCATCCACGACGACCAGATCCAGCATCTCGCGGCGGGTGAAGAGTTTGACCTTGCCCAGGTGGACCTGCCGCATCAGGCTGCCGTAGGCCCCCAGGAGCAGTTGCTGTCCGGTCTGTCCGCGGGCGTAAAAAGTGCGTGAGACCAGCGCGCCGCCGAAGGTGCGGTTGGCCAGTACGCCGCCGTATTCCCGCGCGAACGGAACTCCCTGCGCCACGCACTGATCGATGATGCTGGCGCTGACTTCCGCCAGACGATAGACGTTGCCTTCGCGGCTGCGAAAGTCGCCTCCTTTGACCGTATCGTAGAACAACCGCCACACGCTGTCGCCGTCGTTCTGGTAGTTCTTGGCGGCGTTGATCCCCCCCTGCGCGGCGATGCTGTGCGCCCGCCGCGCGGAATCCTGGAAGCAAAACGACTTGACGTTGTAGCCCATTTCGGCCAGCGAGGCGGCGGCGGACGAACCGGCCAGACCGGTCCCCACGACGATGATGTCGTACTTGCGTTTATTCGTGGGGCTGACGAGCTTCAGCTCGTTCTTGGCCCGTTCCCATTTACTGCCGATCGAACCATCCGGAACGCGACCGGACAGCAACGGAGTTTCTACGGTATGCATGCGTGATGACCTTTCATCCACTACTTGTGAAACGCCCAGGCCCACAGCGGGAAGCTGGCGAACCCCAGGGCGACGGTAATGGCGAACAGGAGGCTCAAGAATTTAATGGCTGGCGTGTACTTGGGATGATTGAACCCCAATGTCTGAAAGGCGCTTTGGAACCCGTGCCAGACATGGACCCCCAGCACCAGGCTTCCCACGGCGTACACGATCGCCGACAGCGGATCCTGGAGAATTGAGACGGCCCGCTTGAATTCCGCGACGCCCGTGTAGTCTTTGCGCAGATTAAAGCGGAAATCGGACAAATGCAGCAACAGGAACAGCAGCACGACGATCCCGGTGGCGAACATCACCGACGAGGCCGGAACGACCAGTGGGCTGGGCGGCTGCTTGCTCTGTCGGACGACATAATCCTGGGGACGGGCCGCGAGATTCTTGAAATGGGTCGTCAGCGCCAACCACAGGTGCCCGATGAACAGCAAAAGGAGTCCCACTTCCGCGATTGGCAGCAGGAACTTCTGGGCGTGGAGCGCGTGAGCATAGTCCTCATACGGTTCCGCCCCGGCGTAGAGCAACAGGTTGCCCGCCAGATGGACGGCAAGGAATCCGCAAAGACCCAGCCCGGTGATGGCCATGATCAACTTGCGGCCAATTGACGAACTGATCCCCCTCAGCAGCCAGACCAGCCCGACGGCTTCTAACATCCGCATCAACTTCCGCTCCTTTGCCCACCTGGGCGCGGCATACGACGACTTTTTTGGTGACGTGAGGAATTATAGGGTCCAGCAAAGGAACTTCAATCGACCGGAACCCCCGGACGATGCGGGAGTGAGAAATAGTGGCCGATTGGCCCCACTTCCGGCCTAATCGAGCTTGATGCGGGGGGGGGCACCCCCAAATGGGGGGCGCGGGAACATCAGTTGCGTAGCTCCAGCGAACGGCCGCCCGGTGAGTTCGCTCCAGCGAGCTGCCTGTCGGGGGGTCATGAGCGCCGTCACCCGATCAACGGCATGCTCCATGATTTCGTGGGGACGAGAGCGCGGCTCGCGACGCTCGCGGTCTGGTGGAAGGAAGAGTTTCGCAAAGGCGTCGTGCTCGATCTTGCGGATCGCTCCCTGCTGCTGGGCAGTGAATTGCAATTCCAAGACGATTTCCGGCTCCTTGAACGCCAGCACCCCCTGCGCCTGGACGGCAATCTGCTTGAGCCGTTCGCGCTGCACCGGAGCCAGGAACTCGGCCAATGCCCGATCATGCCCCTCTGCCAGCTCGACCGAGTGCCGTCGGCGCGCTTCGGAATCCAGCCCCGGCATGCTCCGCCAAAACGCCTCTCGCTCGCCATTCCATTGCTGCAACATAGCAGAGAGTCGCGACCCCTGTTCGTCCGTCAAATCGAGAGCTCGCTGCACCTGGGGTTCGGCCAGAAAACGGATCTGCTCTTCACGGTGCAACAGGTCGAGTTCATACAGAATTCGCTTCACGCGGTCCTGGACTTCCGCCAGCTTTCCCTGCGCCGCTGAGTCCCCGCGCCGCTGCTCGATGAAGTCCTGGTAATATCCCAGGGCGATCCCCAGCAGCCTCCGCCGGGTGGACTGCACGGTGGGGTTGTCGGCCAGTTCGTTCTCGCTCACCTCAATCAGGACGTCGACCGCCTGGCGCGCCTGCTGGAACTGCCGCTCCGCCTCATTGGCGCGCTGCGTCTCGCGCTGATTGCTGATGAACAGTCCGACCGAGACGACGGTCAACAGCAGCAGTCCCGCAACGATCACCGAAGGATGTCGCCGCGACCATTTACGAGTGCGATCGATGAGCGTCGGTCGCCGCGCCTGAATCGGCCTGTGATCCAGAAAGCGCTGCAAATCGTCGGCCAATTCCCCCGCCGTCCGATAGCGATCGCTGGCGCTCTTGCTCACCGACTTGAGGACGATCGTCTCCAGTTCGGGAGGAATTGAACGGTCGATCTGCCGCAGGGGGCGCGGTTCGGCGTGCAGAATCCGCTGCAAAAGTAGCTGCAAATTGGGGGCGTCGAACATCGGCTCGAGCGTCAGCAATTCATAAAAGGTCGCTCCCAGCGAGTACAGATCGGTGCGGGGATCGAGCACCGTCTTTTGTCCCGAGGCCTGCTCGGGACTCATGTACCGCAGCGTCCCCGGAATGTCGCCGGTGCGCGTCAGCCCCGTGTCGGTCTGGAACTGCGCCAGTCCAAAGTCGGTAATCCAGATCGTTCCCTGCGCATCGAGCAACAGATTGGCGGGCTTGATGTCCCGATGGACGATCCCGAACTGGTGCGCATGGTCCAGCCCCCGCGCCCCTTGCAGCATCATCCGCGCTACCGTCTGATAAAAGCCCGCCTGCCGACCGGCGTGCTGCGTTGAGAAGCTGGTATGAAAGGGGGAAACCGCCGCCGGTGGGGGAGTCTCCCTGCCAAGTGCTATGCCCCCAGGCAGGGGACCAGACGAACTGGAGGGGGGGGCCGTACCGACCAGGAACGAGGAAGCCACCCCCGCCTGCGGAAACGACTCATCGGCGACCCGCCGGCCTGCTTGCCGCCGAAGCTGCCGAATGAGCGTCGCCAGCGACTGCCCGTCGACGAGCTGCATGGCGTAGAAATGCACCCCCCGTTCGCACCCGACGGCGAACACCGGCACGATGTGCGGGTGATGCAACAGGGCCGCCGCCTGCGCCTCGTTCTTGAACCGCTGCAACTGCCGCGCGTCGAGCGTGGCGGCGAACGGCAGCACCTTGAGCGCCACGCGCCGTCCCAGCGACAACTGCACCGCCTCGTACACCACCCCCATTCCGCCGCGGGCCAATTCCCGGACGATCTGAAAATCTCCCAGCGGCCGTGCGGCCCCTTCCATGCCGGGGTGCAGGATCAAGGGCGAGCGTCCGCCTCCCGATGGCGACCGTGAGGAAGGGGTCTCGGCGCGGACCAGTTCCAGACCCGCCAGGCATTGGGAAACCGCCTCGGCCAATTCGGGATAGCGATTCACGTAGGCGCTGCGATCAGGACGATCGCCGATCTCCCATTGTGCCAGATACTCCTGCACGACTTCCACGATCCGCGGATCGTCGGGAATCTCGTCCGCAGATTCGGCAGGCTGGAGGGCAGGCTGCGCCGCAAACGACGCGGTCGGGTCGCCAGTGGATCGACTCATGCGCGCTCCTCGAACAGTTGACGCAGTCGCGCCAGCCCGCGCACCCACAGTTTCTGAACGCTATCGACCGAGCGCTGCATCCGTTCAGCCACCTCGCCAAAAGGGAGTTCTTCAAAATGCCGCAACACAATCACTTCGCGGTACTCATCCGGTAGCCGCGCCATCGTGTCGGCGAACATCACCCGCAACTCATGCCGCGCCAGTTGCTGACTGGGAGAACTCTGCAACGCGACCAGCCCGCGGTCGTAAGCGCGCGATGACTGATCAAAATCGACGCGCAGGCCCCGTTCGCGGCGAACGTCCCGCCCTTGCGTCCCCACATAGTGCCGCACCAGATTGGCGATTCTTGCTCCCAAAATCTCCCTAAGCCAGGCGATGAACTCGCCTTCCTCTCCTCCCCGAAAGTGCGCGAAATTGCGATGGGCTTCCAGGAACGTCTCCTGCACCAGGTCTCCCGCGTCCACCTTGGTCTGCAACCGATGCCCAATCTCAATCCGCGCCAGCAACTCCAGATAATGGCGAAACTTCTCCAGCAACTCGCCCCGAGCGGCTTCGTCCCCGCTCCTGGCGGCCTCCAGCAAGCTTCTCGTGTGCGAGCTCATGCGCGTGTTCCCGGCCGAGACCTATGGTGACAGTTGCCATTGTAGGAGAAATCCGCCGCGCGGGTATGGAGAATGTCCTGCTCCAGGCGGGTATGTCGGCGGCCTGAAGCAGCGACGGAGATTCCCATGGGCGTTTTTTGCAAGCGGAGTCGCGCGACGCTCGCCCCCCACCCCCGACCCTCCCCCCGCAAAGCGGGGGAAGGAGAGTTCCGCGCGTGGGGGGCGCTATTGGAAGGCAGAGGCGGGCATTGGTTGCGGCGTGCCGATGATCGGGCGGAAGTCCATTTGGGCCACGATCTGCGACTCGACGTCAATCCCGGGGGCGACTTCCATCAATTCCAGCCCGGCGGTTGTCAGGCGAAACACGGCCCGCTCAGTGATATACACCACTTCCTGTCCAATTTCGCGGCTCCGGGCCGCACTGAACGAGACCAGTTCCACCTGGCTCACGAACTTGCGGATCGCTCCTTCCTTCACAATCCGCAGGCGCCCCTGTTCCACCCTCACTTCGAGCCCTCCGGCGGTGAACGTGCCGCAGAAGACCAGCCGCTTGGCTGACTGCGTGATATTCACGAATCCCCCCACGCCGGCAAAACGGGTGCCAAACTTCGACACATTGACATTCCCGGCGGCGTCGATTTGCGCTGCCCCCAGGGCCGCAAAGTCGAGCCCGTGGCCATCGTAAAAATCGAACTGCGCCGGCTGGTCGATGATCGCCTGAGGGAACCGTGAGGCCCCAAAACTGAGGCCCCCCGCCGGAATCCCCCCAATCGGTCCGCTTTCGACCGTGAGGGTCACTCGTTCCAGCAATCCGCGCTCGGCCGCTGCAATCGCAATCCCCTCCGGCATCCCGATCCCCAGGTTGGCGATGGCGCCATCCGGCAGTTCGTCGCAGGCGCGGGAGGCAATGATGCGTCGTTCCGCCAGGAGAGAATCGGCAACGTCTGCGTTCGATATGTGCCCGACCGAATCACCGACGACAGCGGCCGGCGCGGCTCCCCGGCAATAGTCGGCGTTGAAATGCTCGGCGAACGTCTGATCATGGTCTTTCGGATCGGCCACGACGATCCGATCGACGAGGATGCCGGGGACGCGAACGTGCTGGGGCAGCGCGGCGGCGTCCAAGAGGCGCGCCACCTGTGCCAGGACGATGCCGCCGCTGTTGTGTGCCGCCTGGGCGATGGGGAGTACCTCGCCGATGAGGGCTTCGTCGTCCATCACCAGATTGCCCCACGGGTCGGCCGCCGTGGCACGAATCAGGCCGACGTGGATCGGCAGCGCGTGATACCACAGCCAGGTGCGTCCTCCCAGTTCGATCCGTTCCACCAGCCCGGCGGGGGTCCGCGCATTCAAGCGTCCTCCCCCAAACAGCGGATCGATGAAGGTTCCCAGCCCGATGTGCGTGATGCATCCCGGTCGACCCGCCGCGATATCGCGAAACAACTGGCAGATCACTCCCTGGGGAAAGTTGTAGGCATCGATCTTCCCAGCCAGGGCCAGCCGACCCAGTCCCGGCGCTAGTCCCCAGTGCCCGCCGATGCAGCGGACCAGCAGCCCTTCGTGCGCCAGGTGGTTCAGCCCGCGGCTCTGGCCATCCCCCTGACCGGCGCCATAGATCAGCGTCAGGTCACGCGGCGTGCCGGAAGCCAAAAACCGGCGCTGTAGCGCGGCCGTCAGCGATTCCGGGTGTCCGGCTCCGACAAACCCGCTGGAAGCCACCGTCCGACCGTCGTCAATGAGAGCGACCGCTTCCTCAGCGGTGCAGAGCTTTCTGTCGCGGGGGGAGAGCATCGCGTCAGGTCTCCGAACCAGCCGCGGTGGGGCCCTCATCCTGAATGTATGTTTTTTCCCGATAGCGGAGGGCGACCAGAATGAACAGCGCGGCGGCAATCAGCATCAGCACGGTGAAAAACCAGTAATAGTCCGCTCCTTCCAGACGCGACTTGCCGCCCGGCAGTTTGATGAACTGATTCACCAGCGATGTGAAGAGATTTCCTCCCGCCACCGCCAGCAGGTAGAACGACATGATGATCGACTTCATTGCGCGCGGCGCCTGAGTATAGGAGAATTCCAGACCGGTGACCGACACCATGACCTCCGCGCCGGTCAACACGAGATACGCCACAAGTTGCCAGACGATGCCTGTCGTCTGGCCGGCGTCGAGCCGTTGCTGTGCGATGGCGGTGATCGCAAAAGCCACCGCCGTGGCAAACAGCCCAATGCTCACTTTCCTGAGCGGAGTCAACGGAAACACGCGATGAATCAGCGGGTAGACCACATAGGTGAACAGCGGCACATAGAGCAGAATCAACAGCGGATTGATCACCTGGATCTGCGACTCGAGGAATTCAACTCCGAAAAGGTGGCGATCCATCTCACGCGCTTGCAGCACCCAGGCGGATCCGGTCTGGTCGTAGAGAGACCAGAAGACGGCGATGAACAGATAGATCGGAATGAGACGGAGCAAGGCGCGCCCGCCTTCTCCACGAATTTGTTCCAGTACCGCCGTCAACCCCAGGGCGGGGATATGCACGTACTTGTGCCGTCCCAACCAAAACACGATCGTGGCGATCAGCATCAGAATCCCCGGCACGCCAAACGCCACATGCGGCCCGAGACGTTCAACCGGTTCCAGCCATGCCAGAGAGGCTTCGGAAAACGAACCTCGCAGCCACTGGGCAAACTTCTCCAGCAGCCAGGGAGTGAGGGCGGTGGAAATGAACGAACCAAAGTTGATCGCCAGATAAAACCAGCCAAACGCCGCCGATTGCAAATGCGCGTTGCTCCGTCCAAATTGGTCCCCGACGTGGGCGGAAACGCATGGCTTGATTCCCCCGGTTCCGATCGCCACCAGCAACAGGCCCAGAAACAGGCCGGCCCGCGTTTCATCCAGGGCCAGCGCCAGATGCCCCAGGCAATAGACGATCGAGAGTGCTACGATCGTGCGGTACTTGCCCAGCCAAACGTCCGAGAGAATGGCTCCCAGCAGCGGGAAGAAATACGCCCCCATCATGAACAGATGGTAATAGGCCTTGGCGTCGGCGTCCTCCATCGTCGCCAGTCCCCCGGTCGAATCCACCAGGTACTTGGTCATGAACGTGACGAGGATCGCTTTCATGCCGTAAAAGCTGAACCGCTCGGCCGCTTC
>JBJXGA010000279.1:0-22174 GCA_046152955.1 Planctomycetales bacterium | reverse complement strand
CAGCATCACCGATCAGCGCAAGCTCGATGAATACCTCGATTCGGTTCGCGACGTCGAACAGCGGATCGCCGGGGCCGGCCAGCGGGGAGAACTCCAAGGATGGCGCCCCACCCTCGACAAACCCGATCGGCCGCGCCCCCCGGACGGCATTCCTCAAAACATCGCCGACCACATGCGGCTGATGTGCGACATCCTGGTGCTCGGCTTCCAGACCGACACCACGCGGATCACCACCCTCAAACTGAACAATGACCATTCGTCGTTGCGGTTCCCACACCTGGGAGTCGATTACATGATCCACCATCTGCTGTCGCACTCCGACACGGCGGATTGGCTCAAGGTCAATCAGTTCTTCTTCGAGCAACTGGCCTATATCGCCGGGCGGCTGGAGGCGATCCAGGAGGGAGACCGGACCGCGCTCGACAATTCGATGCTGCTGATGTGTTCGAGCATGATGACCGGCAGTCACGACGCCACCCAGTTGCCCGTCGTCATGGTCGGTCGCGGGGGAGGCCGCATTCAGACCGGGAGAATTCTCGACTACCGCGAACAGCCTCAGCGGCAAATGTGCCGGCTGTACCTGTCGATGATGGACAAGATGAACCTGCGACTCGAAAAATTCGGCGACGCGACGGAGCCGCTGGCGGAGGTGTAGCGCCCTGGGGGTCAGGAAAATTCCGAGTTCTCGACCGCATGCAGTGTTCCGACGTTGGCGAAAGCCGCAGCAAACAGCCGAGAGATCGGCCAGTCCAGGAGTCACACAATGCTTTCCAGAGAGTGCTTCTGCAATCCGAGATCGGTCATTCCCTTCTCCGTCGCGTGCGTTTTGGTTCTGTTCCTCACGTCGTCAGCGATCGCTCAAACGATACCTGGAACCAGTTGGCCAGATCGGCTTGCACTCGGGACTCTTCGCGTCGGGTCCACCGCGGAAGTGAGCGCGAGGATCTTCTTTCCGGGAGGCGACACAACCGGGCTGCAAGTGATCGCTCAGCCCCCGCCGTTTGCGCGACTGGTCCGAACGCGACTGGAAGCGCATGTGCCGAAGCGGGGCGAGCCGTACATCACCTGCGACGTAATCATCGCACTCAACACGGATCGCGCAGCTGAGTATCAGGGCACGATCCGTGTGGCTCTCGGCGACGAGGTGATCGAAGTCCCCGTCACTGCCAGCGTCCTCGCACAGGAGCCGGGGCTGTCCCGCGTCTTACTTGTCGACACGCCGATTCAACGCTATTCCACCGACGACGCGTCAGTCTTTAATCCCTGGCTGGAACTTGTCAAGAGGGCCAAGCTCGACCCGCACTACCTGGAAATTGAACGCGGCCGGCCGGTGCTCCGTGAACTGGACCTGACCAAATTCGACGTGGTGCTCATCTGGGGGGACGGCCTGTTTTCTGCAACGGCTACCGATTTCGACAAGCTGAGGGGCTTTGTCGATTCAGGAGGTCGCTGCATCGTTGCCGCAAATCACTTCTTCCAGGGATCGGTGGCCAGGGCCAACGAGTTTATTGTGCCCTTTGGCCTGCGGATGAAGGACGAAGAGCCCCCGGGTGTGCCGGCGGTAACCGTCACCGTTGCGCAAGACTGGCTGGCCAAGCATCTTCTGACGCAGGGCGTGGGCAACTTGAAGTTCTTCCGCCCCTCGCCGATCGCCGTCGAAGACGAGGCCCATGCCGAACTGCTGGTAACCGCTCCTCTCTTCCCCGGCCACGGCTTCGCCGCCGTCGCGCACTCCGGCCGGGGAGAAGTGGTGGTTCTGGGCATCTCGCTCTGGAGTTACTGGATTGCCAGCGAAATGGAATCGGGCGCCGACAATGCGGTGATGCTCGGGAATTTGCTGGCAAAGCCGTAATGGAAGAATTGGCCCCGGACCGCAATAGTCAGTTAGGAGTCATCCGATGTTTCGCACCGTTCGTCCCCCAGCGTCCGGCGCGGCGCTCGTCTGCGGCATTCTGTTCGCCCTGCTGTTCACATCCGCCGCGCTGGCTCAGCCGGTTGCTGGAACCAGCCAGCCGGATCATCTGACATTGGGAACGCTTCGCGTCGGCGCTACGGCCGAGGCCAGCCTGCGGTTTTTCTTCGCGGGGGACGACACCGCCGGCCTGCAGGTCATCGCTCAACCGCCGCCATTCGCCCGCATCACGCAGACGCGATTGTCGACAGAGACCTACGGCAATCTGGGAACATTTGTCGTCTGCGACGTCATTCTGGCGCTCGATACGACCCGCGCCGGAGAACTCCGGGGCGAGGTCCGGATCGCGATCGGCGATCAGGTAGCCGAGGCCCCTGTCGCTGCCAGTCTGCTCCCCGATGAACCCGGACTGTCGCGCGTCCTGCTCGTCGAGACTCCGTTTGAGCGCTTCGCCACCAACGATGCGTCGTTGTTCAAGCCGTGGCTGGAGCTGGTGAAGACCGCCCGGCTGTCACCCAGTTACCTCGAGGTGGAACCGGGTGGTCCAGTGCTCCGCAATCTCGATTTGGCCAAATTCGACGTGGTCCTCCTTTCGGGGACCGGACTGTTCTATGCCACCCCCGCCGATTTTCAAAAACTCTCGGCGTTTGTGCAGGCGGGGGGAAGAGTCGTTGTCGCCGCCAACCACTTTTTTCAGGGAACCGTCGGCAAGGCCAACGAGTTTACGGTCCCCTTCGGCCTGCGGATGAACGACGAAGAGCCTCGGGAAAGCGGCGCGATCACGGTCGAGCAAGTGGACATTGTGCCGCATCGGTTTTCGAACGGAGTGAAAACGCACAAGTTCTTTCGCCCGTCGCCGATCGCCGTGGAGGATCCAGCCCAGGCTGAACTGTTGATCGTCGCCCCCCCGTTCCCCGACCACGGCTTCGCCGCCGTCGCCCGCTCGGGTCAGGGAGAGGTGGTGCTGCTGGGAGCCTCGCTGTGGTGGAACTGGCTGTCCAGCGAGCAGACATCGGACGCCGACAACGCAGTTTGGCTGGGGAACGTGCTGCGCAACGTCCGAGAGAGGAAGTGAATTGCTGGGATCGGGAGCGGCCTTTTCTGAGAATCCATCGGAGCATTCTGCTGTCTCAAGGGGCTGCGCTCTCGCTCTAGTCCTGGGAGGTGTGGTCATGAACGATCACCCAGTTCCCTTCCAGGCGGCGGAAGACGAGCGAGAAGTTTCCTCCGATCGGAGCGGCGTCCCGTTCCAGATTCCAGCGCCCCAGGACCATGGCCGCCGATTCCCCCAGCGATGTCACCTCCAGCGCGCCGAACGAAAGTTGACCCATTTGGGCGCGCGTCGGGTAGCGCCGCAGGTAATTCGCTTTGGTCGGTTTCCAGCCGCGCGTCGAGTGCCCTCCCGAACTAAATGTCAACTCGTCCGATTTCCAGTAGTGTTCCATAAAGCCCGCCAGATCCCCCCGATTCCAGGCCGCCGCCTGCAGTGACAGGATCCCCTCGAGCGTGTCGCACAAGGCGTCGTCGGGAGTCACGCGCCGGAGCCGCGAATCGTGGCGGATCGACCAGGCCTGGTTGGTCTGGTCCCCCAGCGGAACCTCCACCACGGCGCGGAACGTGTCGCCATCAGTCGTCAGGCGCGGCAAGAGCGTGCGGTCCCGCGGCCCAGCGCGGTCTGGCGCCAGTTCCTCCAGATTGTGCGCCCAGCGCCCCTGTTTCTGGTGAAAGGCCTTTTGCAGGTGATAGACCTCCAGGAGCGCTTCTCGGCCACGCAGCGCCGGATCGGGCTGGAAGCGGGTCGCTCCGGGAGCGGTTTTCGTGAACTGTACAACCCCCCAGCGCTCCGGCCGATGCATGTCGATGATCCCCTGGGGGGACCAGACCCAGTTGTCCTCGCGCGTTTGCGGGGTCTTGCGATACTCCCCCTCCTCGATCTGATGCTGCCACTCGACGCGCGAGAAATTGACGCGCCACTGATCCCCCTCCCGCGGCGGGGAGGGACGATGTGCATACTCCCGCAGCACGTCCCACGGAATGGCGATCTCCACGCACCAACCGGTGTCGGTGTCCGACGGATCATTGAGCGTCCCGGCAACGCCGATCGCCGTCTTCAGCCCCGGAATCTCCCACCGATTCTCCGCCCGGCCTCCATCCTTGTACGGACGAGGGAGAAACAGATCCCAGCCGGTGTTGAGGGCGTTGATCTCGAACTCGTAATACTCATGGTTGTCGCCATCGGGATCGATGAACAACTCGAAGTCGTTGTCATGAAAGATGACCGCGTCGTGCTTCGTCAGCGTCCCCCAGACGTGCGGCTCCTCCATCTCGGCGGCGACGTAAAAAAAGTCGGCATCCCACGTCATCTTGGCGCGTGTGCGGAACCGCGGCCGCGCCTGGCGATCCCCTTCGATATCGACGAAGTCCTCCGTCCAGGGAGCGACCCGCCACGCCGCGTCATCCAACTTCCCATCAATCCGCGGCGCCTCTTCGGCGAACGAACAGACGTATCCTTTAGGAACGATCTCGCGCATTCGCCCCCAGTCCTCCGCGGAGTCGGCGGAGAGCGACTGGCAAAGCGACTGTTCGATGACGACGATGCCAAGCAGCGCCAGGCAGCAGCTTCCGAAAGGCTTGACGGGCCGGTGGCGAATCATGGGGTGATCCTGGTGTTCTTCGATTCTCACGGACAAAAACGCCCCGGTATCCCTCGCGGTGCTCGAGGCAGTGCTGCGAATTGTGGTGCGCTGACTTCGTCGCGGATGCTGCCAGCGTCCGCAGCCGACTTAAGCAGCATCGGCCACGGTCGCCAAAAGTTTCATTCATCGCACGTCGCAGTATACGGGCGCGTTCCCAGAGGGACAATTGGGGGATGAGCGATGAACCTCGAATCCAGCGCTGCGGACTATTCTCGTCGTCCATTTGGCGGCCATCGCGATTTCCAGCGTCCTCGACACGCGTCCTCGCGCGACTTGACATTCGTATCCCATAGGATACGCTCTATGGATGCTCGTCAAGATGACCGAAAACTATCGCGACTGGATCAACTCGCTTCGGGACCGTGTCGGGCGGGCACGCATTCAAGTTCGCGTTGATCGCCTGGTTCATGGAAATCCTGGAAAGCATCGGGTTCTCACGGATGGTGCTTGCGAATTGAAGATCGACTCTGGTCCAGGATACCGCGTCTACTACACCGAGCGGCGAGGCGCGATCATTGTGCTATTGGCTGGGGGAGACAAATCCACTCAATCCGAAGATATTAAGACTGCCATCGCTCTTGCGAAAAACCTTTAGGAGTATCCATACCGTGGCCAAGATCCGAGCGAAGTCATCCCCGAAAACCAAGACCATAGCCTACGACGTGGCGCAACAGCTCCGCACGCCGGAAGAGATGCTGGCCTACCTTGACGCTTGGTTTGAGGAGGCTCCCGACGATGCCACGGGCATCGCGCGCGCGCTCGGGGATATTGCCCGGGCGAAAGGCATGGCGCAAGTCGCCCGTGATGCCGGACTCAGCCGCGAAAGCCTGTACAAAGCACTGAGCGAGAATGGCAACCCCAGTTTCGCCACGGTCCTCAAGGTCGCTCAGGCGCTGGGTCTCCGACTGAGCGCGCGCAGGGCATAGTGCGCCCGGAATTGGCATTTGACGGCTGCTGATTCGGTTGAAGGTCCGTAATTGGCGCATCCAATCACGGGAACAAGCCGGAAAATTGAAAATCGCCGCTGAAGCCCTGCAATAGAGGAACCTCCCGAGATCGATGCGAAGACCCTGGCGGCGCTCAGGGATCGGGCGGCGATGTCGCAAGCGGTGTGCCAAAGCATGAACTCATGACTCACTTGAAAGGCATTCGTTCGACCGCCGCTGGCGAGCGTGTGGCCGTCGGCTGAGAACTGGAGCGTGTCCTCTCGCCAGTTGTGCGCTTCGTCGGGCGGTACAATTGCCGCCGTTTGCTTTCCGCAGCACACTCCGGCATACTGCATCGCATCGGTTGTGAGTTGCGCCGATCACGTCTCGATTTCCATCCTATCGCGTTCGGACTTCTGGAATGGCCAGTCTCGCTGACGAACGAACGGCTTTGGTGCGTGCCGAACCAGGGTCGCTGCCGCGGCATGATGACTTCAGTGTCGGTCGCCGCGCGTTTTCGGTGTTGTCGATCGCGACGGCAGTGGGGCTTCTCGCCGGGAACATATTCCGGCTTTGTTCTACGGGAAAACTGTTCGCGTGGTGGGCGCCGTTGGCGGTCGTGGGCGGCATGTCGGCGGCCGACTTTCTCTCTGGAATTGTCCATTGGGCCGCCGACACATGGGGGAGCGAGTCGATGCCGCTGCTCGGACGCCGTTTGCTGCATCCATTCCGGGTTCATCATGTGAATCCCGACGACTTCCTGCGGCGGCGATTCGTCGATACGAATGGCGATGTGGCTTTTCTGGTGGTTCCCATTCTGGTTGCTGCTCGGGTGCTTCCGCTCGACGGAGTGGTGTGTTCCGTCGCGGCTGTTTTCTTGACGTCGTTCTGTGCGATCGGCCTGTTGACCAACCAGGTTCATCAGTGGGCCCATAGGCCTCGCCCGCCCAGGCTGGTGCGGATTCTCCAGGATTGGCGGGTCATCCTCGATCGTAGCGCGCACCGCCAGCATCACGCGCCTCCGCATGCGACCAACTATTGCATCGCGACCGGCTGGTGCAATCGGCCGCTGGCAGCGATCGGCTTTTTTCGCAGGCTCGAACGGGCCGTGACATTCGTCACCGGACTTCAGCCGCGTGCCGATGAGGCGACATTTCGATCGAAGAATGAACCGGCGCTGAGGCCGTCGGGAGAGCATGCTGGGAGACACGATGCCTGACGCGCCTGGTCCCGACACGCCCCCACGCCGATCGCACTTTTCCCTGGAAACGACCGAGCCCTCGTCGTTTGGGCATGGTTGGATCAGCGGCCTGTTCTCGGCCGTGCTGGGGATCGTGGGGCTGGGGGCCGTGCTCTGCTTCCATTTTCCGTCGCGGCTCACGATGCCCGAGTTGCGCGGCCACTATCCGATCCCCACCATTCGCGCCGCGCTGCACGTGGTTTTAGTGATGTCGTTTCTGCTGGGGACAATCAGCACGTGGCTTCGACGGAACAAGGCCCTGGGGCTGACGGGAATCACGTTCACGTTGATTGCCGCCCTTTTGGGAGGGGCGCATGTTCCACTGGAAGATGATCTCAATGGGGGGCCGATTCTCGGAGTGGACTGGTTTGTCTTGAATCTGTTCATCTATTCGGCTGTCTACATTCCGCTGGAACGGTTGTTTGCCAAACATCCCGAGCAGCCGACGTTTCGCAAGGAATGGCGAGTGGACCTGACGTACTTCTTTCTGAACACGCTGTTGATCCAGATCACGAGCGTCCTGACGTTGCAGCCGGCGATGCTGTTTTTCGACTGGGCGCGCCTTTCCGCCATCGCGACAACCGTGTCCGGGCTTCCGCAGGCGATCCAGATACCGCTGGTGCTGCTGGTGGCGGACTTCACGCAGTATTGGGTGCATCGCGCGTTTCACAGCGTGCCGCTGCTGTGGCGGTTTCACGCTGTGCATCACTCGGCGGAAGCGATGGATTGGCTGGCCGGCGCGAGGCTGCACCTGGTTGATGCCGTGGTGACGCGCGGATTGACCTACATTCCGATCTATGTGCTGGGATTCTCGCAGACGGCGTTTTACGTTTATGTGTTCATCGTCGTCGTGCAGGCCACGTTCATTCACGCCAACGTCCGTTGGGAGTTCTCCTGGATCCGCCGCTTCGTTGCCACACCCTGCTTCCACCATTGGCATCACGCGGCGGAGCCGGAGGCGGTGGACAAGAATTTCTCGGTCCATTCGCCGCTCTGGGACTGGCTGTTCGGCACCTATTACCTGCCAGACCGCTGGCCGCAGACATATGGGATGTGCGGAGGCCGTGACGTCCCTGCGACCTGGACGCAGCAGTTCTTATACCCATTTCGCCGGAGATGACCTGCGCGCCGGGAGGTTGGGGGGCGCGTCACGGATGAAACGTCACCGTTTGAGGAACCGGGCGCGCACCTGGGCCACCGTCTGGCCCGACCATCGCTTCAATTCCACTTCCAGAAAGTCCAATTCCTTGTGGAACTTTTTGTTCTGACTTGCTTTGCGCAGCCCCTTGATCGAGCGTCGGAACGATCGTTCGGTGATTCGCGGCAGCTTGAGCCGGTCCGTCGCGCTGCCGGGCGCTGCCAGGATCAGTTCGGCAAATTCGGCCGCTCGCGCCATCGCCAAGGTCACGTCTCCCAAGACGGCCGGGTTATTACGAATTGCCGCCACGATGAACTGGTCTGCGCGATGCATCGACTGCACCAGGCGGCGCGCCACGGGAGTGATTGCCATCGCCTGCTCGAGAAAATTGCGAGAAGGGCCAATCGCGTCGCTGTCGGTCATTCCGAGGCTGCGGGACAGTTGGGCAATCACCCTTCCGCAACCCCCGCAGACTTTGCCATCGTCTTTCTTGGGTGGCACCACAGTCCCTCCAATCTCCAAACACTCGCGGTCGGAGTTGGTCGTGAAAGTGCTCGAACCAATTCGACAGAGAACTCCTCCGCCTGAGCCACCGGTGGGTTGCGGCATGGTCGCGCTCTCCGTTGTTTGGGGACGAGATCAGAGTTGAAGTCAGATAGGAGTCGGTTTGGTCAAATGGCACGCGCACGCCGCGGCAGCCACTTTCACCGACGTTGTGAAGGATACGCTCGATCCGTTGCAAATGGAAATGTGGCCACCGCGCATTGCACTCGCCTCGAGCGCCAATCGGCCATTGGCGGGCGAATGACACGAGAACGGTCGGGAGTTGAGATCGGAATGCACATTGTCCAGCGCACTTAGTTCCTGCCCTTGATCGAGTGACTTGCCCGAGGCCCGAGGCCCGAGGCAGTTCTATGGTGGCGGGTGACTTCTGTGTACATTCCGACTGGGAGCCACAGACAGTAAACTGCATGTACAGACGGCGCCGCCGCCGATCTGGCATCACGTTCCCGTCGAGTCCAAGCTGCTTGATTCCCTCAATCCAGAAGATGTCCCATGCGATGCCATCCCATTCTCCGGTACTTCCTTTTCGTGGGACTTCTGATGGTCGGTGGGTGTCAGGCGAAGTCGTCGTCTGAGACACCGCTCGCGGCCACTCCGGATGGTGCCGATTTGAAGCCGCAGTTCGATGCCGTGCCAACGGGCGACTCCATCGAGTCGGGCACAGCGGCCCAGGGGGCCAATGGCAAGGCGAATTCCTCTGCCGCCACGCCTGACACGCCGCGCAAACCGCCGGTCAAGCCTTCCCCCGAACAAATTGCCCGGTGGAACGTCCCCGAGTACGAGCCGTTGCGGCTCTTGGCATGCTACGACGGCTTTGGCGATCCGGGTGTGAGCTCGCTGGCGCTTAGTCCCGATGGCCAGCAGTTTGTGTTGGGCGGGGCGAAACTCACGCTGTGGAACAGGCAGGAACCGCAGCCCGCGCTCGACCTGCTCGATCAGTACCAGCCCGGCGATGTGGAACGCCCCATCCGAGCTGTGGCCATCACGGACGACGGCAAGTGGCTGGCGGCGGGTGACCAGCAGGGGAAAGTCCGCATCTGGACCCGCAACGACGCCATGGAAGTGGCCGCCTGGCAAGCCCACCAGGGACATCTCTCTCAATTGGCGTTCTCCCCGGATGCGCGGCTGCTTGCCACGACCGGCTACTCGGGGGAGGTTCACCTCTGGGAGTTGCCCGAAGGGAAAAAACTCAAGAGCTTGAAAATGGGGCAGTATGAGCTGCACCACTTGGTGTTTCTCTCGAACAGTCTGCTGGCCTCGGCCGGGAGCGAGGCACGCGTCTGGGACGTGGAAGCCGGGACGGAAGTCGCGGCGTTGACGACCAAACAGGTCATCAATCCAGCCCTGGGACTGTCCCCAGATCGCCGCCTCCTGGCATTCAACGACGACGAATCGACGCTGCGACTTTGGGACGTGCAGAGTTCCCAACCGACAGGCGTCATCTTGCGGGGGGCGGGCGCGCATCGCATCTCCTTCTCGCGTGATGGAAAATGGATCGCGACCTATTCCAATAACTCGGAGATTCGCATCTGGGAGGCAGCGACAGGCCGCATCGTGCAGGTGATTGACGCGGATGGCGGCCGCGTTTCGGCGCTCGATTGGTTTTCGGACTGTGACTTACTGCTCGTCGCTTCGGAACAGGGCCGCGTGCGGATCTGGGGCACTCCGGACACAGCGACGGCGGCTGGCATCGAGCCGATCGAATTGCCTGCGCTGGCCGCTCCTGCCGCCGCGCGCCAGTCCCTCTCGTCCGTTCAATTTCTCCAGGTGATCGACATTCGCTCGTTTCCCCGTTTGCCGGGGGCGGTCCCCGGATGGATCGATATGAGCTCTTGTACGTACACCGTCCCCGCGGCGCAGAGTGAAGCAGAGCAGTTTTATCGATATGCCCTGGAACGGGCTGGCTGGTCAGAGGCGTCGGCCACCGGGGGTGCGAATGAGCTGGTCTTTCACAAAGCCGGATGCGAACTGAAGGTCTCGTTCCTTCCAGCCGCGACCGTCGGTGCAGGGGGGGAGGGAGACTTGCAGGTCTCATTGTCCTTCGGAGGCAATTATGACATGCGCTGGCTTCCGAAGATCTCCGCGATCAATGCGCCCGGTTCCCTGGAATCGCCAGCGCTTGTCCTGTATCGCTCCCAAGCCGAACTGACCGACCTGGAGGTGGCGGTGTTGAAGCAATTCCACGAAGCGGGCTGGACCGGCTACACGAGACTGGCCGCCTCGAGCGCCGAAGATCCCAAGACCCGTACGATTTCGATGTTGCAAGGAGGAAGCCAGTTGACCGTCTTCGTGGGCTATCTGGCCGATTCCCAGACTGAGTTGGTCGTACAAACCAGTGTCAGCGTCTCGCCCAAGTCCTTGCCGCTTCCTCCGGACTCCGGTTGGATTGAATACGATTCATCCACCGATTTGCAGGTCGTGATCAATACGAAGTTGGACCTGGCACAGACCGTGGCCTTCTTCGACGCGCAACTGGCAACTGAAGGTTGGTTGGCGCGCGAGGCAGGACGGCAAGTCAAAGAAGAGCGGGGGTGGCTTCCCTATATTCGAGGCCAACAGGATCTGTATCTGCGGCTGGAGGCATTGCCCAAAGGGGGGACACGCGTGATCGCGGGGGATGCCGCCAGTTCTTCGTGGCAATTGCAAAAACCGGTCGCTGAAAATTCGGAGGCGCCCGGCATCGAAGTGGCCGATTTTCCTCTGCCCCGTGGCGCCAATGAAGTGAAATACCAGGTCGACGAGAAGCGGATCGATTTCGTCCTGGCGGATACGCTGCCCCCCAAATTGGGTCAACTGTTCGCCGCCGCAATGGAATCTCTGGAATGGGAGCGCGACGGAGCGGGAATCGAGAGCGACGAGTACACATTCCTGACGTACAAGAAGGCCAAGTTGGAAATCCGGTTGCGCGCGCGGTCCAAGGGAAAGAGCTCGACTGCCATGATCAGCGGCGACGGACTCTTGTGGACCAAACCGCTCCCCGCCGCGCCCGCCCGCATCTCGTACGAGACTTGGCTCCGCCGCAATCGCCTGCCGGCCTCGCTCGATCGACTGGAGGAATTCGTCCAGGAGATGCGCAAGATTCCAGCAGGCGGGAAGAGTAAATAGGTGGACCGGCGCATTCAAATGTTGTCGTCAGCCGCCGAGAGCCGGATATGATCGAACGCATGCGGGGGGCGGCTCACCCCGCTTCCCCTTCGGAACAGCGCGATGTCCGCGATTCTTGCTCCCCGCCGATCCAGTAAGCGGTTGACGCTCACCGATTTGGCCGACCGGTTTGGCGTCATGCCACCGTGGCGGATATCGAAATTGCAGGAGTACTGCCAGGCTGGAGTGGAATTGGTGTGGTTCGTCGATCCGAGAACGCGAAGGGTGAAGTCTTTACATCCCCTGACACTCGCCGCGTCTTGACCGAGACGCAAACGCTGACGGGGGGCAAAGTGCTGCCTGGTTACAGGTTGAAACTGAGTGAGCCGTTCGCGGAGTTCGACGAAGTTTGAAGAGAGGCCGGCCTTTCAGACGCGGCGAGTGACTGTTCGAACGGTCGTATGAGTTGGCCTCACTCCGCTGCGCCTCACAACGTCACTTCTTTCTTCTCGGAACGGAGGTGAATCGTCTTTCGCTCCATGTCGTGCAGCGACGTGAGATAGCGGACGGTGCCGCTCTTGGCGCGCATCAGAACGGAATGCGTGACGGCCGTCGACGCGCTCACTTCCACCCCTTTGAGCAGCGGGCTGTCGGTGATTCCGGTGGCCGCAAACAGGATTTCATCCCCGCGGGCCAGATCCTTCGAGCGGAAGACCGTCTCGAGCCGATCCCCCCAGCCGGCCTCGATCAGCGACGCCTTTTCGGCAGGATCGCGCGGCCAGATCTTCGCCTGCATCCCTCCTCCAAGGCAACGCAAGCCTGCTGCCGCCAGAACTCCCTCCGGTGCTCCGCCGATCCCGGCGTACAGGTCAACGGTCGATGAATGCAGAGCCGGGGCGAGGGCCGCAGCGATGTCCCCGTCGGCAATCATTCGGAGAGAAGCTCCGACGCGGCGGACTTCGTCGATGTAGGTCTGGTTGCGCGGGCGATCCAGGATCATCACCACGACGTCGCGCACGTTTTTGCCCAACAGCGTGGCGGTCGTCGCGATCACTTCGGACAGCGGAGCGTCGACGCTGATCGGCAGCGACGGATCGGCCACCCATGCCTTGCGCACTTCGGGGGGATACGCGAGTTTCTTGAGGTAAAATGCCGGGATGTCCATCAGCGCCGGCGCGCCATCCTCGCCCGGCATGGCCGCGGCAATGCAACTGATCGAATTGGGCATCCCTTTGCTGAGATTTGTCGTGCCGTCGATCGGATCGAGCGCCACCTGGAAACGGGGTGCTCCGTTGCGCCACGTTCCGACCCGTTCTCCCTTGAACAGCCCGGGCGCTTCATCCTTGATCCCTTCGCCGATCACGACTTCCCCGCACATGTCGGTGAGGTCGAACATACCGCGGATCGCATCGCTGGCGGCTTCGTCGGCCGCTTCCTTATTCCCCTTCCCCACCCATTGCATGCAATTGAGCGAGGCGATTTCGGTGGCCCGGAGAAAATCGAATTCGATCAGGCGTTGAACATCGTGCAGCAAGATTGACTCCGCAAAGCAGTAGGTTGTGAATAGAGGCTCGCATCGGGTGCATCATCGCTTCTCGCCACTCCCGCTGCAACGCCCCAAGTGCGCGACCAGCTTCCGATTCATCCACGGGCAGTTGCGGTGAAAGACCGTCCGAGGATTGTCCGGCAATCCTGCCTGGAGAATGAAGGCGGTCGGCAACAGCCCGATCAAATCTGATGTTGGCCATGTCGCGGACGCGAAATCTACGGACGATCTTTCCCCTTCCCCTCGATTCGCGCCTGGGCCTCGCGGAACAGGATCTGAGCGATCAAGAGGTCGTGATCGCGTTTGGCCGGGTCGGCTTGCAGGAGTTGGATGGCTTGCTCGGCTTGCATCAGGGTCTGCCGGGCTTCGTCGAGACGTTCCAGGCGAATTTGGGCCAGGGCGAGGATATTCAGATTCAGAGTGTGGGCCACTTCCGACGGTTGATGTTCTTCGGATTTCGCCACGAACTTCGCGGCCGACTCGGCATCGCCGCTGCGGTAGGCCCAGAGGGCGCGGGAGCACCAAGCCCAGGGCAGAAGTCCTTCCGGTGCCGTGCCGTCGTCCAGGATCCTGGCGAGATGGTCGCCGGGAAGTTTCGCGATGTCGATAGAATTCGGTCGCAGCAACGCGGCCTTGATGATTCGCTCGAAGACTTCGGAGGAATCCGAACCTGCGAAATGTCGCGCCATGCGATCACAGTAACTCACGTAGGCGGCCTGATCGTCGGCCAAGGCCACAACCGGCGCGACGCGGAGCCACACCAGCGTATCTTCCGATACGCTTTCCCGTTTCTGCTGGACGAATTGCAGGCCGAACTCGGCGGCTGCGTTCCAGCGCTCGGCTTTCTGGAAAACATCCAAGGCGGCCTGTGCCTGGTCGGGCTGCTGGGCGACGATTCGCCGCCAATCGGCTTGCGCCAGGTCCCAGTTGCCAGCGCCGCTGTACGCGGCGGCACGTTTGGCCAGCAGGACCGCGTCGACCGTCGCGTCGGTGATCACTTTGCTATAGATGGCGATCGCCTGCTCCCAGTTCTTGTCCGCCGCGTACAGGTCGGCGATACCGGTGGCGGCAATCGGGTGACGCTCGAGCAGGTTGTCGAGCGCCGGCTGGTCACCGATCGCCCGGTACGCGGTGGCGAGTTTCTGCCAGGGATCGGCGGACTGCATGCTGACGGAACGGTTCTGTTCGCGATCAACACTGGCCGGGTCGGAGCTGACCGAGAGACGGAACCGGCCCAGATTGACCGCTTCGCCGATGTCTTTGTGGTGCAGTTCGATGACGATCGGGCGAGCTTTGCTCACGGCAGCCATTTCCTTGACGAGGAAGAGGGCCTGATGGGCTTCGCCAAACCGCCCCCAGACGTGCCAGACTTTGTTCAGACTCGCGTCGACGACTCCAGCGACATCCACATCATCCGCCTTATAGGCGAAACTGGCCCAGTGGGACTCCAGAGGGATGGCAACCCTCTGACCTGTCGTCTCTTTCGCAGGAGCATATAGGCGCAGCGCGCTGAGTTGGAAATTGCCCGAAGAATGCCGCCCCGGGCCCTTGGCGGGAAGGCTCGGGTCCGGCAGCGCTTCGAGGCGCACGGCGGCAATGCGACCGTCGGGAATCACTGCCTGCAGGGTGTACACATCGCCGAGAGCGTTGGTTCCCGAAGCCAGAACCGAGCCGTCGTCCTGCCGCGACAACGTCGCCCCTTTTTCGGAATTCATCTGGGTCGGCTGGAGGACGGTCCAGCGAGTGGTGCCTCCGCCTTCGGACACATTGAGCAGCAGTTGGGCAAGTTCAGTGGCTAGGGGTGAGTTCTCCGGCTCGTTCGCCAGTTGCTCTTCGAACAGCGCCCGCGCTTTGGCGGCGGCAGCGGTCGCCTGCCTCATATCCCCTTGGTCGGCAAAATGTCGGGCCAGCTCGGCTTGGAACTGCGCATTGCCCACCGCACGCTCGGCCAGCTTGTCGAGCATGCCGGGCAGCGGCGCAGCGGCGGCGATGATCCGAGCTTTGCCAGCGCGGTCAGTGACGATATTCACCGCCTCGGCAAACGTCGTCACGGCCTCGCTGATCTCACCTTGAAGGGTTTGGGCTTTTCCCAGCGCAAGGTGAAGGTCGGCAATTTCCTTCTGTTGGAGATCGGCAAGGATGGCGGTTCGCACGAGCGCGTCAGCATCACCCGTCACCGAGAGCCGAAAGTGGCCCAGGCCGTGCTTCGGATAGGGGGAGATTCCTGAGTCGAGATTGACACTCAGATCGCGGCCGGCGATTTGCGCCGGGGCTTCCAATCCCAAGACGGCCCAGTGGCGTTCGATCATCTTGGGGTAGGTATCCCATCGCGTCTCGGGGTTGCGATCAAGCAAACGGATGACGCGGCTACCGTCATCAGTATGCGTATCGGCGATTGCCGTGGAAATGTTGATCGGCGCTGACTGGACGTCCGCTATGCCGGAGGCGATGGCGGCGGTCAATTCCGAGACATGGAAGTTGCCATTTATGGGATCACGGCCGGCCCCGCCTTGAGGCAGCCGCTTATCAGGGATCGTCTCCAGGCGGATCGCCGTGATGCTTGGCAGTTCAGTTTTCAACTTGAGCGTGTACACCGCCCGATCTGGATTCGGACCGCTGACGAAGATGCTGCCGTCATCTTCGACGGTCAGCGTCTCGCCGTCAGCCGACTTGAGTTCCGTCGGCGTTAGCACGGTCCACTGGGGGCCCGTTGCCACCCTGGAAAAAGCTTCCAGGGCCTGCTTCAGAAGCGGGAGCGCCTCGGCCGGTGTGTCGCCCGCCAATGCCGCCTGGCCGCGGGCGGACAGGTTGCGGGCCAGGGCGAGTTGCAATTGCGGCTCATCGGGATGCAGTCTGACGAGGGCGAGCAACTCATTGTCGTTCCGCGAGATCGCGTCGATCATCGCGTTTCGGGTCGAGTAATCGGGAGCGCTCTCCCAGGCTTCTGCCGGTTCGAGTTGCCGCAGCACGATCGAGTCGATTTCCAGCGGGTGCTCTTTGGCCGTATTGGGATCCAACCGCAGCGTGTTGAGCGGCCCGTGGCACCAGAAGGGGAGCGTGATTTCGCGCCATTCGCCGGCGGATGCCGGTATTGGATACTGTTTCTTACGGGTTTCATCCGCCCCTCCCGTGGAATCGCCCCAGTAGACTTCCATCGTAAACGGCTCGTCAGTGCGATATCGCAGGACAACGGCCTTACCCCCTGCCGGGCCGCTGGCTGAGGTGACCATGAAGGGATCGCCTCCGGTCGTACGTGCAGTGAGCACGCCATTTTGGACGGCGAGTTGACAGTCGCTGTTGGAGCCCCAGGGAGCCAGTTCGGTATCGAAATTCCAGACGGCGATGGCACCCGTTCGAAACTGATCGGCCCGCTCTTTCCACAATTCGTTCTCCGGCTGCAATTTCACGAGCCGCGCGTACAGGTCGCGCGCCAGTTCAAGCTTCCCTCGTTCACCCGCAGTGAGCGCCAGCTTGGGCAAGAGCGCGCCGTAGGAATCGGCGTGACGGGCTTGCAGCGAATCGAGGACTTCGCCCGTCTGGCCGCCACTTTCCACCAAAGCGGCGATGTCGATTTTCTCCGCCGACCGCGCCAGCAGATCGGTTGCTCGTTGGGCATCACCGGCCAAAACATATGCCGCCGCAAGTTTCACCCACGGATCGGTGACCTGCGTCGCGGCCAGGCGTTGTTGTTCGCGACCGAAGGCAGCGGAGTTGTTGCAGACGGACAAGCGGAAGCGTCCCAACGTGTGGCGGACATCCGAGCCAAAGTGCAGATTGACGCGGAGCGTCTGAGTGTCCGCCAAGTGCATCGGGGCCTCGAATTGAAAGTATGCGGAGTGCGCCTGGCCCGTTTTGGGCCAAATGGCCCAGCCGGTCCCATGATTTCGATCCACCGCGCGGGCTGCTGTAAAACCAACCTCTTGCGCAAACGTTTGCGTAGCGCCTGAAATTCGGGCAAGCTCTTCCTGTTGGAAGACTTCCAATTCCGTGAGGACGAAATTGCCCTGGCGACCGGGACCGGAGTTTGCCAACGACGGGTCCGGAAGTGCCTCCAGGCGAAGGGCGACAATGTCTGTCACGCCAGGCTTTGCTGTGATCGTGTAGGCATCCAGTTCGGGATTCGTTCCCGACGCGAGGATCGAGCCGTCCGAATGGAACGTCAGCGTGGCTCCCTTTTCGGATTTCATCTCCGTCGGTTTGAGAATCGACCAATGGGATGCGATCAGCAGCAGTTCGGCCAGTTCCGCAGCCAGGAGGGTATTTTGCGGTTCGTTCTCGAGCTGAACTTCCAACCGCGTGCGGGCCTTCTCTCGGACCGCATTGCCCTTTGCCGTCTCGCCCTGTTCGTAATAATATCGGGCCAGATCAGCCTGGAACGGCACATCGTTCGCCGTGCGTTCAGCCAGTTTCTCCAGTACACCGGCAAACTCCGCGGCGGCGACGATGAGGCTGAACCGATCCGCGCGATCCTCGGTCAGTTCCAGTGATTGAGTGAGCGCAGCCAGGAGGTCATCGCTTTGCCCCTGCTGCGCATAGGCCCTCGCCAATGCGACATACAGATCGGAGATTTCATTGGCAGCCAGTTCCTGCCGAATGCGCGTGGCCTGCAACCTGGCTTTGTCGTGCGCGAATGCGAATCGGAAGCGCCCCAGTTTATAACTCGGGTCGCCAAACTGAAAACCGAGCTGGACGGTCAGTTGTGGCGCCGGGTCATCACCAAGCGGCTCGGCCAGTTCGAAGACTGCTGTGTGATCCTTTCGAATCTGGGGCGCAATCGCCCAACCGGTTCCGCCGTTGCCATCGATGGCTGATCCAACGTCATACCCGATTTGACTATGATCCGCAGTCGCGTTACGCAACGCTAACGATCGGGCGCGGCCGGGTTGATCGAGTGAGGCGGCCTGAAGGACCAATTCGCTGAGCACGAAGTTCCCCTCGCCAGCCCACCCCGATCCGCCGTTCGGCAGACGGGGATCTGCCAGGGCCTCCAGACGCAGCCCGGTGATTCCCGGCACGTCGGCGGGGAAGACCAGCGTATAGAGGTCGGCCTTGGGAGGCGTTTGCGAGGACACAAAGACAGAGCCGTCGGGCTGCAATTCCAATTTGGCGCCGGAAGCCGCCTTCATATCCACTGGCTTCGGCACGCGCCACGCCGCCGATGGTGGGAGCAACCGAGTGAAGATCTCACTGGCCTGTTGCAGTGGCGCAAGCGCCTCGGCGGTCCTCTGTGCGGCCAGCGCTGTCTGGCCACGAACGCTCAGACTGCGGGCCAGGGCGAGCTGAACCTGAGGATCGTCGGGATGCAATTTGCCGAGGGGAATCAACAATTCGTCGTAGGGGGCGACCTGCTCAAGGATCGCCTTCCTGGCCGCCCAACTGTCGGCACTCGTCAGGGCTTGACCGAAGAACCGCCCCGCCGCGTCGTTCTGTCCGCACTGTGCGTAGGCTGTGGCCAGACGGATCCAGGGATCGGCGATGTTCATCGCGGCCAGATGTTTGCTGTCGCGCTCCAGCGTCAGCGGGTCGGCAGTCACCGACAGCCGGAAGCGGCCCAACGTATAATTCGGATCCCCATGCTGATGGACAAGTCGCACAGTAAGATTTAAGGGGCCGCCGTCGCCCACCGGCTCAGCCAACTCGACGACCGCCGCGTGGTCTGTGTTCCCTTGCGGCGAAATCGCCCAGCCCGTACCGGCGTCGCCATCCGTCAATCCGCGAACGTACCATCCCGCCTGGCTGAAATCCGCCACGGGATGGCGCAACGTCACGGCGCGCGGCTGGTCGGGGCTTCCGGCAGGCGCGACGTGCAACGTCATCGCATTGAGTACAAAGTTACCACCAGCCCACCCGGGTCCGCCCCCCGGCAATCGGGAATCGGCGAGGGCTTCCAGGCGCAGGCCGCGGATTCCTTTGAGTTCGGTTGGCAGTACCAGCGTATACGTGTCGGCACGGGCAGGGTTTTGTTTCTGGACGAAGACGGAACCATCGTCCTGGGCTTCCAGCTTTGTGCCGCTCTCAGCCCGCATTTCGGCCGGCGTCAGGACCGTCCACTGCGCACCTGGCGGAAGCAGAAAATCAACAAGCTGCGTGGCAGCCACGGCATTGGACGGCTCGGCCTCGAGTAGTCGCTCGTATGCCTCTCGAGCGCGCGACCGGGCCGTGTCGGTGGCGGTCTCGACATTCGCCCAGAGAGCGCGCCATCCTTTCCGGTCGGCACCCGGCAGGCGGGCCAGGGCATCGCCGTCGCGGAACCCGGCCAGGTCGCGCTCCTGGCGCCACCCCGCCAGGATCCGGACCACGCGTACACGATCGGCTGGCGAATCCGATTCGAGGACTTTCTCCCAGGTTGCCAGTTCGGCTTCAAGCCAGGCGAGCGCCTGCCGGCGAAGTTTCGCTTTCGCCGCGTCGTCGAGCGGCGGCTCGTCTTTCCCCTCCCCGGCGGCGGCATGCACCGCGGCCCGCGCGGCTTGGTAGCGAATCTGTGTCAGGCGATCATCACCGGACTGCGGGTCGCTTTCCAGTGCTTCGGCCCAGAGCCGGGCGGCGATGGCGAAGTGCTTTTCGTCAAAGGCGATCCGGGCGAAGTCCAGGCGTTCGGCATTGTTGGCGGGTTTGTCGTCACCCCGCAGCACGGCTGGAAATCTCTGAGCCAGTGGACGATCGGTTTCCTTCCAGAACTCGGCGGCGGGCTTCGTGTTGATCTTTTGAAGCGATGTGATGGACCGTAGAACCCTGGCGTCGCGCGGCGGTTCGAAAGTGCATTGCAGTTCTTTGAGCGGCAAGTCGACGAGGGGCGACAGATCGGTGACCGGCGAGCCCTGCAACTGGAGATTCGCGATGGGCATCCCCTGGAGCGGCGACAGGTCCGACACCCTGCTGTTCAACATGACCAACGTCGTGAGCGGCACTCCCCGAAGCGGCGACAGGTCGGTGACTTTGGTGTTGTGGATCAACAGCGTGGTCAATGGGACATTCTGGAGCGGCGACAGATCGGTAACCTGACTCGTATCGCAATTGAGATAGCTCAGTTTCATGTCCTTGAGCGGCGTCAGGTCGGCAACCTGGCTATAGGCGATTGTCAGGTTCTCCAGTGGCATCCCCTGGAGCGGCGACAGGTCACTGAGTTTCGGCGCGGTGGTGATGTCCAAATGGCGCAGCTTCATCCCCTGCAAAGGGGAGAGATCGGAGACTTTGGTGGAATAGAGCCAGACCTGTGTCAGTCCCATCCCCCGCAGGGGCGAAAGATCGGTCACTTCGTCGCCGGACAAATGCAGACGCTGCAAGCCAGACAGAGCCCGAATCGGCGAGAGATCACGAAGGCCGGGGGCTTTCACAGTGACCTGGACAACTCGACCGTTTTCGACCGCGTGTTCGATTGGAGCATCTTTCCCCGGATTGCGCTGCTTCAACTCCGCGCGGACCGCCTCGACTTGCTCCGCGGCGGGGAGGGCGCGAAAGCCGGTCTCGGCTCTGGACAATAACGCCGCCGCGTCGGTCCAGACCCGAGCAAACAACTTCTGTTCGGGCTCTGGGAGCGCGGCTCCGGTGGCTGACTGGTTGCGGAGGCTGGCCAGGTCGGTGTTCTCGTTCCAGAGAGCCAGGGCCTGCATGACTGACAGGCGTTCCTGCGGCGTGCCCGATTCCAGCAGCTTGCTCCAGGCGGACAGTTCGGACGTCATCCACTCGAGGGCCTGCCGGCGTAACATCGCTCTCCCCGCATCGTCGAGAGCCGACTGATCCGAACCGGGGGTGCCCAACGCTGCAGCCTCGGCAATGATCCGGGCTTTGTCGATGCGGTCTGCGGTCAGACTGAGCGCCTCGGTGAACGAAGCGACGGCATCGCCGGTCTGGCCTGACTGGGCCTGCGCCTGCGCCAATGCCGCGTGCGCGTTGGCGATTTCGCCGTCCTTCAGTTCGTTGCGAATAATTGCAGCCCACAGTGTCGTCGCGTCGTTTGTGATCGACAAACGGAAGCGCCCGAGGTTGTATCCTGAGTCCAATGGCCACTGGTGATGCAGTTGGACGACCAGATGCAATGGCTGGCCATCGTCAACTTGCTCGGCCAGTTCAAAGACGGCCGCGTGATCTTTGTTGAGTTCCGGGCTGATAGCCCAACCCGGATTGTTGCCGGTGATCACGTTTTGGATTTTAAATCCGTTCTCTGTAAAATCCGCCGACGCGTTTCGCAGAGCGAGCGTTCGCAACTGGTCGCGCCCCACAGAAGAATCGACTTGCAGAGTCAGTTTGCTCAGCACGAAATTTCCGTAGTTGTCCTTCGTGCCCGGCCCCCCTTTGGGTAGACGGGAATCGGCCAAAGCTTCCAGACGCAAACCTCTGATACCTGGCAGGTCGGACTGGAGCACCACGGAATAGGTGTCGTTTTTGGCCATGGGCGGCTGGTGTACGAAGACAGAGCCATCACTTTGCAGCTCCATCTGGGCGCCGGTTTCAGACTTCATCTCGACCGGCGTCAACACGGTCCACTGCGGTGCGGAGGTGGAGAGACGCGCGAAGAGGTCGCGGGACTTCTGCAAGTCGGTCACTGCTTTTGCGGGCTCCTTGTCAGCGAGAGCCCGCCGGCCCCGCTGCGCATGCTTGCGGGCCAAAGCCAACTGCAATTGCGCATCGTCAGGAGATTCTTGGACGAGGGCCGAAAGCACATCGTCAAACCTCGCTGCCAGTTCCAAGATCGGTTTTCGGCCCTCGGATCCGTCGGCCTGCTGGAGGGCCTTGGCGAAGAATTGCACAGACTCTGTACGTCGGCCATTCAGGGCGTACCCGGCGGCCAGTTTCGCCCAGGGATCGGTCGCTTTGAGGGCGGCATAGCGACTCTCCGCCGCTTCAAGATTCGCCAGGTCTGAGGTGACTGACAGCCTGAAATGGCCCAAGTTATGGAGGGCGTAAGCGCCGAACCGCAAAGTAAACCTGAGTGCGTCCCCCGGAGTGGTGGCGACTGCGGCCGAGGGGAAGAGGACGGCATTATGGGGTTGTTGCGACACAGGAAAAGCTTCCCAATAAGTCGTCAAGTCGCCATCGATGACGTTGCGAATGTGCATGTGCTTTTTCGC
>JBJXGA010000278.1:0-2768 GCA_046152955.1 Planctomycetales bacterium | reverse complement strand
ATCGACCAAGCGTGCGCCGACCGAGAAACGCCGCGTTCCTTGGCGCAGCGCGAAGCGGCCTTGTCGGTGACATTGTTCGCGCGGGCGGATTAGTCCGTACAAGGAGCGGCGCTTCCACCGGTCATTTCTGCCAGCCTGTTCCACCGCGTCACGATGCAGTATGCCAAACGCCAGGCACCCGACTACGAAAACAAACCCAAAGGAGACCGAGTCTTCATTGGAACTATAGGAGCGGTGATCGGGGAGTGACCAGGCACGGGTCCGGGCGTGCCACGTATCCGGACTAGCGCCGTTTCCAGGGTCAATGGCCTTGGCTCCAAGGTTCACGGCTCCTGACAAAGTCGGAGGGAATGGGGTGGGTGGACGGGATGAGGGCTGCTCTGACGAGAGGGATTTGCACGGAAATGCGGTGGATCGAGGGGCTGGATACGTCGAAGAGAGCGCTTGGAGTCCGCCAAGAGTCCGAACCGGGGTGATTTGGGGACGGTTGCGCGCACGCAGGCAGGACTGCGTGTCGGGCAACTGTCCCTTGAGAAATTCAGGTGCTTGGGCGGGTGAGCAGTGCGATGAGCGCCCCGGGGCAACGCAGGTTGCGGCGCTGCCAGTCGGGCAAACTGCCTTTGGCGCCGGGGGAGCCACGCTGTCGTTCAAAGAGGAAGATCGCGTTGGTGCGCATCAGGGAGAGATTTCGAGCCGCACCACTATGGCGGACGCGACAGTGATCCTCGCGTTGGGTGTGGTCGCGACGATAGTGCTGCTTGGTCTCGATCACCCAGTATCCACGGACCATCTCCAACAACTTCGCGGCATCGGCTTCGTCCGGGCAGAGACTGGTCACGCCGTAGACGGTCTCGAAGGTGGTTTTGACGACCCGCCCGCGGCGCAGGATCTCTACCTTGCGATCGATGCGAAAGACTTGGGCCGCTCCAGCCAGTCCGACGGTCGCGCCATCGACCACACAGGTCCAGATACGTCGCTCCTCGATCCGTCCGTGGCCTTTGTCAATCGACTCAGCCTGAGGGGGGGGGTAAGCCCCGGAAGGAGCGATTCGGCTTTGGCGAGAGCTTTAGGTTGGTTGCCTTTGAGGAGCCATATGTAGTCGGCCCCCGATTCCTGGGTGAGCTCTCGACAGTTGGCTTTGACGGTATGTGCCGCGTCGCCGATGAGCACGCGCCCGGCGAGATCCATCTTCGGCAGATGCGCCGCGACGGCAGCTTCTTCGTTGGTGTCCTGCGGGACCGCGATCTGATCCACGAGCCGTTGTTCGGGAGTCTGGAAATTCACCAGTGTCAGCGCCTTCTCCGCTTTGGGCTTCTGAAGATCCACCGGCGTGTCGAGTTCTGCCACCGCGCGAGCCAGGGTCGCGTCCAGGGGCAGACGCGGTGGTGCCGGATCGGCGTTGCGCAGGACTTTGCCGTCCATGTGCAGCACGCGCGGGCTTGTCGGGTCCAGCGTCGCCATCCAGTCGGTAAAGGCCTTGCACAGTTGGTCCGGGTCGATCGCTTCGAACAACCGATAGAATGTCCGTTCGCAGGGCACATCGAACTGGCGCGGACGGCCCACGCGTCGCCGACACCCCAGGCGGCGACGCTGGCCATGGTTGAGAGTCTGGGCGAACTCCGCGATCGCGTGGGGTCCCTGACAACCGGCTCCGATGGCCAGCGTCGCGATCGCGATCATCGCGGCCAACGGATGGCGCACCCCGTGCGGATCGCGCTCATCCTTGACGTGTTTTCTGACGAAATCCGCCAGCGCGCCCATCGTCTCCGTTTTCACCGGCGGTGGCGGCGGCAGGCAGAGGCCTCCCTCGCACAACTCCGGGGTCAGTTCAGGAGCCCGCAGTCGTGCCAGCGCCGAGCGGCCCAGCGGATAGACCCACAGTTCCTTGGGATGCTGCCCATCCACGTAGTAGTCCTGCCCGCAACGTTCGAAACCCTGAGTTTGGCCAAGCGCCTGCCAGTTCGACGCCCGGTAACAGGTACCTCGGAAGCGAGCCGGGTCGACAAACGTCTCTGCCAGCAATACCGGATGGCCGAAAGCCTCCCGCCAGTCTTCGCTCAAACGCGCGCAGACCATCTTCAGCACCCGCGACGCCAGGTTCGGCCATCGTCCGGTTGAGGGCAGCACCAGAAATCGGCTGTTCTGCGCGATCAGATGGCGCCTTTCCCTCACCTGCCGGGCCGACCAGTTCAGGAACCGATCCCTCGGCTTCAGATGCAACGAGGCCGAACAAAACGTCAGAATTGCCACCCACCGTTTCTGGTACATGGCAGCGTACCGCAACACCCGACCGATCGAATTAGGGTTATGCAGGTAATGGTCTCGCTCCAACAGATCGTCGAAGAGCCTCCGTTCGGCCTCCGACGAGACCAATTTCAGCTCCACTTCCTCCAGCAGGCGGCTTTCGATCGGTAGCTGTTCCTCGATTCTGTCCGCGTGGCAGAGCGACATGCCCCCCAGCGAAGCACTGGGTCGACAATAGTGCCAGGGTTTTCACACCATCCCCTTCTCCCTCAGTCACCTCCCAAACGCCTTGTCAGGAGCCATGCGGGGTGGGGCGCATCTCCGAGTTGTGGGGAACGGTTGGGACGCTGTGATTGTCGCGCTGCTCGCATCAGGGGCTTTCGCGCCGTGGTCCACAGCCCAGGGAATTTCGGTCGTGAACGAGGCCATCTCCCGGGAGGTCAGCGCACTCTTCACGCCGGGATCCGGGGAGTCTCAGGACGGCACCCCGGTTATCACGGAGGTTGCTTCGCGCGAAGTGAGCA
>JBJXGA010000275.1:0-21713 GCA_046152955.1 Planctomycetales bacterium | reverse complement strand
GAGTTGAGGGGGTGACCCTGACAGTCCATTTGTGCCGGCGCAATTGGGGTCGCCGCGGTCGCCAGACTGTGGGCGTCGAGTCCGTTTCCAAATCCGAATCCGGATCGACGGCGAGCCACTCATCAGGCCAGCGATGGTGCAGATGCCTGACTCAAAATTCCCCACCCACGATTCGAACGTGGACTGAATGATCCAGAGTCATTCGTGCTACCGTTACACCAGCGGGGAGTGCGGCTCCGAACTTTGGAAGTGGCGTTCCGCCGTCCCGGTTCGAACCGCACGTAGGGTAATCCTCAAGCGACTGCGGAGTCAAGGGTGGTTGTCGGCAGGGTGGTTGTCGGCAGAAAGGGGCGGTGCCGCCAGAGACGACCGAGTTTTCATTCCCCTTGGCGGGGGATATAATCCACAAAGGCATCGCTCGGAGCCGCGGGTTGCGGATTCCTGACGCCAAATCTTCCCCTTTCACACGTCGCATCACACATCGCAAACAGGATCGACCCTATGTCCGAGCCGCTTGATCGTCGCCAATTTCTTCGCCATTCCGCCCAGGTGGCGGCCGCTTGTGGATTGGCCGCGGCGATCGATCCGGTGCAGGGGGCTGAGAAAAAGCCGCCCTTGTTTCAGATTTCGCTGGCCGAGTGGTCGCTCAACAAGGCGCTGTTCGGCAAGAAGCTCGACAACCTCGATTTCGCCAAAACGGCCAAACAGGAATTTGGCATCGAGGCGATCGAATTCGTCAATCAATTCTTCAAAGACAAAGCGCAAGACCAGAAGTACCTCGGCGAACTGAAGCAGCGGGCCGACGATCTGGGGGTCAAGATGCTGTTGATCATGATCGATGGTGAAGGAGACCTGGGAGCCGCGCGGTTGGTTGATCGGATGAAGGCGGTCGAAAACCATTATCGCTGGGTGACAGCCGCCAAGTTCCTGGGGTGCCATTCAATTCGGGTGAATGCTGCCAGTTCCGGGTCGTACGCTGATCAGCTTTTGCGCGCGGCGGATGGGCTGCGGGCGCTGACTGAGTTCGGCGACCAGCATGCAATTAACGTCATTGTCGAGAACCACGGCCATCTGTCGTCGAACGGCGAATGGCTGTCAAGCGTGATCAAAAAGGTGGACCATCCGCGCTGCGGAACGCTTCCGGATTTCGGCAATTTCAACCTGGGGGATGGCCAAGAGTACGATCGGTACAAGGGAGTCACCGAACTGATGCCGTTCGCCAAAGCGGTGAGCGCCAAATCGCACGACTTCAATGAACATGGAGAAGAAACCCACACCGATTACCGGAAGATGATGAAGATCGTCCTGGCCGCCGGTTACCGGGGATATGTCGGCATCGAATACGAAGGAAGCAAGCTGGGCGAAGCGGAAGGAATCCGGGCCACGAAGAAGCTGCTGGAGAAAGTTCGCGAAGAACTGTCGGCGTAAACAGCGATTCACGGCGAAAATTGGAAGGATGAACCACGAAATATTCTAACGACACGAAAGGAACTTGATTGGAACGGGGTTGATGAGTCGACCACCGCCTGAATTTCTCTGCATCCACTGCGTGCTTCTGTTCAATTCCCTTCTGGTTGCGGCCATCGGCCGCGCTGTGGCCGCTTGTTCAAATTTCCGTGTGGTTGCGGGCCGTCGGCCGCGTTGACTGGCCGTGGGGAGACTGGAGGAATTGCATGCGATCGCTTTTGTGCCTGCTGATTGTCATCGCCGGGGGGCTCTTGGCCGTCCGAAGCGCTGCGGCGCAGGCGCCAGTCCCCATGACCCAATTGGGAGTCGACCAGGTTGCGCTCAAACGGGGGCCGAAACTACTGGGCACTGTCTTGAATCGCGCGGCGGATGGCACGGTGGAATTGGCCGTGTTGAGGGAATGGCTCCGCGCGACACATGCGAGATACTACGCGACGTGCGTGGACCGTGAACGTGCATCGCGCGAAGCGGCCCTGAATAAGCTGCGCGGGCGACTGGCCGATTGGATCCAGCAGCGTGCGGGGGACGAGGAACTCCTGTTCTTTCTGAAAAAGGAGGACGAGCGCCTCCGAAAGGTTCTGGCGTCTGGCGATGCGCCGCGAGACGCCGACGAATCGGAGTTCTTGCTCCTGACGATCCCCACGGCGGACGTGGATCGGGTGTTTGTGCAGCCTGTTGTGCGCAAACAGGTCGCCGCGCTCGCCTGGCGGGAACGGCTGACTGACGTGGAACAGCGTTCGGTGAACAACCTGCAGCGGGAGCTGCAGAAGCGGAACCTCGACCCGGCCAGGGACAAGGTGGATCTGTCGGATCGGCTGCCGGTGCGCGAACAGAGCGATGCCGAATGGGGGGCGCGGCAGGCGCTGATCGAGTATCAGTATCGCCAGCCATTCGATTTCCAGGGAACGTGGGAGGCTGTGGTGCGGACTGGGGTCGGCGCCGCGCCACAGGGAGCCGGGGCGCTTCTGGTCGACGCGCTGAAAGGGCCCTTGACCGGCGCGTTGAACGACCTCTTGGGGGAGGGGCCGTCACCCAAGGCGCGTCCGAATGGGGAACAATGGATGCAGACCGCGAGCCGGCAGGCGGAAAGCGGCAGCGCGCGGGGCTGGCGGGCGACGCGAGTCGCGCCGGACCCCGTGGCGCAACGAGTCGTCGTGGAAGCGCGGTTTGTCGCCCGCCTTCCCTCGGGAACGTGGGAGACGATCTGGAGCCACACGGAAACGCTCGATGCCACCAAGCCCAACGAGGAATTGACCAAACGGATCGCCCATGACCCGCAAGTCAAACAGGTGCTGGAAATCTTCCAGGGGGCCGGGCTGGGGACCGGAGAACCGCAGATCCAGCAGGCACTCCGCCTGGGAGCGGCGACGATGCAGGCGCAGGAAGCGGCGGATGGGAAGTTCTTCGAATTTCGCGATCGTTATCTGAAACGGGTGGAGGGACCGCCCCTATTGCTACCGCGGGAGACAGGCGCCGGAGCACCCGCGCGGCCGGGTGCAAAAAATCGCTCTTGACCGGTCTGGCGAAATTTGAGAAAAGCTCCCCCTCTCCTGCTATTCTCTCATTGAATCACTCCCATCCACTCGTCTCGCGACGGTCGTCCGGTTTCCGGCGGCCGCGCCCATCCTACCGCCAGGGAAGGCTCGTCCGATGCGCGCTGTCGTAGCACTACTGATCTGCGGCGTTTGCGGTTTCTGGTCCGCAGGCTGTGCGCACATGGAGGAGACCCGCGTTGTCAAGGCGTTTTCCGAGAGCCTCAAGGAACACGACCTGAAGCAACTCCAGGCGCAGACCTCCAGCGATTTCAAGAAACAAGTCGTGCAGGGAGACGAAACATTCCAGGCGCTGGAAATGATCAACCTTCCGGACGGCAAGTACAAGGTGGTCAAAGTCAAGGAGACGAAAGACGACAACAACAAAGTGACGGAAAAGCGCGTCACCGTCGAATTTGGCGACAAACGCAGCGGACGGAAACGGGTTCAGTACCTGCTCAAGCCGGACACCGACTCGAGCAAGTGGGTCGTGGACAACGTGTTCCTGAGCAAAGAAGATCTCAAGGCCAACAAATCGGTGGCGGCTCGCGCGTCGGTGCTGCTGGCCGTGCGGCAAGCGCTCGATGCCTGGCACTCGGGAGAACACACGAAAATCGTGGCGATCGCGACCCCCGAATTCGCGGCGGCGCTGGAACAGCTCTCTCCACCGCATCTGCAGCGGTTTTCGCGAAAGGTCATGGCCGATGTGGCCCCTCACGCCCAGGTGCTGTCGCAGGAACGGATCGGCGTGGAAATGGCTGAGATGCGCGTTCCCAAAACGTCGAGCGAACTGGTGTTGAAATTCCGGCGGCTCGACGAGCGTTGGCGGCTGGACGACTTGCAGGTGGAATCACGGCGGAACGGCGACCCGATCGCCTCGGTGCGTCACGTAACGAGCGCCATGTCAACCGCGCTGGTCTTCCAGAACGCCTATCGGAGCGGGGACAAATCGGGGCTGGAGCGGACCGCAACGCGCGAGTTTTTCCAGGGAAGTCTGGCGAACGCCGACCTGTCGATCGTCTCCCTGCCGGGGGTCTCGACCGGAGAAGAGGATTTCGACATCCAGCTTGAAGGGGGGATGGCGACGTTTCAACTGCCGGCGGGAGACGAGATGCTGAAGATCAGCCTGCAATGCCAGAAGGCCGAGCAGATTCACGCCGCGCCGCAATATCTCGTCAATGACGTGACGATTTACGAATTGAACGGCACGCAGGACAAGCGGCTGTCGGCGCTGTTCACCGGACATGCGGCGCTGGGGGCGTTTTGCCAGGCGCTGGCGACGCGCGACGTGCGCGAACTCCGCGCCCTTTCGACCCACGATTTCAACCAGCGCGTCTGGGCTCAGTTTCAGCCGGAGTATTTCCAGCAGCTTGACGGCGTGGAACTGACCGTCACGCGTCCCCGCATAGTGCAGACGGTGTTCAAAGGCTCGATGATCGAAGTCCTGGTTGAGGAGAACACCACCCCGCTGACCTACGTCCTGCGGGATGAAGGCGGGCGGATGCTCATGGACGACGTGCTCAGTCCGGCGGCCAATCGGCCCGAATCGCTCAAACAAACCGCCGAACTGCTCATTCCGGTTCTGGAGTTCGCCAGCGCGCTGAAACTGTCCGATCTGGACATGGTGCGCGGCCGCAGCACCGAAGAGTTCTCGCGGCTGGCCTGGAACAATTACCGTGAGGCCCCCGAGTTCGAGCACGATCCCTTGCCCCATCTGCAGGGGAAATTGTCGCGCCTGAATCTCAAAGGGGACCGGGTCGAACTGCTGCTGGGAAGTGAAACCCAAGGAGCGCAGGTGACGCTGTTGCGCGAAGAAGGCCAGTTCCGCGTGGACGACGTGACGCTGATCTCGGGGCCGGACAAGGCACAGCGCGAAGGGCTGCGTCAGGCGGTGCGGCGGCAATTGGCCAATCGCCGCTAGTCCAGCAATCGAATCCGCTTCTGAATGTCGACGTTGACGCTCTGGTAACGGCGGGTGAGATTTCCCGGCTGAAACAGCTCGGAGCGAACGTCTTCCATATCGTCCGCGCCAATGGCACCGGTAAAGATTGGCAACAGGTATTCCACGCCGCGCTGGGACGGCTGAAAGCGCTGCGCATCGTAGAGCGACAGATGCATCTGGCGGGGGTGGATCGTGCCCCACTGATCGCGAAGCCGGTTGGCGTGAATGGAATCGACGTAGAAGCCCCGTGCCGGGGTGTACTGCAACGTGACGACGGTGTTGTTTTGCCGCTCGACGAGCGCCTCGATCGCCTTGCCGCCCAATTGCGCGGCATGGAAGCGATCGAACAGAATCGGCCGGCCGCCGCGCTGGGTGTGCCCCAGTTTGCGGGTGAAAATGGCGGAGTCCGCGGAGTCATTGCGACGGCGGGAAACGAAGTAGTCGTCGCCAATGGACCTGACTAGCATGGCCTTGAGATGTTCCGCGGCGCCATTGAAAACGACATTGCCGGCCGGATCGGTGCTTTCCCTCACAGCCCCCAGTTGCCGTCCCTGTTCGTCGATCACCCCTTCTCCCACGACAATCACGACGTGCTTTTGCAGTTCGTACAGCTCGCGGACTCGATGCTCCAGGCGACTGTATTCCAGTGGCGATTCCGGAAGCAGCACAATGTCGGGTTGTCCATAGGCCGCCCCCAGGGCGATGTACCCCGAATCGCGCCCCATGACTTCGATGATGGCGATCCGTCGATGGCTTTCGGCGGTGGTTCGAATTCGCTGAATTCCGGTGGCCGCCACATACACAGCCGTGGCGTAGCCGGGGGTCACGTAATTCACGATCTCATCCAACCGGATCTCGGGTCGGCTGGGGACGCGGCGGTAGGTGAACTCTCCCGACTTCGGACCGGGTTCGCGGAGCCACTCGTTGGCTTCCTCGGCGTAGTTCAACCCCAGGTCGTTGTCGATCGTCTTGGGGGCCAGCACGGTCGGAAAGCAATCGGACAGCGCCTGCATGCCATTGATTGTTCCGTCGCCCCCCACGCAGATCAGGCCGTCAATCTGCAACCGCCGCAAGCGGGCCGACACGGCCTCGATCGCGGCGTTATCGGCGGCGCTGATGTACGTTCGGGACGCCCCCAAGAGCGTCCCTCCCAGGCAGGGATCCAATTCGGGTATGGTGCAGAACAGGGGATTGAGCCGCACATGCGGGACTCTCGGGTTGAGAACCCCCGAGAAACCCTTGATAATGCCGTAAAGTTCAATCCCCAGCTCGTTGGCCCGCACGACGGCGCCATGGATGGTGGCATTGAGAGCGGGGGTGTCTCCCCCGGCCGTGAGAATGGCAAAACGCGTCATCGAAGTCTTTCACCAGCAAGGGGACGACAGCCCGAGCGCCCTTCCGGAGCACAGGAACGGAGACTGCCTCTTGAGTCGAACTCCAGAACTACGTATATCATCTTTGCCCTCCGCGCGGCAGAGTTCGCGAGGCGTTCAGGCCTCCGCTTTCTTCGCGGGTTCGTTCCCAATGGTCACTGAGGAGCCGGTATCCGGATGAACATGAAATTCTTCATCGGTTGTGCATGCTCGGCAGTCGTGGGCGGGGTGGTGGCGGTGGCGTTCCTGGATGCGCGCCCGCAACAGGAGGCGCAAGCGCAGGAGCCGGGGACCGAACGGGGAGGACCGGCGCTTCCTCCCGCCGGCCGGCAGCGTCCCGTCCGCGGACCTGCGGCGGTGGGAGTCGCCGCGGAAGAACCGGGTGGACCGCTCGGTCCCGATGAACTCTCGCGGGAAGAACAAATCAACATTGCCGTCTACGAGAACGTCAATCGATCGGTCGTCCACATCACCACCCGCGGCGCCCGCCCGGATCGGTTCTTCATGTTGGAGGTGCCCACCGAGGGGTCCGGCTCGGGGAGCGTGCTCGACAAGGCGGGACACATCCTGACGAACAATCACGTCATCGACGGCGCGCGGCAGGTGCAAGTGACCCTCTCCGATGGACAGTCTTACGACGCGCGGTTTGTCGGCACCGATACGGTCAACGACGTGGCGGTGATCAAAATCGAAGCCCCTCCGGAGGCGCTGCATCCGGTCGTTTTCGGCGATTCCCGCCGCCTGCGCGTGGGGATGCGCGTGTTCGCTATCGGAAATCCCTTCGGACTGGAGCGGACGCTGACCACGGGGATCATCTCCAGCCTCAACCGGACGCTGCAGATTCACGAGTCGCGGTCGGTGAAGTCGATCATTCAAATCGACGCGGCGATCAATCCGGGGAGTTCCGGCGGCCCCCTGCTCGACGCGCATTCGCGGCTGATCGGGATGAACACCGCCATCGCCACGAAGACCGGCCAGAGCGCGGGGGTCGGATTCGCCATCCCGGTCAGCCACATCGCCCGCATCGTCCCGCAACTGATCGAGCGCGGCAAAGTCATCCGACCGGAAATCGGCATCTCGAAGGTCTACGAGACGGAGCAGGGATTGCTGATCTTCAAATTAATTCCGGGTGGTCCGGCCGAGCGCGCCGGACTCCGCGGACCCCAGGTGGTGTCGCGCCGCAAGGGGCCGTTCGTGGTCGAGTCGATCGATCGCGCCGCGGCGGACCTGATCGTCGCCGTCAATGGCGAAAAGGTCGCTTCCGCGGACGATTTTCTGAGTCTGATCGAAGCCCAGGAACCGGGGACCAAGGTGACGCTGACGATCATTCGTCAGGGACAGGAACAGCAAGTCTCGGTCACCCTGGGAGGAGGAGACGACGGCCGCCCCGCGGTGCGGCCGCGGATTTAGCGCAAGCGGTCGCGCCCGCATCATCCGGGAGGGCGAACGTCGTTGTGAGCCACGACGTTCAATTGCGACCACGACAGTCCCGTCGTATGATCCGCTCATGGCCATGCTGGCGGTTCGGCTGTCACAGCCAATCCCGTGTGGCTCCGGAGATGTGCAAATGGCGGATTGCAAAATCAGACTGAGAGGTGCATCTCGCGTGAGAGCCCGGCTTTCTGCTTGCATTGCCACCTGGTGGCTGGCGCTGGTGGGTGTGGTGACCTGCGGGGCCGAGCCGGCGACGGAAACTGCGGCGGAGCGGGGGTATCGGTGGCTGACCACCAGGACGTATCTCCCGGCCGACTTTGAGCAGGGGACGTTCGACAATCTGTGGCGGGTCTGGCCGGCCGAAGAGCGTGAAGCGGCGCGCAAGGCGTCCCCCGCGGAGCGCCGCCGGATGACGTTTCAGCGGTACGGTCTGATGGAGCGGCCCGCGGGCGATGAGGCGGCAACCGCTTTGGGGTATGTTCCGGATGGCAAAGGGGGCTGGGCAATGAACTGCCTGGCGTGTCATACCGGGCAGGTTGCCGGGCGGGTCATTCTCGGCGCCCCGAATACGAATTACGCATTGGAAACGCTCACCGAGGAAGTTCGCACGCTCAAACTGCAGACGCTCAAGCCGCTGGGGCATATGGACCTGGGGTCGCTCAAGATGCCTTTGGGGACGACTCGCGGCACCACCAACGCTGTGATGTTCGGCGTGGCGCTGGGTGCGTTGCGGGATAAAGACCTCAACCTCCGCCGCGATTTCGACGTCCCCGAGATGATGCACCACGATATGGACGCGCCCCCGTTTTGGAACGTGCGACGCAAACGGATGCTCTATTCCGACGGATTCGTGGCGAAAGGACATCGGCCATTGTTGCAGTTTGTGATGATCCCCCAGAACTCGGGGGCCACGCTGCGCGGCTGGGAATCTGAGTTCGCCGACATCCTCGCCTGGATCGAATCCCTGGAACCTCCCGCCTACCCATTTCCCATCGACCAGTCGCTGGCCGCAGCAGGGCAGGTGGCATTCGAACGGGTCTGCGCCTCGTGCCACGGGGTCTATGGATCGGGAGAGGAGTTTCCGGAGCGGATCGTTCCCTGGGATCGGGTGCGGACCGATCGGGTTCGACTCGATTCACTGCCAGTCCCCTACCGGCAATCGATGCAGGAAAGCTGGTTTTCCGGATACGGCGCCGAACCTTACAACACCGATCCGGGGGGGTACGTCGCTCCACCTCTGGATGGGATTTGGGCCAGCCCACCGTATCTGCACAATGGATCGGTCCCCACGCTCTGGCATCTGTTGCATCCCGACGAGCGCCCTGTGGTGTGGCGCCGGTCTCCCGAGGGATACGACCAATCCCGCGTGGGATTGGAGATCTCAGAGCTTGAGGAGGCGCCAGTCGCCGCGAAAACCGCGGCCGAGAAACGCGAGTACTTCGACACGCGCCGGCTGGGCAAAAGCGCCGCAGGGCATCTCTTTCCCGATCAACTGTCGGAGGACGAAAAGCGAGCGGTGCTGGAGTATCTAAAGACGCTCTGATTGAGTCAGCGGCGACCACCATAATGGCGCGTTTGGCGCGGCTGGTCCGTCGGCGGAGGGGCACCCCGGCCCGATCCGGAGCCACCACCCGATTCGACGCGAACCTGGTTGGGATGCAACAAAAACGAGATCGCCTCTTCCCAGGTGGGAACGTCGTCGTAGCTCACGCGCGGCTCACCGGAGTCGTCCCCATCGTCACCCGACTCGAACGACATCCCCACGTCGCCGCCGGAGGTCGTTATGTCGCTCTCGCTGAATCCTGTCGAAAACTCGTCGACAACCTCCTCGGCGGCCGGCGCCTGGGCCGGCGGCTGGTGGGAACCGCGCCGCTCCCCTCGACGGGACTGTCCGCCGCGACGCTCCTGGGAGTCGGTCCGCGGCGCCTCGGCGCGGGTCTGAGGCCGGGACGGCTCCGCCGGCGCGCGGCGGGGACTCTCGACGGTTGGTGGGGCTGTTGCGGCGGCGGAGGATTCATCCCAGTCGGAGCCGGGAATTTCCGCGGGAGCCGCATCGTTCCGGCGCCCCGCGGGGGCATTGGCCGGCTGCTGTTCGGGCTTGCCGTTTTTGGAGCGGCGACGACGGCGACGGCGACGCTTGCGCGGCTGGTCCCCTTCCCCGGCGGCTCCAGGCGCCTCTTCGCCTCCCTCTTCGGTCCCCTCGTCATCATTCGCTTCGGACAGGTCGCCAAAGTCATCGTCGGCATCGTCGTCGACGGACCCCGCGCTGGAGGAGGGGGACTGGGACGGGGGAGAGCTCGTGGATTTCGCTCGATCATATCGATCGTCAAGCGCTCCCGCACCAAAATCGCCACTCACGTCGGCCCCTGGTGGAGAGGAACGGCCGCCGCGCTCCGGAGCCGCTGCCCCCTGAGAAGCGGGAGAGAGTTTTTGCACATCGTGGCTGCGGGATTCTTCCGCGCGCTGCGAGACTTCCTGCCGGGATTGCTGGGGTGGGGGAGCGGATCGCGACCGGCTGCCGGAGGATTCGACGTCCCAATTCCAGTTGGCCAGAGCGTCCCAGTAAGAATCCTGAGGCTTCACCGGCGTATGGGGCGCCACCTCGGGGGTGGGGGTCGGCGCTTCAGCGGGGGGCGGGGTGATCGATTCCACCACAGGCATCACGCTGGGGGCCGCCACCGCCACAGGAGCCACCGCCACAGGAACCGCCTCCGCAGGAGGAGCGGGTGGGGGACTGTGTGGGGTTTCCGAGCTGGAGGCCACAGGCTCGGCGGGAGGCGTGGAGGACTCGGTGGAGGCATGTTCTTTGCCAAATTCGAGTCCGAACAGGTTTTCTGCCAGCTCTTCCCAGGGATCGTCTTCACGCGGAGAGGGTGTATTGCTCATCCTGCCAAACTATCCATTGCGAGCGACATTTGCAAGAGGAACCAGAGTTCGCAACGTGGGGCGCAGAAACTCGTTCCGATCGCTTTTCAGGGGGCGCGGGATTTGTTACCCTCCATCAGTTTCCCGCCGATTCTTCGTCCCGCGCGGTGAGACCGGCGCCGGGATGTTGGCGCTGGTCTGGTCGCGACCTGCGTCGAGTGTCCAAGCGCCCCCCTTTCGGAGGCCTCTGGCTGCCGCGCCGCGCGGACTGGCGTCGAAGGGAAGGGATGTGCCAAACGGAGCCAGTCGAACTGCGCCGAGGTTTCGCGCCGGACCGCCACGCGCGGCCCGGCTTCGGACAGAACGGACCGGTATTTCAGGAAGAGTGGACTCGTGCCGCGTCGAACTGACATCAAGAAGATTCTGATCATCGGCTCGGGCCCGATCGTCATCGGGCAGGCGTGCGAATTCGATTATTCGGGAACGCAGGCCTGCAAGGCATTGCGCGAAGAGGGGTATGAGGTGGTGCTGGTGAATTCCAACCCAGCCACCATCATGACCGACCCCGAGATGGCCAATCGGACGTACATCGAACCGATCACCTGGGAATACGTCCAGAAAATCATCGAGAAAGAACGTCCCGACGCGCTGCTCCCCACCCTGGGAGGCCAGACGGGGCTGAATGTGGCGATGGATCTGGCGCGCCGCGGGATCCTCAAGCAGCTTCAGTGCGAATTGATCGGCGCCAAAGAACACGTCATCGCCAAGGCGGAAGGGCGGGAGTCGTTCAAACAGGCGATGGTGAAGATCGGGCTGGATGTGCCGCGGAGCTTCACCGTCCACAACCTGGAAGAGGCGCGGGAGGCGGTCCGGGAGATCGGGCTGCCGATCATCATTCGCCCCAGTTACACGCTGGGGGGAGCCGGGGGAGGGATCGCCTACAACCGCGACGAATTCGAGGGCCGCGTCTCCCGCGGGTTGGCCATGTCCCCCGTTTGCGAAGTGCTGCTCGAAGAATCGGTCATCGGTTGGAAAGAATTCGAGATGGAGGTGATGCGCGACGTGGCGGACAACGTCGTCATCATCTGTTCCATCGAAAACCTCGATCCGATGGGGGTGCATACCGGCGACTCGATCACCGTCGCGCCGATCCAGACCCTCACCGACAAAGAATATCAGCGGATGCGCGATGCGACGATCGCCATCATGCGCGAGATCGGCGTGGAGACCGGAGGCTCCAACGTGCAATTCGCCATCAATCCGGAAAACGGTCGGATGGTGGTCATCGAAATGAACCCCCGCGTCAGCCGCAGCAGCGCGCTGGCGTCGAAGGCCACCGGCTTTCCGATCGCCAAGATCGCGGCAAAATTGGCGGTGGGCTATCGCCTCGACGAGATTCCCAATGACATCACCCGCGAGACGCTGGCCTGTTTCGAACCGACGATCGATTACGTCGTGACCAAGATTCCGCGGTGGACGTTCGAGAAATTCCCAGAGGCGGAGCCGACGCTGACCGTGCAGATGAAATCGGTCGGCGAAACGATGGCCATCGGGCGGACCTTCAAGGAATCTCTGCAAAAGGCGATTCGGGGATTGGAGATCGGGCATTTTGGCCTGGGGGGTGGCAAAAAGGACGCCTGGGGGACCGATCAACAGCCTTCGCAGCACGAGATCGAGTCTAAGCTGGCGACCCCCAATGCCGAGCGCATCTTTTTTCTGCGGTATGCGTTCAAAGCCGGGATGTCGGTCGAGCAAGTGCGGGAACTGACCAACATCGATCCGTGGTTTTTGCGCCACATTGAAGAACTGACGAACCTCGAAGCGGACATTCGAGGCATCGATCGGCTGGATTTGGCCACTCCTGACATGCTGAAGAGGGCCAAGCAAAGCGGTTATTCCGACCGGCAGCTTGGCTGGTGGTGGAACGCCTCGGAGATGGAAGTCCGTCAATACCGCAAGTCGCGCGGAGTTCAGGCCGTGTTCAAACAGGTCGATACCTGCGCCGCTGAGTTCGAGGCGTACACCCCTTACTATTATTCGACCTACGAAAGTGAAGACGAGGCTCCCGGCAGGAACCCGTCGAAGAGGCGGATCATGATTCTCGGGGGGGGGCCGAATCGGATCGGTCAGGGAATCGAATTCGACTATTGCTGTTGCCAGGCTTCGTTTGCCCTCCGCGAGTTGGGCATCGAAAGCGTCATGGTGAATTCCAATCCGGAAACGGTCTCGACCGACTACGACACGTCGGACCTGTTGTTCTTCGAACCGCTGACAACAGAGGACGTCCTCAACATCTGCGATCGCCTGCAGCCTGATGGCGTAATCGTGCAGTTTGGAGGGCAAACCCCGCTCAATCTGGCACGGGGCCTGGAAGCGGCGGGAGTCAAGATCATCGGGACCAGTCCCGACTCCATCGACGCCGCCGAAGATCGACAGCGGTTCCAGGAGATTCTCGAAGAGGTGCATCTCCGGCAACCCCCCAACGGGATCGCCACCGACATCGAAGGAGCGCGGCTGGCCGCCAGCCGCATCGGCTATCCGATTCTCGTTCGTCCCAGCTATGTGCTGGGGGGCCGGGCGATGGAATTGTGCTACGACGAACCGTCGCTGGTCGAGTACATGACCAAAGCGGTCGAGGCTTCTCCCGATCACCCGGTGCTGATCGACAAGTTTTTGGAAGACGCCACGGAAGTCGACGTGGACGCCATGTCGGACGGGGAAACGACGATCATCGGCGGAGTGATGGAGCACGTGGAGGAGGCCGGGGTCCATTCGGGAGACTCGGCCTGCGCCCTCCCCCCCTATTCGCTTCCGCAAAAGACGATCGACGAAATCAAACAGGCCACTTATGCCCTGGCGAAAGCCCTGAAAGTACGGGGCCTGATGAACATTCAGTTCGCCGTCAAGGACGAAGACGGAGAGCGGGTGGTGTACATTCTGGAGGTGAATCCCCGCGCCAGTCGCACCAGTCCCTTCGTCTCCAAAGCGACCGGCATGTCGCTGGCACGCATCGCCGCCAAGATCATGGCCGGCGTCTCCTTGAAAGAACAGGGAATCACCGTCGAACCGTGGCCCAAATACGTCTCGGTGAAGGAATCGGTGTTCCCCTTCGTGCGGTTCGCGGGAGTGGACATCATCCTGGGACCGGAAATGAAATCGACCGGCGAAGTCATGGGGATCGACGCCAAGTTCGAAATCGCTTTCGCCAAAAGCCAGGTGGCTGCCGGCAATGCGCTGCCCCGAACGGGCAAGGTGTTCATCAGCCTGGCGCGCGACGACAAACAGGCGTTCATCGCCGCCGCGGGAATTTTGCAGCGGCTGGGGATGAAACTGGTGGGAACCTCCGGAACCGCCAGAGCGCTGCGCGGAGCAGGGATCGAGATCGAAACGATGCGAAAATTGCAGGAAGGGCGTCCCAACCTGCTCGACTCGCTGGCCAATGGGGAAATCCAGTTGATTTTCAACACCCCCAGCGGCAAAGGAGCCCGCACCGACGAGGGGAAGATCCGCTCGGCCGCCGTGGCGCATGGCGTCCCGTGCGTTACGACGCTGGCGGGCTGCCTGGCGGCGGTACATGCCATGCAGGCGCTGGCGAGCGATCCGACGCCACATGTGACGGCGCTGCAGGATTGGCTGGGAATGGCGTGACCGGGGTCTGCGATCCAACAGAGCCGACCCCTTTCAGTCGCCGGTGGTTTCTCACCGGCAGGTGGTGACGCATCGTGACAACCCGAGTGATTCTCGCCTCGCGTTCGCCACAGCGTCTGGCACTTTTGCAACTGTTGGTCTCCCACTCCGTCATCGAAGTGCGACCGCCGCGCTCACCTGATGAAGCGGGTTTTGCCGGGTTACACGATCTCTCCTCCATCCGGCAGCGGTTGATGGAGATCGCGCGGGGGAAGGCTGCGGATGTGTGGGAGCAGATGTCTGAGGATGCCTTATCGCCGATCATCATCGCGGCAGACACCGTCATTGTCGTCGAGGAAGCCGCGGGACGCAGTCTCGTTTTGGGACAACCCCCGAGCGATGAGACCTGGCCAGACATCGTCAGGGGTTGGTTTCGCGACTACTATGCCGGCCGGACGCACCGGGCGCTCACCGCCCTGGTGCTGCGCTCCGGCGACCAAGCACCGATCGAGCGCGTCGTTGAAACGGAAGTCATGATGCGCCCCGACGTGGAACCGCTGCTCGAATGGTATCTTTCCACCGGCGAACCGCGCGGCAAGGCGGGGGGTTACGCCATCCAGGGGGCCGGAAGCGTGTTTGTCATCCGTCTTTCCGGAAGCCTCAGCAACGTCGTCGGCCTGCCGCTGGAGGCGCTGCGGGAAGCACTGGAGGAGTGCTCCGGAACATAGCTTGCCCTGACGTGGTTTTCCGCATACAGTCGACTGGAGGCAATTCATGAAGATTCAGACCCTTTCGCTAAAGAACTTCACGGTTTTTGACCGGGCGGAATTTGAATTTTCGCCTGGAATCAACGTGTTGATCGGCGCCAACGGGACTGTGCTGGTGGCGAATCAGGGGCGAGCTTGAATGCCTGTCTCCCTGCTGAATGAGCCTTTAGAAGATCGTTCGTTGTACGAACGGTTTGCCGGTGAGCCGCCCGGACTGTGCATCGGTCCGCGGATGCTTCCGACACGCTATTTTCTGGCGCCTTTGGCCGGATACACGCATCTGGCGTTTCGCCGCGTGATTCGCGAATGCGGAGGGGTGGGATTGGCGACGACCGATCTGGTCCAGGCGTCGCACCTCGTTTCCGGAACCCGCTGGGCGCGCGAGCTGGTGCAGACGCATCCGGAGGATTGGCCGCTGTCGGTGCAGATTTATGGGGGAGAGGTCCGCCACCTCGTGGCCGCCGCCCGCTGGCTCGAAGCACATGGCTACGAAGGCATCGATATCAACATGGGCTGCCCGATGGCCAAAATCACCGGCCAGGGAGGGGGCGCGCGGCTGATGTGCGACACCGACGGAGCATGTTCTCTGGTGGCGCAGGTCGTGGCCGCCGTGCAAGTGCCGGTGACGGTCAAGATGCGGTTGGGCTGGGACCGCGAGCGGATCACTGCTCCGGCGCTGGCGCGCGAGTTCGAAAAACTGGGCGTCGCGGCAATCACAATCCATGGCCGGACGCGAGCCCAGGGATTCACGGGCCGCGTGTTTGTGGAGGGGATTCGGGGGGTCGTCGAGGCGGTCGAGCGGATCCCGGTGGTGGGGAATGGAGACGTGCGGACTGTCGCTGACGCCTGGCGAATGCGCGCTGCGACAGGCTGCGCCGCGGTCGCCATTGGTCGGGGGGCGTTGCTGGACCCGTGGATTTTTCGCCGCCTGCAATCGGCCGAAGCGGCCCACCGCGGCGATGCCGAGCTTCAACAGCCGGGCGCTCCGCGCGTCCCCTCCGAGGAGATTGAGACGTTTCAGCCCGGCGCCGAACAGCAGTTGAATTTCCTGGAGCGGCATTTTGCCCTGATGGTCGAGCAGCATCAGGAGTTTCCAAGCTGCCGCATGTTTCGCAAATTCGCCGCCTGGTACGGCGCGCGATTGGGGATTCCCGAAGACCTGGAAGACCGCCTGCGACGCTTCGAGAGCGTGGCTGACTTTGGACAGATCCTGGCCGAGTTGCGCGCCCGCCACGGGGACCGGCGCGATCCGCGTCCCACGGCGGAAATCCGCGTCCCCAACGGTCCGGTCGAGCACTGGTAAAGCTGCCAGGGCTCAGACTGCTTTCTGGACGTGCAACACTTCCAGAATTCCGCGGCAAAAATCGGGCAGGTCATCGGGCTTGCGACTGGAGACGAACTGCCGGTCGATGACCACAGCCGCGTCGTGCCAGATCGCGCCGGCGTTGATCAGGTCATCCTGGATGCCGGGGGAACCGGTCACCTGAACCCCCCGATAGACTCCCGCCGAGATGGGAATCCAACCCCCATGACAAATGGCTGCGACCAGCTTTCCCGACTCGGCAAACCGCTTGGTCAAGTTCTTGACCAGCGGATCGCGTCGCAGTTTGTCGGGAGAAAACCCGCCCGGAATGATCAATCCGGCGAAGTCCTTTTCGTCCATGTCGCAAATGGCCGCGTCCGCCACGCAGGGGTAACCATGCTTCCCAACATATTTCCGCCCCCCCTCCGGCCCCGCCACCGTCACCCGCGCCCCAGCCTCGATCATCCGCAACTTGGGATACCAGAGTTCCAAATCCTCATAGACATCATCTACAAACATCAACACCCGCCGCCTCTCCAATTCCGCCATCACGCATCCCCCCCAAAAAGAACCCCACCTCCGCACAAACTCAATTCTGATTCTTCATCTTGCAATTCTCATTTTGCAATTGCCACCTCCTTCCTCCTCACTCCCCCTCCATTCCCGGCCCGCGTCTCCCGCGTTTTTTCTGCGAGTGCCCTCGCTTCGCCTCCAGCCGTCGCTTTTGCGAACCGCGCGTCGGTTTGCTGGGGCGCCTGGCGATGGGTTTCCGGGCGGCCGCCAGGAGCATCTCGCGCAACTTCTCCAGACAATCCTCCGTATTCCGCTGCTGATCGCGAAACCTCTGACTGGTGACCAGCAGTTCCCCCTCGGTCGTCAGTCGCGAAGCGTATTTTGTCAGAAATCGGCCTCGCACGTCGGACGGAAGACTGGGACTGTCAACCGGCGACCAGCGCAGGACCGCTTTGCTCGCGACCTTGTTGACGTTCTGTCCCCCCGGTCCGGAACTGCGGACGTAACTGAAGTGCAATTCGTCGTCGGGAATCTGAATTTGCGGGGAAACAATGAGCATGCGGGAGCCGAAACAACGTGGAATCTGCTACGAGTCGATATGCCATTGTTAGTGGACTGTGGCAGCTTTGGCAACCGGGCGGGTGGCGGGGCCTGAGGGACAAGAAAGATGCGACGACAATCTCAAGACGATCGTTGAGTGAAACCGCCGGTTTGCCGACAGACTTGCGAGCGATGACCCCGTTGGCACGCACGACTCGCAGGATGGGGGCTTTTGCGACGTTCGGCGGGGCCTTCGCTTGCCCGTTGCTCCGGCGGGGCGATGGGTCATGCCATGTTCACCGTGCCAACGAGCTGTCTGGCAGGCAATCGCTCAGACCCGGGCACCCGCTCTCAGGCTCTGCCACCCGGCGTGCCACCAACTTCTCGATGCCTCGCGCTGGTTTCCGGGCGGGTCAGGTGTCCCCACTGCAAGGCTTCGTCCTGGACGTAATTTTTTCCCAGTGTCAGCGCGGTCGTCGCCTTGGCCAGTTCATACCCCAAGTAAAACGCGTGGTCCACTGCGACTGGGCCGAGGCGGGTGAGGAAGTCGAACGGGTCAACACCGTGCCAATAGCCGTCCCGATTGAAGACGTGCAGCTCCTCCTGGCAGACGAAGATGCGGTAATTGGGATCCTTGACCTGCGCGGCAAGCTCCGCCAATTCCTCCGCGGTTCGGGGAGTGAGGCGGGGATCGCGGAGCGTCACCAATCGTGAGTCGATGTGCTTGGGGAGCGTCGCGCCGTGGACTGAATGCCGCGCCAGGCGCCGGGCCAGGTCGAATTCCCGCACCGCCGATCGGCACCAATTGATCACCTCCGTCGTGAGGACGCTCCGAATCCCCAGCTCCTGGCAGAAGGCCGCCAGGAGCAGATTGATCCCCGCGCTGTCGACTTCGGTCAGCTCGGTCAGATTGCCGATTCCCATCAGGATCGGCGGCGCAGGCCAGCGGCGACGCGCTTCGAGATACCGCCCCAGCGACGCGGCGAAGCCAAACCCGATCGGTTCCAGGATGGGGTCGATACGAAACCGAGTGCCCCGATCCTGGAGAATGTCGATGGTCGTCTGGAGACTGTCGAGATCCCGCGGATCGTCCGGGATGGCGACCAGCTCCGCCGGAAGTGCAGAGGCCCAATCCCGATTCGTCGCATTGCAGCTCAGGACCAGTTCGGCCCCCGCGGCGACCGCCAGTTCGACTTCCCGGCGTTCGAAACTGTCGATCGAGACGCGAAAACCGTGGTCGCGGAGTAGCCGGGTGACTTCGCCGGCGCGCGACCACGATTCGCCCGGAATGCATCCCAGGTCGATGCAGTCGGCACCGCTGGCACGAAAATGCTCCGCCTGGGCGAGCAGCGCTCGGTCGTCCAGCCGCGGAGCGTGATTGATCTCTGCCACGATCTCGATATCGAAGGCGGATAAATCGACTGGGTCGCGGGAGCCACCACCCAAATGGTCGGAGAGATCGTGCAGATCCTTTGGCCCTCGTTCAAACGGTTTCCCAAACTCGCGGCTGAGTTCCGCGAGATCTCCCTGGCACCAGCCGGGAAGAATGACCCGCGATACCTCCGCGGGAACCGTCAGTTTTCGCCGCACCCAAGCGACGTGCATCAGCGCCGCCACGCTGATCCCCAGGACGGCGATCTCTGGTTCGATTCCCAGCGGGGGGGCGGCCTGGGCCAGGAATCTCCGGAGCGCCCCCTCGGCCAGACGCCCCGTGACGAACAGGATCCGCTCGGCGGCCATGTTCAATGAACCCAGGTCTTGGGATAACCCTCGAACGGTGAGTCGGCCGACGGTCGCCAGAGGACCACTTCATCGATCCGCCGTGCGAGGGAGGTATCCTGCGTCGTGAGCCCCCGCACGCGGTGCGTTTGCAACTTGACCGTGACCTGGGCGTAGCCGAGCGAGAGATCGGGATGGTGGTATGCCGCCTCGGCCAGAAAGGCGATCGTGTTGGCCAGCATCAGGGTGTGCGACCAGCCGGGGGTTTTGTACGTTTTTCGCAACCACCCCTCGCGGACTTCCCATCCGGAAAGGGTGGCCAGTTCCTGCGACAGCTCTTCGGGACTGAGAATGACATCGTTGGGCATGACACGTCCTCTCCTTTCGCGCCTGGGAAGCCATTATCGGACGGCGCCACCATTGACGTTGATCACTTGTCCGGTCAGATAGGCCGCTTCCCGGCTGACGAGAAAGCGGGCCAGATTCGCCACGTCGGCGGGAGTTCCCCAGCGCGCCAAGGGGGTTTCCCGCAACACCCGCTGTTGCCAGACTTCCCCCGCCTGGTCCCCCCAGGCGGTCCGAATCCATCCGGGAGCGATGCAATTGACCCGAACCTGGGGGGCCAACGACACCGACAGCGAGCGTGTGAAACCCATGATCGCATTCTTGACCGCGGAAAACAATTCTCCACTCTCCCCCTCCATGCCGCGGTCCGCCTGGTCCCAGCCGATATTGAGGATCACTCCTCCCCCGGCGTGACGCATTCGCTCTCCAACGTCTTTCGACAAGAGGAGCGTTCCCCGCAGATCGACTTCCAGGAGTCGGTCGAGTTTGGCGGCGTACTCCAGGCGAGCCTCCGGACCGGTCAAGAGGTCAGCTCCGGCGTTATTGATCCAGATGTCGAATCCGGTTCCCAGCCCCCAGGCGCGCCCGACGAACTCCGCGCGCTCCTGCGCATTCCCCAAGTCCGCTTGCAATACGGTGCAAGTCCGCCCCAGTTCGCAACACTCGGCGGCGACCCCCTCCACCTGTTCGATGGAGCTGCGACAGTGGAGCGTCATATCAGCCCCGCCGCGCGCCAGTTCCAGGGCGATGGCCCGGCCAATTCCGGAAGAACTTCCCGTGACGAGGGCGCGATTTCCGGTGAGGTCCGCAAACGGCTGAGGGGGCCTGGAGGGGGATGTGGGGGTGCTGGAACACTCGTTTTGGGATGGGATTTGCATGCGAATGCGATCCTTATCTTATTTTACAACAACAGGTTGTGGCGTAATGGCCGGGACAGGTTTCGCTCCGCAGCTCTCGAGGGCATGAAACGGGACTCCACCGCGAGTCAATCAAACCATTGGGATAAAACCGCAAAAATATGAAAAATGAGAAATCCCAGTCAATTGGAGCGGTGAGTCATTGACGACATCAGATGCTTAGGTAGAATAGCAAGCGAGTCAAGGGCGTAGCGCATCAGGTGGCATGTCTTGAGCGACATGACTGCACATTTCAGAGAGTTCTCCTCTGCCACCGTGCGCGGCATTTCTCGCCGCTCGACGCCGAATCACATTTCCATTTCGCGTCCGTAGCCATCGAATGGGGACGGATGCCAAGCTGTACCATGTCAGTCTAAATGTCTGTGCCCCATCGTACTGGTTCGACAAGGCTCGATCCAGGCGGTAACGGCCCGTCACCACGGTCGCCGCGGCCCAGTCTGTGTGTCGAATTCCGTGGAACGCGAACCCCAAACAACTGAAGCCACTCAATCACCCGGCCACGGCCCGGAGGGGACGCAACGCTCCTCGTCCGCTCCTCAACCCTCAGCACGTCAAAGGAAAAAAATGATTGCCCACGTCATGGAACCGGTCGGCGCCCCGCCGAATCACACGCTACCGGAATTGTCGGATCGGCTCGAAAAAGATATGGTGCAGGTGTTTAAGCTGCTCTCCGATGAGACGCGATTGCGAGTCCTGATGTACCTGGCGCGCGAAGGAGAATTGCACGTCACCGCGCTGTGTGCCAAGCTGGGGCAAAGTCAACCGGCTGTCAGCCACCACCTGGCGCTGCTGCGTGTCGCCGGGCTGATCGAAGCCCGTCGCGACGGCAAACACAATTTCTACTCGGTCCGAGCCAAGCACTTCCACCAATTGATCGGCGACATTTTTGCCTGCCTGGGGGAGCCGGGGGCCGACGAGATTCGTTTTGAAGATTTCGTTCTGACGCACGTTTCTTGAACGAGCTCGGTGTCGCGGCTGCGCCCGACTCTGGCAACCCGAGTCAGCTCAGCGTGTGCGGATCCAGCGTCACGTGTCGGATCCGCGTTCGATTCCAGGTGTACGTCAGATGGACCTGGCCGTCACGTGCCTGAATCACTGCGGGGTAGGAGAACTCCCCTGCGGTGTTTTCCAGAACGACCGATCGGTTCCAGGTGTTGCCATCCGGCGAAAGCGCCACGTTGAGCGGCGAGCGGCCCCGCTCGGTGTGGTTGTACACCAGCAACTGCCGACCATCCTGCAGCGTCACTCCGTCGATCCCGCTGTTGGGATTGGGGAGCGAAATCGATTCCGGCGGCGTCCAGGTCAGGCCCCCATCCCGGGACCACGCTTCTACGATCCGTTTCTGTCGGCTGCGGCAAAGAATCTGCAG
>JBJXGA010000224.1:0-7464 GCA_046152955.1 Planctomycetales bacterium | reverse complement strand
GAGACGCCATGTTGATTGGCAGCCAGGCCGTTCGGCCTTATCTCCGAACGATCGGGCAGCGTTCTCACGAACGCGTCAGTCAACTGGACCAAACAAAAACCAAGACGCATCAGTCCGCAGACTGCTCAACTCTCCAACCATTGCATATCAAAGACCTCCCGGTCGCTCTGCGACCGGGAGGTTTTTTTTATGGAGTCCGGGAGAAATCTCCCGCACTCCACGGTGGGTGAATTCACTTGACGCGAACCCTTCTGAAATTGTCACCGGCGAGTCCATCATTATCCAGATCGACGGAACGGCATTTCCCAAACCGTCAGGCCTGGCACTGCTCAGCTTGGGGGTCGTCGGTGGCGCGATTCGCCGCCGTCACAGTGCGAAGACTTCAATCTGAATTGCGAACAATCTGCACGGGATTTTCGGAACGGGCGACCAAGCGGTCGCCGGTTCGCGTTGGATCCGTGGGAGACGAAACCGTTGCGCGACCTGCGGTCGCAGTTGGAATGACCGGCTCGACGCCCTCCCCTTCCTTGAAATCGAACTCCGACAGGACTAGCATCCTCATAGAAGCCAGTGGGCGCTGGTCCCTGGCATGTCACCGTTTTCGGAAGGAGCTTGGAATGCTGCACCCAATGATTCGACGGATTTCCCGCACGGCGGCACTCGCTGGCGGACTGGTGGTGATGGTGGCCGCCCTGGCGGCAGCCAAAGGTTCTGGAATTCTCTTTCCCGACTGGTCGAAGCCGACCAAGGGGACGTACAAAGAGCCGGCCGGTGAAGTCGGAAAGAAGGCTCCTGCCGATCAGCCGTGGAGCACGACCACCGTGGCCTCTTCGATCATGGGGAAACCGGTTGAGGGGAAGACGACGAGCGTCGTGGGAGAGGTCATCGATTTGTCGTGCTACCTGCAAGTCGGCAAGCATGGGGACAAGCACCGCGACTGCGGTCAAAAGTGTGTTCGCAACGGCCAGCCGGTCGGATTGCTGACGGAGGACGGCTCGGTCTACATGCTGATCGATGAAGAACATGATCCCCGCCGCGACGGGCTGACTGAGTTCCGCAAACAGGCGGTCGAGCAGATGGCGAACATTGTCACCGTGCATGGAACGCTGACCGAGGTCGATGGGCACAAAGCGCTCTACGTTCAAGGCTCGGTGAAGAAGTAACCGTCAGTCGCCGTCTGGCCAAAGGGGGAAGTGGCGCTTCCCCCGCCAGACGCGGTGACGCACTTCTGGTGACGGGTCCGGATCGGCACACTTGTGGATGGACAGCAAAGGATGAAGATCATGATGGTGCGCACGCTGTGGCGTCGATGTCCCTGGTTGTTGGGGTTGCCGCTGGTCGCGGCGGCGTGGTTCCAGGTGACTGGGGCCGATGCGCCGGGGGACAAGCCTCCGGCGCCGCCGCTCGGGTTACCTCCCGTCCAATGGCCGGAAGACAATCCCTATTCGTCCGCCAAAGCGGAACTGGGCAAGCTGCTGTATTTCGATAAACGGCTGTCGATCGACGACACCGTGTCGTGTGCCTCGTGCCATGCGCCCGAGAAGGCGTTCGCCGACGGCGCTCCGGTTTCGACCGGCATCGGGGGACAAAAGGGGGGCCGCAGCGCGCCGACCGTCATCAACCGCGGCTACAGCACGCAACAATTCTGGGATGGCCGGGCCGCGTCGCTGGAGGAACAGGCCAAAGGACCGGTCGCCAATTCGATTGAAATGACCAGCGAAAAGACCGCCGAAGCGGCGCACGCGGCGATTGTCAAGAAACTCCGCGGGATTCCCGGTTATGTCAAACGGTTTGAGCAGGTGTTCGGAACGCGCGAATTCGATATGGATCACGTGGCCAAGGCAATCGCCACGTTCGAGCGGACCGTCTGTTCCGGAAACGCGCCGTACGATCGGCACCAGGCCGGCAAGAAGGACGCGCTGACGGCCGATCAGGTGCGGGGGATGAACGTCTTCTTCAACAAAGCGGCCTGCGATAGCTGCCACCTGGGATTCAATTTTACCGATGGTTCGTACGTCAACATCGGCATCGGAATGGACAAACCCAATCCCGACCTGGGGCGGTTTGCCGTCTCGGGGCGCGACGAGGACAAGGGGGCTTTCAAGACTCCCACGCTGCGGGATATCGAACACACCGGCCCCTACATGCATGACGGAAGCCTGAAGACGCTCGAAGAGGTCGTCGAACATTACGACAAGGGGGGGATCAAGAACCCGCACCTCGACCAGCGGATGAAGCCGCTCAAACTGTCGGCGCAGGACAAGAAGGATCTCGTGGCGTTCATGAAGGCTTTGAGCGGCGAAGGGTGGAAACAGATCAAGCCCCCGGCCGAGTTTCCCAAGTAGTTCCAGGCAGGGAAGGATCGTGCATGACACGCCTGAAAGTCGCCGCGATTCTCCGGGAGGGGCCGATCGGGTCGGAGGTGGATGTTCGCGGCGGGGTCCGGACGCGCCGCGAATCCAAACAGGGGTTTGCCTTCGTCGAACTCAATGACGGAAGCTGCCAGAAGAACCTGCAAGTGGTCGTCGATCAGCAGGTTCCCGGGTACGACGAATTCCTCAAGCAACTCACCACCGGTTCCAGCGTCCGCGTTGTCGGAGAGGTCAAAGCGTCCCCCGCCAAGGGGCAGGCGGTGGAGGTTCACGCCCGCGAACTGACGGTTTACGGTACGGCCGACGCCGAAAAATACCCCCTGCAGAAAAAGGGGCACAGTTTCGAGTTCCTGCGCGATATCGCCCACCTCCGTCCCAGAACGAACACGTTCGGCGCGATCGCCCGCGTGCGGAACGCGGCCTGCGCGGCGATTCACCAGTTCTTTCAGTCGCGCGGCTTCCTCTACGTTCACACGCCGATCATCACCACCAGCGACTGCGAAGGGGCCGGGCAGATGTTCCAGGTGACCACGCTCGACCTGGCGCGGCTGGCGGCTAAGCAGCAGGGAGGGGCGGCGGACGGGGTCGATTTCACCCAGGACTTCTTCGGCAAGCGGGCCTCGCTGACCGTCAGCGGGCAGCTTGAGGGGGAGACATTCGCCTGCGCCGTCGGCGACATCTATACGTTTGGGCCGACCTTTCGAGCCGAGAATTCCAACACCACCCGGCACCTCTCCGAATTCTGGATGGTCGAGCCGGAAATGCCGTTCTACGATCTCGACGACAACATGGCGCTGGCCGAGAGCTTCATCCGGACCGTTCTGCGGGAAGTCCTGGAGCGGTGCGCCGACGACATGCAGTTTTTCAACGAACGGATCGACAAGACGGTGCTGGCGACGCTGGAGAATATCGTCCATCACGATTTTCTCCGGCTCTCCTACACCGAGGCGATCGCCATCCTGGAGCAGTCGGGACAGGCGTTTGAATTTCCGGTGCAATGGGGGCTGGACTTGCAGTCAGAGCACGAGCGGTATCTGACCGAGCAGAAATTCCGGCAGCCGGTGATCCTGTACGACTATCCGCGGGCCATCAAGTCATTTTACATGCGCTGCAACGACGATGGAAAAACCGTGCGGGCGATGGATGTCCTTGTGCCGCGAGCGGGTGAGATCATCGGCGGCAGCCAGCGCGAAGAGCGGCTCGACGCGCTCGTGGCGCGGATGCAGGAGTGCGGCCTGAATCCGGACGAATACTGGTGGTATCTCGACCTTCGCCGGTACGGCACCGTCCCGCACGCCGGCTTCGGTCTGGGGCTGGAACGGCTGCTCCTTTTGCTCACCGGCATGACCAACATCCGCGACGTGATCCCCTATCCGCGGACTCCCAAGCACGCTGAATTCTAGCACGCCGGGGCGCGTCGCCAGTCAACCGCCTACTCGTCATCCAGAACTCGGAACAGGTCCGCCAGCTTCAGCTTGAATCCCGGCAGGACGCGGCCGCCGGTGAGGGTTTGCCTTTCGGTCAACTGCGTGACGTCATCCGGAGAGGTGAAGACCTCGACCGTTCGGCGGGATAGATCGACGAACCACACCAGTTCCACCCCTGCCTGAAAATACTCTTGCAGCTTGCGCTGCATTTCCTCTGGCGTGTTGCCGCGACTGATGACTTCCACGCACAGGTTGGGAATCAATCGGGAGATTGGCGTTCGGGAACGCTTTCCCCGAGGAATTCGAGCGCGGGAGACGAACGCCAGATCGGGAATTCGGACCAATCCCAACTTGAGCCGCATGGGGCCGTCGGCGCCAGTCAGGCGGCCCAGTTTGCGTGGACCAATGAAGTTGCCGAGGAAGACCGCCAGCCAAATCGTCAGTTCGGATTCTTCGCAGCCCATCGTCTTCTCCACGAGGGTTCCATCGACCAGTTCGAACAGCCGGTCTTCGTGGTTGAGAATTCGCACGAGATCCTGCTCGGTCGCCGTTCCGGGTGGAGGATCCATCCGAATCCGATCGGGAAGCATCGGGCCAAAGCAAACAGCCAGATCAGTCAACGTCAGGCCCCGCGCTCGACGGCTGCGAGGCTGAGTGGCGATGGGCATGGCGAACCTTTGTGGCGAATGCAACGGAGCAAGTAGAACACTGCCTGGGTGGATTCTATCTCATCTGGCGGGCAACAACAATTTGGCAGATCATTGGGTGGGTTGACCGTCGGCATGAAATGACAGTCGCCCTGCGACCGGATATGATGCCGATCCGACCGATCGAGACACTCCACGAGATTTCAAATCGATGGAATGCCGCTTCTCATGCCTGCTTGTCATTTTTCAAGAGGAGACTGTTCCATGCTTCGTTCCCGCTGGGCCGTGCAGACGTTGCCGCTGCTGTCGATGGCAGCGCTGGTTGCCGTGGGGGTCTGGTTACCGTCGGAGCCGGTTCCCGTTCGGGCCGACGCACAAAAATCCGCTTCCGGGCGGGTCTACAACAATACGCTGACCCTCCTCAATGACCCACCGCCGCTGCTGGCCGATTATCCGGAGTTTGTCCAACCGGTCATCGAATCGCGGCGTTTCGAGGCGCCGCTGTTGGTCGATGACAGAGGGGCCGATCTGGAAGTCCGGGCGTGGCGGTTTTCCTACAACGCCCGCGGCATCATCGAAATGCCCAATCGGCTGCGGCTGAGCGAGACCGCCGTGATCATGGTCCATCCCTGGGGAATCGACGACGGTCAGGGGTGGCGGACCCCCGAGCCGGCCGGCGTGGCTGACTTTTGCACCGAAGAGAAAAACCACCTGGCGGGGCGGCACACCAAGGAAGTGATCGATCCCTTCCTCAAGAAGATGCGCGGCAAGGCCAAGTTCATCATGTACAGCCTGATTGGACAGAAGGACGAACTGCGTCCCAAGCTGTATCGCACGTTCGACCACCACCCCACTCCCGCCGAGCGCGCGGAAGCGAAAAAAGGGATCCACGCCAAGCTGGCCGCCTTCGAATACAAAGGAGAACCGCTGCCGCGGGAGCTGACGCTGTCGAGCGACAAGCCGGTCATCGACTACTTCCGGCAATTCCCCGGCCTGGACGCCAGCGCCAAATTCAACAACTCCGGATTTTGGGAATTGCCTGTGCCGGTGACGCAGGACATCGAAGTACACCCTGACGACGTGCTGATCTTTGACGTCGAAGGGTACAAGCCGCTGCGGGAGTTTTTGCAAACCAACGGGGTGCGGCACGTCCTGCTGGTGGGTTATGCCACCGACATGTGCTTCTGCCGGACGACGGCCGGTTACGAGAATCTGTCGAAGGATTTCAACGTGTTTCTGGTCGGTGACGCGACGCTGGCGACGTACCCGGCGAACAACACTCCCAAATACGCGACCAACGCCCATATCTCGTTCGCCAGCATCAACCAGTTGGTCACGCAGGTCTCCTGGGTGAAGTTCCTGACGGAGGATCGCCGGGCTTCCGTCGATTGAGGAGAGGATGAGCGCCCCAACCGGGACCTAACCGGCATCGGTTGCAATTGGATCCGGGCCTTGCCAAAGTGTCGGGCAGGATTCTCAACGGTTTGATCCCGGGGGCGCAAGTCCCCGTGGCCGTCCCCTTCGCACACGATCCCGAGCGCATTCTCCGATCATGATCAACCTCCCTTTCGATCCTCCAGGCCGTTCCCGCCGCGACTTCCTGCGGCAGACTGGAGCGCTGGGACTGGCCCTGGCGGCCGGTCGGTTTGCCCCACCACTGGCCGCTCCGGTCGAGGCCGCAGCGCGGGATAAAGCGCTGGTGGCCATCACGCTCGATCTGGAAATGAGCCGCAATTTTCCCACCTGGGAAACCACCCACTGGGACTATGACAAAGGGAACCTGGACGCTGACACCAAGGCCTACTCGGTCGAGGCGGCACAGCGCGTCAAGGACAAGGGGGGAGTGATCCACTTCTTCTGCGTCGGGCGCGTGCTGGAACAGGAAAACACCGATTGGTTGAAGCAGATCATCGAAGGAGGCCATAAGGTCGGCAATCACACTTACGACCACGTGTATGTTCTGGCGCAGAAACCGGAGGATGTGCAATTCCGGTTCAAGCGCGCGCCATGGCTGATGCGGGGCCAGCCCCCCGCCCAAGTGATCGCCGACAATATCAAATTGTGCCACGAGGCGCTGGCGACCCGGATGGGGATTCAGGCCGCCGGGTTTCGCACGCCAGGGGGCTTTGCGACCGGACTGGACGGGAGAGAAGACGTCCAGAAGATGCTGCTCAACCAGGGTTACACCTGGTGCAGCAGCAAATACCCGCCGCACGCCAACAGCGAGCCGGGAAAGCGTCCCACGCAGGCGGTCTTCGACGACATCGTCCGGGCTCAGAGCGCGGCACAGCCGTATGTGTACCCGACCGGATTGATCGAACTGCCGATGAACCCGATCAGCGACATCGGCGCCTTCCGCGGCGGGCGCTGGCCGCTGGAGGATTTTCTGAAAGCGATTCGCCTGGGGCTGGAGTGGACGATCGAGCACAAAGGAGTGTTCGACTTTTTGGCACACCCCTCCTGTCTGCTGGCGACCGATCCGCAGTTCAAAGCGGTCGAATTGGTCTGCGACATGGTGCGGGCCGCCGGCGACAAGGCGCAGCTTGTCGACCTGGACGCGATCGCCAAGACGGTGCGCCGCTAGCCCTGCCCGACGCTAATTTCGACCGCGCTTCCGCACGACCAGTCCCACCGCAGCCAGTCCGACCAGGGCCTGCCACAGCGCCGGCTCGGGAACCTTCGATTTCTGGGTGAAGGTGTTGACGAACGTGGCGACGTTGGCGCCGGTGTCGATTGTCACGTAATCGGTGATGATCAACAGCGATTGTCCAGCGGCCGCGAACGTGGTCTGGGTGCTGCCGTTGACGCTCATGATTGTGGCGTCCACTCCTGGTCCCCCCCAGTCGAGGTCTTTCTGTAGGGAGGAATTGGCGCTTCCCAGATGGGTGGAGTCGATCCGGACGCTGTTGAATACCTGGTTGGGATCCAGGATTGCCACCCCGAATTGGATCCATCCCGAGAACGGGCCATCCAGTCCTCCCACGTCGAAGCTCAACGTGACGGAGTAATCTGCGCCGA
>JBJXGA010000217.1:0-5371 GCA_046152955.1 Planctomycetales bacterium | reverse complement strand
CGACAGCGGGCACTTGGCCTGCTTGGCCTGACTGGTAGCGACGAGCTGATGATTCGCCTTGGTGGCAAATTTCGCTTTGTCCTTGTCATACGCCTTCGGGCAACCGTCGCAGCAGAAGTAAATCTTGCCACCCTTGTGGTCGGCGCTCTTGTCGGCCTTGGCCGCCTTGTCGCCTGCCACAATGCACTTGATCCCATCCAACTTGACTTCGTCAGCCGCATACGCGGTCGCCAGAGCCAAACCACACACCGCCGCCACACACACAGCGAATCGCTTCATTGTCTTCTCCTTGGAATTACAGGCACGACCAGATGAGTGCTACCAGAACTTCGTAGCCGCCGGGGAAGCGGAAACGCCTCCGGAAGCGGATAGATCAATCTTACGCGATATGAGTTATAACCAGATCGGCACAATTTGTCACGTGAAAATTCGAATTTCAAGAAAAAATCGGCACAATGGGATGATCCGACTTCAAATCCCGAACGCGGAAGGGTGCGTTCCCGGGCGGGATTTTGCCTTGGGTAAATAATATAAATCATTGATATAAAACATGTTACGATTACAGAGTCGGTCTGTCCCAGACGCTGCGCCCGCCGGTCCCCTCTCCCGACCGGAGAGTGTTGCCTCTTGGCGGGGGTCACCGGATCGTCCCAATTTCTGAGATTTCAATACCGCAAGCTGCGGTGAATCACCGCGCGGCCGCTAGCCGCAGCCAAAGGGGATTTGACCACGGATAACCCAGCGCGGCCAAGGGCCGCAACCAAAATGGGAAGATTGAACAGGAGGGCGCAGAGGACGCAGAGGAAATCCGACCGTAGTTCGCCAAAGAATCCCGATCCGATTTCAGGCGAGGGGCGTCAATCGGAATCTATGCGGCCCAAGGCCGCGTCCATCTCTGCGATCTCTGCGTGCTCCTGTTCCGTTTTCTTTCGCCTTGAAAGGAAACGTCATGTCGCGACAATCTTCTCAGGGCAATAAGATTCTGTTGGATTGCTCACGCGAAGACGCGGAGGACGCGGAGAGAATCGGGCCGCGGTTCTCCAGATGCGGCTCTGTCAAACGAGTTCCTTTCGTTTCGTTCGAGTATTTCGTGGTTCATTCTTCTCTCCGACGCGGTTCGCATTGGCCTGAACGGGTCAAAACGTCTGAACCACGAAAGAGGATGGGCACGGATCATCACCTATAACTCGATCCGTTGGTCACCCGTGCCATCGGTGTTATCCGTGGTTCCATAAACAATGCGCTGCGATCGCGACGTTTTGAACGGGTGGGAATGGAGAGGGCAAAAAAATCTCTGGCAGAAAAATCGCAGTGTTGTGGGATATCGGCCATCTTGCGCGGGACGGCGACCCGCCATTCGGATTTGATTTTCATGGCGCGGCGCATCGAGGTCATGCTTGCGACGGTGCCTGCCCTACTGCCATTTTTTGCCGCAGGTCTTTTTGGCTTGATCTTTCAACGTACCTCGGATGCACCGGCCAACGCGACTTGAAAATCTTCTCGCCGAACCAAGTTTCTGCTCCATTGCGGTGCAGGGAGGGGTTCCCTCATTCCCTTCGGGCTTCCTCCCCTTGACCCGCGCGAAGCCCCCCGTCAGAATTCCCCGGCAAGCATTCCCCCACCAGGAGCAGAACGCATGGCTTCCCGCAAGGATTCGCGACGAACCCCCGCCAAGGCGCCTCCCGCTGGCCGGCGCCCAACAAAGCCTCAGGAAATTCCGCAGACGATTGGCGAGTATTTGATTCGCCGCCTGCAGGATTACGGCATCGAACATGTGTTCGGCATTCCGGGCGATTTCGTCTTGCAGTTCTATGCGCTGCTGGAAGCCAGTCCCCTGACGGTTGTGGGGTGCACCCGTGAGGACAATGCCGGATTCGCCGCCGACGCCTACGCCCGCGTCCACGGGATGGGGGCGGTCTGCGTCACGTTCAGCGTCGGCGGACTGAGCATGTGCAATTCGATTGCCGGCGCGTACGCGGAGAAATCTCCGGTGGTCGTGATCAGCGGCGCGCCGGGGGTTGATGAAAAGCGCTCCGATCCGCTGCTGCATCATCGGGTCCGCGACTTCAACACCCAGCGCGAAGTGTTCGAGAAGTTCACCGTGGCCTCCGCGTCGCTGGATGACCCGCTGACGGCGTTCCGGGAGATCGATCGCTGCCTGGCGGCATGTGCCCGGTTCAAGCGCCCGGTGTATTTGGAGATTCCGCGCGACCGTGTCCGTTCGGTTTGTCCGCATCCCTACGTCCCCAGCGAAGAAAAACCGGTCAGCAACAAGCATGCCTTGCGGGAAGCGCTGGAGGACGCCGCGCAGATGATCAACGACTGCCAGCGCCCGGTGATCGTGGCGGGGGTCGAAATGCACCGCTTTGGCCTGGGAGACGAAGTGGTGCGATTGGCGGAGAAGCACCAGATTCCCATGGTTGCCACGCTCCTGGGGAAATCGGTCGTGGGAGAGAAGCATCCCTTGTACCTGGGGGTCTATGAAGGGGCGATGTGCCGCGAACCAGTGCGGAAATTCGTTGAAGAGAGCGATCTATTGATCCTGCTCGGGACGATCATGACCGACATTGACATGGGGATTTACACAGCGCGAATCGATCTGGGGAAGAGCATCTATGTCACCAGCGATCACTTGCAGCTCCGCCATCACCGCTACCACGACGTGCTCCTCTCCGATTTTGTGAAGGGACTGCTCAAGGCGCCGCTGAAACCTCCGCGGCGGCCGATTCCCGCCGCCTGCCGCCGCGAACCGGTCAAATTCGAATTGCAACCCGACGCCCCCGTGACGACGAAGCGGCTTTTCGAGCGGGTGAATCTGTTGCTCAGAGAGCACATGGTGGTGGTGGCGGACGTCGGAGACTGTCTGTTTGCCGCGTCCGACCTCACCATTCATCGCGACACCGAGTTCATCAGTCCGGCGTACTACACCTCCATGGGATTTGCGATCCCCGCCTCGGTCGGCGCGCAGTTCGGCAATCGCAAGCTGCGTCCCATCGTGCTGGTCGGGGATGGCGCGTTTCAGATGACCTGCCTGGAGCTCTCCACGGCCGTCCGCCACGAATTCAATCCGATCGTCCTGGTGCTCAACAACAAAGGCTACGGAACGGAGCGTTTTCTGTGCGAAGGGCCGTTCAATGACATTTTGAATTGGGAGTACCACCGGCTGCCGGACCTGCTCGGAGGAGGCTGGGGCTTTGAAGTCCACAACGAGGGTGACCTCGACAAGGCGCTCAACGCCGCGCTGGCCAACAGCGATCGCTTCAGCCTGCTGAATATCCACCTCGAGCCGACCGACATCAGTCCTGCGCTCGATCGCCTGGCAAAGACGTTGTCCAAACGCATCTGACGCGGAAGGATTGGACCAACTTGACCGCGCTATTGTGGGCTGCCATCGCCTTGGCCATTCTCCAGGAAGGGGACAGCGTCTCGGTCAAGCCTGGCGCCGCCACTGTTCTTCCCCAACTGGAGACCCAGGATCCGCCGTTCGGAGTGCGGCTGGACCGGAGTCATCCCTGGAAAGGGATCGTCGTCGAGCGCTGGCGCCGGGAAGCTCCCGAGGTGGATTGGCGCGTGGTGTGGATCGATCTGGAGGTGGCGAACCCTGGTTATGTCGTGTCCGATTTTTTTTATCGCCGCGAATCGGCAGACGGCCCCCCCTTGCAGTCGGCGCGGGCGCATACCACGGTGGATTTCCTCATGGAACACAGCGGCCGCGAGCGGGTCGACCTGGCGGTCAACGGCGTGGCGTTCTATCCCTTTCCGGCGTTTTGGAGGCATCCGGTCTTTCTGGAGGAACCAGTCTGGAACAAAGAAGATCAGACGCGCGACACGATTCCGGGTTCCGTGATGCTGGGGCTGTTTCCCGGTCGGGCAGTGATTGATTCGTCGGAGAATCTCCGCGCCGCAGCACCTGAGGTCGCGCTGGGAGCGTTTCTTGCTGGTGGCTCGAGTCCATCCAAAGGAGTCGCCGTGTGGAACGGACAGCCGATCGCCAATGGAGAGCCCCCGGCAGCGCGGACTTTGGTTGGCACGAGTGCCGACGGCCGGATCCTGATTCTGATCGTGGCGGATGGTTACCACCCTGGGGTGAGCATCGGATTCACGTTGGACGAAGCGGCACAAGTCCTGCTCGCGGCAGGTGCGCAGGACGCGATTTTTCTGGATGGCGGAGGGAGTGCGACGCTCGTCGCCAGGGGGGACGACGGTGAACCGGCGCTTCTGAATCGTCCGGCCGGACTGCAAAAGACTCCCGGCACGCTGCGCTACGTGGGGGCCAGTCTGGGTTTCACGAACCTCCGCCGGACCGACGAACCGCTGCCGATGCTTACCGACTGGCAGGCGCCGGCCCACGTCGTCCGCTGGAATCAAGTGGTGGTGTGGTGGCGGGTTCAAAAGGTTTATGCGACAACGGTGATCCTCGGAGCGTGTCTGCTGGCGGCCGGTGGTCTCTGGGGAGGACGACGGATCTGGAAACGCCGCCGAACCTCCGGCAACCAGACCTCCGCCGATCCCGGCTCTGCCGACTAGTGCTTTGGCACACCTTGGTTTTCGGGTAGCCACGGTCGCCAGACCGTGGGGGTCGAGTCCGTTTCCATTGATTCCCCACGCTCTGGCGAGCGTGTCTACGATCCGGATTCTTAGCTGTGACAAAGCACTAGCGACACTGTTTCAGCTTTGAACGGTGACGCGGAACCGCTGAATGATTCGCGAGAGCAACTACGCCAAAATGTCCCCCGCACGATTCTTCCCGACCGATCGCTGCCAGCGGGTGTTGTTCGCGCTGTTCCTCGCGTTCTTTGCCGCCAGTTGCATCAAGCCCCCTTTCCTCCAATTTCTGCTGATGCAGCACGTCCCGACCATTCTGGCGGTGCTCCTCTTGGGGTACGTGTCGCATCGCTTTGCGATCAGCCGCCTGAGCTTCGCGCTGATCATTCTCTTTCTGGCGCTGCACACGCTTGGAGCACGTTATCTCTATTCCTACACCCCCTACGATGCCTGGTGCGAACGGCTGCTGGGATTCAATCTCACCGAGAAACTGGGATTCAGCCGCAATCATTACGATCGGGTGGTCCATTTCTCCTACGGCCTCCTGATGGCGGTGCCGATCCAGGAATTCGAACGCCGGCATCTGGGGTTGTCCGCAGCGCTGGCATCGGTGCTGGCGATCGAGTGCATCCTGGCGACGAGCGCGGCGTACGAACTGATCGAATGGCTCGTGGCGGTCGTGTTCACCCCCACCTGGGCCGACCAGTTCCTGGGGCACCAGGGGGACATTTTTGACGGCCAGAAAGACACGGCGCTGGCGACGCTGGGGGCAATGATTTCAATCGGCGCGGCGGCCCTGTGCCGCCGGGGGAACTCGCCGAGATCG
>JBJXGA010000215.1:0-37212 GCA_046152955.1 Planctomycetales bacterium | reverse complement strand
CCATTGCCTGGCATTTCGGCAACGCGGATCAGAGTCCGCATCCGGTCTGCCAGAAGGCTCCTAATCCCTGGGGGTTCTATGACATGCTCGGCAATGTCTGGGAATTGTGTCTGGATTGGCTTTCGGCGAAAGACCAGGTGCGAGCCGGCCGCGGCGGCAGCTACTTCAACACGGCAAAGTGCTGTCGCGCAGCTGCCCGGTCTTTCTACGCATGGGGCGGCCGCTACAGCGGCTTTCGCTTGGCAGCCGCTCGGGTCGGACAAAACGACTTCTGTCCGCCGATCGAGCAGTACCCGGCGCCGCCCGCAAAAGCTTCGATGTGGGACGCGCTTGAGGCCAAGAATTACGCTTTGGCTGAGAAGATCATCGCCGATGATCCCGACCAACTTGAAGGAGTCGACTGGGTTCCACCCTCTTTGCATGGATGCATCTACGAAGACAAGCCCGAGATATTGGAATGGTTCCTTGACCACGGCGCAAACATCGAGCAACGCGATCAGGATTACGGGAGCACACCGCTGACCTGCGCCGTCGTACATCGCCACAAGAGGATCATCCGGACCCTGGTCCAGCGAGGCGCCGATACTTCGCGCGCCATGCACATTGCGGAGTGTGGCTTGGCCGGTGGTTTCGAAGATGTCCCGCCACCCGAGGCATATCGGGAGATCATCGAGTTACTTCGTGAGCTTGGTGTCAAATAGCATTCCGCGGCAATCCGCGTCGGTCCGACACACCAACGCGCGCTGGGCGGCGGGTAGCCGGCGATATGCGACCGATTGTCTCATAACGTCGTCGCCCATCAGGCACGTCTTCAAAGGACGGCTTGGTCACGCAGATCGGGCCGGAGGATCTCTGGCCGCGGAGCCGCGTCCCTAGGCCAACGCAATCCCGGCAATATGGGCTGAGTTTCGATTCGTACTGCTCGGGCCGCCGATCCGAACCGCCTGTTAACCTGGAGGGGGTTGTCAACCAGAGACAAAGAGAGTTTTGGCCCGATTCTTCGGGGTGCGATCCGGAAAGCGGCATTTCGGATCGGACCCCGAAGCCTTTCTCTCGAACCAGAGAGCGCCGGCCAGGCGACCAGATCGCCGCAAACCCTTTGAGAAAGCCCAAAGAACAATAAAACGCCGGGGCTCTCGCTCTCGGCGTTTCGCGTAAACCGGTGGGTTGCCAATTTCCGGCACTGGTGGAAAGGCTTCCCGAAACGGACTCGAACTGCGAATCTGCAGGTTAACGGCAAGTGTCTGCAAGTGATGCATATTCGCCAGCGAGTCTCAGCACGCCGGAATTGGGTGAACAACCGATGCTTCTGCTATTCAATCCTTTTGACGCATCCTGTCTGGTCGACAGGGCGGCGGCAACTCCGATGACTTCCACCTGACCGAAATCCGCATCCCCCCTTGTTCCCGTCCGATGGATCGCCCACAATGAAGGGGACATGCCACGATCAACGGGAGACGACGATGCTCAGCCGCGAAACGCTGGAACGCTATCGGCAAATGACGAGTGCGGAGCGGTTCGAATTGACGCTGCAGATGATCCACGACAGCCTGCCGGCTCTCTTCGAAGGCCCCCCGGAGGTCGTCGATCGGCGTTTCGAACTGCTGCGGCGGGAGAACGATCTGCGAAACCGAAACATGCTTGAGGGAATCGCGCGCACGAGCGGACGCCTTGACCAGTGTGATCGCGCGGTCAGCCACTGCGCGGACGCTCCGTGGGCGCGCCAAGCGTGCGGTGCCGATTGGACAAACAGAGCGTGAGAGGCGGTATCAATGAACGGATCGTCGTGCCGCCTCGCTCGGCAATGGCGCAGAGCCCTGGTCAAAGAATCCCGCCCCGATTGGGGCTTCTTTGGGTGTTGTTTGCCTTCCAACCCAGGGCTAAAAACGCCCTGGGCTTTCGAATCCCGCCGCGTTGCGGCTGCCACGTCGGCAATGCCGCCGAGCTGGGTTGGATAGTTCTTGAGGCGAGTTGTGATGTACCCGACGAGTCAGGGGGGGCAAGATTTTCTGGCGGGCTGTTTGGCGTCGCCACTTCGTCGAAATGTCGGTAATCATTTCTGTGCCGGCTTGCCCCCATCCGGCCCTGTGCCGGTGGAGCGAATGACTGAAAGCTAATGCCAGGGATCAGGTCAGTGCGTTCTTTCGCCGACTCACGCTCATGCACACGTTGCGGCATCTCGCACACTACAGGACGAGCGGGACAAGTCACCTCTACCAGGGACGCTTCAAAACGTGTCCGATTCAGAGTTCCTCAGTAGTCTTCCGAGACCTGCGCAGATTGCCAGAGTTCGATGAATTTCTCGCGAACGAAGGGGTTGAGTTGGTCGGCGTGATCTTGTGGCAAGGCATTGATGCGGATCAACTGGATGACGTCGTCAAGATCCCGCGGACGGTGGGCCGCCGTCATGCCACTCGCGATCTTCAGTTCCAGCAGCGCATTCAAATTGAGGTATGGCACGCCTTGATCACTGATTTCCCGCACAGTTTCCGGAGCCGGAAACGAAATCGGTTTGGCTTGACCATCGCCGGGATAGTCCCCCACGATGAGCACATCGACTTTGACGCCGTTCTCGGTGTCCTTGAAGCCCTTCGAGCCTTCGAAGAGATCCAGCCACCCGCGACCGATGCAGTGACTTTTGAATCGAGCCAGATCCTCGCGCCGCATCAGCACGTCCACATCGGCTGTTGTTCTTCGATGTCCATGCGCGTTGGCCGCCATCGCTCCGGCAATCACAAAGGGGATTTCAAGATCGCCCAGCGCCCTGACCAATCGGCGCATTGTGTCATGAACCGGAGACCGTTCCATCATAAAGGCATCGACCCGTTTGGCGATTTCCAGCATGGTGTCCATGCAACCATTCTAGCTCGACCAACTGGCGATGACTACTGGAATCCTTTGTCGGAATCCTTCGTCGAGGTCGCCAAACTGGATGGGACTGTGCTCAAGTCGTGTTGTGATGCACGCGGCGAGCCAGTCCTCCCCACCCGGACTTGCATCGTTTCCCGCGGAGCCATTAGAGTGACGGGACTCGATGAGCCAGGGAGGATGGGCCGGCGTCATCGCGCTCCGATTTCCCGTAAAGGACTGTGCCGCAGACATGGACGACGCTCTCATCGTGACCGGTGGCGCAGGCTTCATCGGCAGTTGTTTCATCCGGAAGTCGCTGGCGTCGGGCCGAGGCCAGATCGTCAATCTCGACAAGTTGACCTATGCCGGCAACCTCGATTCCCTGTCGGAGGTCGAGAATCATCCGCAATACAAGTTCGTGCGGGGGGACATTGGCGATCGCGACCTGGTGGCCGGGCTGCTGAAGGAATTTCAGCCGCGGGGGATCGTCAATTTTGCCGCGGAATCGCACGTCGATCGCTCGATCGACGGGCCGCGGGCGTTCGTCGAGACAAACGTCCTGGGGACGCTGGAACTGCTCAGTGCCGCGCGGGCCCACTGGCAGCAGCTCCCGGCCTCGGCACAGGAGCGGTTTCGCTTTTTACATGTCTCCACAGATGAAGTGTACGGTTCGCTGGGGCCGACCGGCCTGTTCACCGAACAGACGGCGTATGCTCCCAATTCTCCGTACTCGGCCTCCAAGGCCGCTTCGGACCATCTGGTGCGGGCGTTTCATCACACGTATGGCTTGCCGGTTTTGACCACCAATTGTTCGAACAATTACGGCCCGTGCCAATTTCCGGAAAAGCTGATTCCCCTGGTCATTCTCAATGCGCTCGACGGAAAGCCGCTGCCGATCTACGGCGACGGCTTGAACGTTCGCGACTGGCTGTATGTCGAAGACCATTGCCAGGCGCTGCGGCTGGTGTTGGAGAATGGTCGGCCGGGGGAAGTGTACAATGTCGGGGGCGATTGCGAGCGGACCAACCGCGAGGTGGTGGAGGCGATCTGCGAGATTGTCGATCGACTCCGTCCCGACTTGCCGCACCGTCCCTGCCGATCGCTGATCCACTTCGTGAAGGACCGTCCGGGACATGATCGGCGCTATGCGATCGATTCGTCCAAACTTCGGCGGGAGTTGGGCTGGCAACCGACGGTTTCGTTCGAAGAGGGACTGAAGCGGACAGTCGAATGGTATTTGAGCCATCAGGAGTGGGTGCGGGGAGTCACCTCGGGGGCGTATCGGAGAGAGCGTTTGGGACTCGGTTCGTCCCTTCCGTAAACCTCCCAGGCAGCGGAGCTCTGCGTGGGCGCGGAGCGGTCGCGATTGGCAAATAAGGAACAGTTCATGGCGGCTCAGTCGTGTTTTCGTAAAGGAATTGTCCTGGCTGGAGGCTCAGGAACGCGCCTCTATCCGATCACCCAGGCGGTGAGCAAGCAGTTGCTCCCAATCTATGACAAACCGATGATCTATTATCCCCTGTCGGCGCTGATGCTGGCGGGGATTCGAGAGATTCTGGTGATCACGACCCCCGAAGACCGAGGGAGTTTTGAGAAGGTTTTGGGGGACGGAAGCCGATTCGGTATCGAAATCCAGTATGCGGTGCAGCCCCGTCCCGAGGGGCTGGCGCAGGCCTTTCACATTGGCCACGAGTTCATCGGCCCGGATCCGGTGGCGCTGGTGCTGGGGGACAACATTTTTTACGGACAGGGCTTTCAGCAGATTCTGGAGCGGACCGCCGCACGGAGTTCCGGAGCGACGGTGTTTGCCTACCAGGTTCGCGATCCGGAACGGTACGGGGTGGTGGAGTTTGACGAACGGGGGGCCGCCATCTCTCTGGAAGAGAAGCCAACGGCGCCCAAGTCCAAATTCGCTGTGACCGGGCTGTATTTCTATGACAATCAGGTGGTGGAGATTGCCGCCAACCTGCGTCCATCAGCCCGCGGCGAACTGGAAATCACGGATGTCAATCGGGTGTACCTCGAACGGGGGGCATTGCAGGTGGAACGGCTCAGTCGCGGGTTCGCCTGGCTCGATACCGGGACTCCCGAATCGCTGATTCAGGCGGCCACGTTTGTCGAGACGGTGGAACAACGCCAGGGATTGAAGATCGCCTGCCTGGAAGAAGTGGCCTTCCGCCGAGGCTACATCACCGCCGATCAACTGCTGAAGCTGGCGAGCGGCCTGCGAAATTCGTATGGTCGATACTTGCAGGAAATCGCGTCAGAACCGGTCTGACCGATTTGCGGCCTGCGCGGCGCGCTTCGCGGCGGCAAGAGGGTTCCCTGTTGCCGCTCCAGAACTCCGTCCCGCGCAAAACGTTCACCTCGTCTTTCGGAGTCGTCACAGGATGCCCCTCAAATCCTCCCTGTATTCCATCGTTCTGGCTGCCGGAAAAGGGAGGCGGATGCGCAATCAGCAGCTCCACAAGGTCTGCTTCGATGTGGCGGGAACGCCCGCCATCCACCGGGCGCTGGATGTGTACAACCGCGTCGGCATCGTCCGGAACGTGATCGTCGTGGGGGATCTGGCCGGTCAGGTGGTGGAACTGGTGGGACGGAAGTTTCCCAACGCGGTATTTACGTATCAGCCCGAAGCTTTGGGAACCGGAGACGCCGCCCGCTGCGGACTGGTGGCGCTGGCGGATGCCGATCCGGAGGCGCGGATCCTGATCGTGGCGGGGGACAAGCTGATCGACAATGCGACTTTGACGCGGCTCGTGGACCGCTGCGAGGCGGCCGACGCGGACCTGGGGATTCTTGTGTCGCCGGCCGAATGGGGAGGAGGTTCGGCAGGGCGCGTGTTGTTCGACGACGACGGGTTGCCCGTGGCGATTGTCGAAGCGGCCGATCTCAAGCTGCTGGCGGCGCGGGCCGACCTGCGGCGGATGCTGGAAACGACTCGCAGTCCGATCCCGCTCGTAGCGATACAGGAAGTGGTGGACCGACGTTTGGGGACCGGCGCATCCGTGAAGCTGGTTCTGGAAAGGGAGATCGCCACCGACGGGAATGGCGCGATTGATCGCGGCTGGCTGGACGATCGGTTAGCGGCGCTCCCCTGCGCGGTCGTTTTGCCGTCGGGGGGAATGACCGTGTCCGCCGAGGAGGCCCTGAAGGCGCCGCTTCGCAACGAGTCGGTGTACCTGGTGCGGAAGCGGGCCATTGATTTCGGATTGCACCATCTTCCCACACACAATGCACAGGGGGAAATGTACCTGACCGACGCGATCGGCGCCATTTGTGCTGCGCAGCGGGATGGACAACGGGAGTACCGGGTATGCCATGTGGCGACCGAAACGCCGCACGAGGTGATGTCGTACAACGATCCGGAAGAGCTGTTGCGCATCGAGGACTATTATCATGGCCAGCGGCATCAGTCGCTCGAGGATCTGAAGTCTCGACTCGGTTCGGACAGGCTGAAGACGGTCGACGAATGGCTGCAGTTGCTCTCCGAGACGGGAAGCGCCGGGCAAACTGTCCGAGAGGCGCTCGCCGAGTGCTATGGCGATGAAGAGCCGGTGCTGGCGGAACGGATTCAGGCCTGCCGGAACGTGCTGCTGTGCTTTCGAAAGCATTTTGGCGGGGTGCGGCAAGTGATCCTGGTTCGCTCCCCTGGTCGGATCAACCTCATGGGGCGGCACATTGACTGGCAGGGGGGGCGGTGTAATCTGATGGCGGTCAATCAGGAAGTGTTGATGGCCGTATCGCCGCGCTCCGACGATTTGATCGAAGTCCGCAATCTCGATCCGAGTCAGTTTCCCAACCTGACGATCTCTCTGGGGCGGCTCGTGAGTCGCCTGGATTGGGATGACTGGTTGAGCATGGTCAACTCGAGCGAAACGCTGCGGCACCTGCGAGAGTCTGCCGGTAGCTGGAATCTGTATATCGAGGCGGCGATGCTCAGGCTGCAGATGGCGTTCCGCGATCGGCTGCTACACGGGATGGACATGGCGGTCCTGGGGAATATCCCTGTGGCCGCGGGGCTCAGTTCGTCGTCGGCAATCGTCGTGGCGACGGCCGAGTCGGCGCTGGCGCTCAATGGGATTTCCCTGGCGCCGCAGCAATTTGTCAATTTTTGTGGCGAAGGGGAATGGTTCGTCGGCACCCGCGGGGGTAGCGCCGACCATGCCGCGATGAAATTCGGCGCCAAGGGAACGATCAATCACGTGGCGTTTCATGATTTTGAACTGTTGGAGCAACTGGCCTTTCCCGCGTCGCACGCGCTGATGGTGTGCAACTCGCATGTCCAGGCCCGCAAGGCGGCCGGCGCCAAAGCGGCGTTCAATTCGCGAGTGGGCTCGTACCTGGTTGGCGTGCAACTGGTGCGCAAGCGGTTCAAACAATACGCCCCCTTTGTACGGTTCGTGCGCGACATCAACTGCACGACCCTCGATGTCCCCCCCTCGCGAATTTACGAGATTCTGCTGGCTCTGCCTGAGTCGCTGACGGCGGAGCAGGTGCGGCGTGAGTTTCAGGAGGATCCCGCCGTCTGGTCTATACTCGCGCCGCATTTTCAGCAGGCGGAGAAGGATGCGGAGTATCCGGTGCGGGGAGTGTTGATGTTCGGACTGGCGGAGTGCGCGCGGGCCGCCCGCGCCGCCGAATGCCTGCGGCGGCAAGACGTGGCGCAATTGGGGGCGCTGATGAACATCTCCCACGATGGGGAGCGGTGTTTCACGACGCAGCCAGACGGCACGGCCCAGCCATTTCAGTCTGATGTTTCGGACGAGGCGCTGCAGCGGTTGATTGCGGACCTGACGAGCCAGGACATGACCCGCATTGAGCGGGCGCAGCTCTATCACCAGCCGGGGGCCTATCGCTGCAGCACGGTGGAGATTGACACCATCGTCGACATCGCCGGTCGAACGCCCGGCGTCATTGGGGCGCAGATCGCCGGGGCCGGGTTGGGAGGATGCGCCATGGTGCTGGTCCAGGTCGAAGCGGTCGCCGATCTTGTGGAAAACCTGACCCGTCAATACTACGCCCCCCGCAATCTGCCTCCGTCGGTGATCCGCTGCACTCCGTCTGCGGGAAGCTGTCTCGTGTCAATTCCTGCGTCATAAAAAAACCGGAGCGGACCTATAAGCCGGGTTTTGTCGAGAGCGGCCATTTCTCTGGGACGACGATTGCCCGTCGCCTCTAGCAACCTACCCGGAAGTGGTGGCGGACCGGACCGGCCCGCGCCGGAACAGATTTCCGGCTCCTCCCTGTTTGGTCTTGCTCCCAGTGGGGTTTGCCCTGCCATTGCGGTCACCCGCAACGCGGTGCGCTCTTACCGCACCATTTCACCCTTACCTCAGCGATGTCGGCCGGAGCAAGCTCCGGCGCGGCCTCGACGAGGCGGTATATTTTCTGTGGCACTTTCCCGATCCTTGCGGACGGTGGGTGTTACCCACCACTGCGTCCTATGGAGCCCGGACTTTCCTCCGAACCATTCGCCGAGGAACCACTGGTTCCCCGACTCTGGCCAGCGGTCGCTCAGTCCGCTCCGGAACATCGATTGTACGCCGCTGCGCGCCGGCCTGTCCACGCCCCTCGGCGGAAATACCGGGCCAGTCCGGGTGCTGTGTGGTCACTGGCTGATCTGCGACGGGACTTGTATCCTGTAAACCGACCGGTGGGCCAGAGGGGGCACGCTGTTCGTCGGGCTGTTCGCCGGGCGCTTCCTACAAACCGACGGGCGTGGCCAGCGCGACTCAATCCATCCGACTCCAACCCATTCGTCGAAAGGAATTCTCCATGCAGCGGTTGATCTTGTCGATTGTTTTTCTGGGATGGTGTGCCGCTCCCTCGTTCCTTGTGGCCGCTGACACCGTCAAGCTCGAGAAGAAGGATGACCAGATCGTCGTGACGATCGGCGGTAAAGAGTTCACCACTTATCGCACGGCCAAGTCGCAAAAGAAGCCGTTTTTCTTCCCCGTCCTGGCGGCTGATGGGGCCAATGTCGCGCGGGGGTTGGAAAACCCGGAGGACCATCCGCACCACAAGGGCATCTGGTGCGCCATTGACGAAGTGAACGCGATCAAATTCTGGGCCGAGCAGGGGACGATTGCCAATGCCAGTGTGGAGATCGTCACCGCCGAGGGGAATCCCGCGGTCCTGCGGGTCGTCAACCATTGGCAGGATGCAGAAGGGAAACCGCTGGTGCTCGAGCGCGTGAATGTGGCAATTCATGCCGATCGCCTGGTGGATTATGATCTGGAGTTCGTCGCGGGAGCCGCCCCGGTCACATTTGGAGACACCAAAGAAGGGATGTTCGGCATTCGAGTGGCCGATACACTCCGCGGAAAAAGCGGCGGCAAGATTTCCAATGCGGAGGGACTGCAAGGGGAGAAGGAGTGCTGGGGGAAGGAGTCGAAATGGGTCGATTATGTCGGGCAGATCGGCGGCAAAACGTACGGCGTGGCGATTTTTGATCATCCGGGGAATTCTCGCAAATCCAGATTCCACGTCCGCGACTACGGGCTGTTCACCGTCAGTCCATTTGGACAAAACGCCTACACGAACGGGCAGCTTCCTGCCGATCCCAAGGTGCTGACCACCGGCCAATCAGTCCGACTGCGGTATGGCTTGTATGTTCACGACGGAGACACAGCCGCGGGACAGGTGGCCCAGCGGTACGAGGCGTTCCTCAAAGCACCCGCGAAGCGCTGACCGGCGTGGAAGCACTCGCGACTCGTCCGCGAGGATTCCGGCGATGGATTGAGGGTGAATGGCATGACTTCTGAAATCCGTACCGGCCGGATCGTCCTGACGACCTTCGGCTCTTTGGGGGACTTGCATCCCTACCTGGCACTCGGTCTGGGTTTGAAAAAGCGCGGCCATGCGCCGGTCATCGCCACCAGTCCCACCTATCGGGAACGGGTCGAGGCGCTCGGACTGGAGTTTGCCCCGGTCCGCCCCGATCTGCCCGAATGGAAGTCCAACCAGGAAGTCATGCAGCAGGTGATGAACCTGAGGACGGGGAGTGAATACGTCGTTCGCCAGATGATCATGCCTGCGCTGCGGGACTCCTATGACGACACGCTGGCGGCTGCGCGTGGCGCCGATGTGCTCGTGTCGCATCCGCTCACGTTTGGAGCGCCGTTGGCGGCGGAACGCCTGGGACTTCCCTGGGTTTCGTCCGTGCTGGCGCCACTCAGTTTCTTCTCCGCACATGATCCACCGGTGCTCCCCCCTGCCCCGTGGATGCGGCATGCGCGGTGCTTCGGAGCCTGGCTGTGGCGACCCTTGTTTCGCCTGGCGAGACGCTCTTGTCGTTCGTGGTCGGTTCCCTACCATCGCTTGCGCGCCGACCTAGGGTTCCCTCCGACAGCCGCTGATCCGCTGTTTGAAGGGCAGCACTCCCCGCACCTCGTGCTGGCGATGTTCAGTTCGTTGTTTGCGGAACGCCAGCCCGATTGGCCACCGGCGACCCGCGTGACCGGATTCGCGTTCCACGACCGCGATCTGGGAGAGACCGGCCTGTCGCCGGAACTGGCACATTTTGTCCAGTCGGGGACTCCGCCACTGGTGTTTACCCTGGGCTCCGCGGCGGTGATGGACCCTGGCTCGTTCTTTGCCGAGAGCGCCCGCGCAGCGCAGCAGCTCGGACGGCGGGCGGTGCTTCTTACGGGAAAGGACCAGCCCGTTCCTGCGGAGGTGCTCTCGGATCAGGTGGCGGCGTTTCCCTACGCGCCCTTTTCCGAGCTCTTTCTATTGGCTGCCGCGATCGTGCATCAGGGAGGGGCCGGCACCACCGGTCAGGCAATGCAATCGGGGCGCCCGATGCTGGTGATGCCCTACGCGCATGATCAGCCCGACAATGCCGACCGCGTGGTTCGATTGGGAATCGCTCGCACCATATCGCGCCGACGCTATCGCTCCAACCGGGTCGCGGCGGAACTGCGACAACTGTTGGAGAATCCGGAGTACGAACGCCGGGCGCTTCAGGTGGGGAACCATGTGGCGCGGGAAGAGGGAGTCACGCAGGCGTGCGTGGCGCTGGAAGAAGTCCTGGCCGATCCATCGCTCAGGAGTTCAGCTTCCACGTCCGATCCCGCACCGCTGCCAGTCGCTGGTGGTCGGTGAGATTGAACTGCAAGGGGGTCAGCGTGATGTACCCCTCGACCAGCCCTTCGACGTCGCTCCCCGGTTCAATTCGATGGCGGGCGCTGGGATCGGTCATGCTCCAATAATAGGTCCGGCCGCGCGGGTCGGTGCGGCACTCCATCGCTTCGCCATACCGCTCCAGCCCCATCGGGAGCGTTTTGACTCCGATGGGCCATCCGGGGCGCGATTCGGGAAGATTCATGTTCCACAGCGAGCCCTGGGGAACCCCCTGCTCCAGGAGCTGCCCCATCAGATCGACCGCCAGCCGCGCCGCGCGGCCATAGTCCGGAGCGTCGTTTTCCGCGAGCGAGATGGCAATCGAGGTGATGCCAAAGAATGCCCCTTCGATCGCCCCTGCGACGGTCCCCGAATACAACACATTGATCCCCGCATTCGAGCCGGAGTTGATCCCGCTGACCACCAGGTCGGGGGGCTGTTCGCACAACTCCAGCACCGCCAGTTTCACGCAGTCCGCCGGGCTGCCCCCTACGGCGCGGCCAAATCGCCGACCGTTGCGGGCCGTCTCGTGGACAATCAAGGGCTGCAGGTAGGTGATGGAGTGACTGACCCCGCTCTGCTCCACGATCGGCGCCACCACGTCGACCGTTCCCAGTCGAGGCAATTCCTGAGCGAGAGCTTCCAGTCCAGGGGCATAAATGCCATCATCATTCGTCAGCAGGATATGCAAGTGCGGATTCCGTGGAAGGGTGAGGCGGCTCAAGGGGCTCAAACAGTTTCGTTCACGATAGCCGACCGACCGACGCGGGCCAAGGGATTTCGAGGGATGAGACTGGGACAGTGTCGTCGGGGTAGGGAATCAATCATGCGCAGTCGCGCCAGATCAACTGAAGACTTGTCTCGCAAAGCTGCACCATGTCCAACAGAAAAATCGGATCTCCCTCCCTCCGCAAGGGGGGGAGGGAGAGTTGCGCGCACGGGTCGATCTCGTTGTGGTCCTCGGCTCTTTCCTTTGGTCGATACGGCTCTCTGTGCCGCGTCCGCCAGTCCAAGATCACAGTCCCGCAGCGGAATTCGTACCACTCCAAGACGATGGTGCGGCAGATGAACGCTGGGGGCGGCCCACGAATCTTTGGAGTGATTCCCGCGGCGGGACACAGTCGCCGAATGGGGCAGGCCAAATTGCTGCTTCCGCTCGGATCGCAATCCATCATCGCCCGCGTCCTGGAGGTGCTCCGGCGGCCGGAGATTGGCGAGACAATCGTCGTTGTGCGGCGGGATGACGAACCGCTGCTTCGCGAAGTGACTGCGGCGGGAGGGATGCCGCTCCAGCCCGCTGTGGACCCCCCGGAAATGCGCGACAGCGTTGCCCTGGCTCTGCGCTGGCTCCGAGAGCACAGGCATCCTCAGCCGGAAGATGCCTGGTTGCTCTTGCCGGCGGACCATCCCCTGCTCGATCCGACGGTCCTGGACGCCATGCTGAGCCGCTGGCAACGGGAGAGTTGCCCCATCCTGATTCCCACGGCAGGGGGCAAGCGCGGGCATCCGGTATTGTTCCGCTGGACGCTGGCGGACGAAGTGGACGCGCTCCCCGCTGATGCAGGACTCAACCAGATCGTCCGCCGCCATGCCGCCGAGGTGGTGGAATTGGAATTGGGGAATCCATCGGTGTTGATCGATTTGGATACTCCGCAGGATTATGCGCGGTTGTTGAGCGCCACGCCGCCGGATGATTTGTGATTTGGAGTGCGGCGACTTCATCGCCGCTTTTTGTTTGTCGGAAATGTGACGTCTGGTGCGTGGTGACGGTTGGGGTGGACGGGGGGCGTGGTTTTGCGGTTGGACGCTTCATTTCGGAAGTACGAAAAGCGGGAAAAATTTCCCGCACTCCAAGGGCCCCTTGAAATCCTCCTGGAATCCACCCTAGACTGCTGTTTGAGCCTAGGTTTTCCATTCCAATTTGCAGCGGCGACCACCGCCAGTTGCTGGAGGTCAGCGCTGATGTCCGAAGCCATCCCTGAGACTGAGTCTGAAACGGCCCAACTTCCGGAAGAGTTGCCTCCGGTGCAACCTCCGTCAGCGGGATTTATCGTTCAGTTGTTTGTCGTCCCCGGCCTGATCGTCGTGGCGATTGTGGCGGTCTGGCTGCTGTTTGGAAAACTGGCCTCGACCGATCAGGATTGGCGGAGCCAGGTGGTCGAGCTGCAACATCCCAATCCCCATCGCCGATGGCGGGCGGCGCTCGGATTGGCCCAGATGCTCAACGCCGATCAGGGGGAAGCGGGCTCGCGGTTGTCCGACAATCAGGAACTGGCGCAGGCACTGTCAGACGAATTGATTGCCGAAATCCAGCGCGGCGGACAGTCGAACAAAGATGAAGATACAGCGCTGTACCTGGCGCGGGCGTTGGGACTGTTTGATGTTCCGGAGATCACGCTTCCGGCCTTGGAGAAGGCCGCCGGGAAGGAGAATTCGCTGGAGCTCCGAAAAAATGCCATTACATCGCTGGCGCTGATGACGGATCGGTTGGCGACCGCCGGTCAGCGCGAGCCGCAGGAGAAAATTGCTCAGGTTGTGTCCGACGCCTCGCGCGATGGCGAGCCGTTGATTCGGCAGCTTTGTGCGTTCACCCTGGGATTGTTTCCGCAGCCCCAGGCGCGCGAGCGGTTGCTGGTGCTGTTGGAAGATTCCGATCCCAATACGCGGATCAACGCGGCCATCGGCCTGGCGCGGCAGGGGGACGCGCGCGGCGCCGCAGTTTTTGAGGACGCTCTCCGGCAGGCGACGACTTCGACAGCCAGCAGCAATGAAGAAAAAATGGAACAGTTTTTGGTCTTGAAGAACGCCCTGGCTGGAATCGACCGGGTGGCCGGTTCATTGAGTGTTTCCCAACGCACATCGCTGATCGGGCTGATCGAGCCGATCGCCCGCAAGTTCCCCGATGGCAAGATCCAGGTCACCGCCCAGGGGACGCTGACCGCGTTGCAGGGGGCTGGCAACGGTTCGGATCGATGACGAAACGGAAACGCCGATCGCCAAGTTGTGGTTTTTGCGGTGCCACCTGATGGCACCAAAGAAGCGACTTGCGTCGCCAAACGACGAGCGAATTGCCGGCAAATAGTCCCAACAGGACGGACCTATGCCACGTTGTGGAAAAATGAGGGGAGGAAATTGGCTCCGATCTCGAAGCGTTGGAGCCACTGGATTCATTCCAAAGTCCTGGCGTCGACTAAACTCGGCGCGAACCCACCAGTTTCAACGTGCCGGTCGATAGGGCACTTGCACGATTCGCGCAGAGACTAGTCAACGCCAGGAGCCAACCTTACCCCCACGTTTGACCGCGGTGCAATCCCTATTGACCCCCCCGGCGATTCGCCGTATCCTTCGCAGCCATCAGGGATTGGCGTGCTGCGACGGAGGTCGGCAGCGCGGTCAGGGATGGCAAACAAGGGATTGGCATGCACATTTTCTTTTCGGTGGGGGAACCCAGCGGCGACCTGCATGCCGCCAAGATGATCGAAGAACTGCGCCGCCGCGTTCCTAATGCGGAGTTCTCCGGGTTTGGCGGCCCGCTCATGAAGGCTGCCGGGTGTGTTCTGCACTATCGACTGACCGACCTGGCGGTCATGGGAATCCTCGCCGTCATCCCTTTTCTGGGGCGGTTCATCTCGCTGCTCCGCTGCGCTGCTCAAGCCCTGGACCGTGATCCCCCGGATGCGGTCGTGCTCGTCGATTTTCCCGGCTTCAACTGGTGGATCGCTCGGCTGGCGAAGCGTCGCGGGATCAAGGTGTATTACTATCTGCCCCCGCAACTGTGGGCCTGGGCTCCCTGGCGAATCCACAAAATGCGGCGGCTGGTCGACCAGGTGCTGTGCGGGCTGCGATTTGAGGAGGAATGGTATCGCCAGCGCGACGTCGACGTGAACTATGTCGGCCACCCGTTTTTCGATGAGGTGGCGTCGCTGGAGCTGGACGGAGAATTTCTGAATCAACAACGGGAGCAGACCCCCACCGGCGGGCAAATAGTGGCGATCCTGCCCGGTTCGCGCGATCTGGAGATCGCCAACAATTTCGACGTGCAGCTCCAGATGATGGCCCGGTTGCAGCGCCGTTTTCCCCAGGCACGGTTTCTGGTGGCGAACTATCGAGAACAGCAGCGGCAGGAGTGCCAGCGGCGCTGCGCCGAACGGGAGCCTGGCCTTCCAGTGGAATTTCACGTCGACCGGACGTCGGAGATCATCGAGCTGGCGGATGTGTGTCTGATGGTGTCCGGCTCGGTCAGCCTCGAGCTGTTGGCACGCTGCAAGCCGACCGTCGTCATGTATCGCACCGGGTTGTTTCACTGGGTTCTGGGGCGACTCTTGATCACTTGCCCCTTCATTTCGCTTCCCAATCTGATCGCCGATCGGGGGATCATGCCGGAATTCGTCCTGCTGGGAGACTCGCAGCCCAAGATCGATCGGATGACCTCGATTCTCGAACAGTGGCTGTCGGATCCGGCGCAGCGGGAGGGGGCGGCGGGAGAGCTGCGGCGGCTGGCGGCACAGGTTGCCGTTCCGGGAGCGACCCCCCGTGCCGCAGAGGCGATCCTCAGCAGTTTGACCCAAGCCGATCTCGGAGTGGGGACGCCGGTTCGGGCTGCCGCCTGATCGGTTCGAATGAAATCGACGCTGCACCCCCGCGAATCATGGCCAATCGGGCGGTTTCCCCGTACAATCACGATTCACGTGCGGTTGTCTTCCAGTCCCCATCGTCGGCGACGAGTCCCGTTTGACGGCAGCCAGCCGTCGGACCGGACGTTCCAGGCCGTCAGCATTTCGTAGAGAGCAAGGATCAGTGCATGAAATCCGGTAAACCGGTGCGGATCGGTATCGTCGGCGCGGGGGCCAACACGCGGGCTCGGCATATTCCCGGATTTCGTGCCATTCCTGGTGTGGAAATCGTGGGGCTCGTCAATCGGACGTTTGAATCCGGAAAACTGGTGGCGTCGGAGTCCGGGATTCCGCTGGTTTACTCGGACTGGCAAACGCTGGTGAATGATCCCGACGTTGACGCGGTTTGCATCGGAACCTGGCCCGATCTGCATTGCGACGTGACCTGTGCGGCGCTGAATGCGGGTAAGCACGTTCTGACTGAGGCGCGGATGGCGCGGAGCGCCGCCGAGGCGCATCGCATGTTGACCTGCGCCCAATCGCATCCCGAACTCGTGACGCAGATCGTTCCCAGCCCGTTCGGTCTGGTGCAGGATCAGTTCGTCCGGCGGATCATCGCCGATGGATATTTGGGCGAGCTGCGCGAGGTGGTCGTGATCGGCGCTGACGACATGTTTTGGGACTATACCGAGTTAGTGCATTGGCGGCAGGTGCGGGAGATCAGCGGCGTCAACGTGATGAGTCTGGGGATTCTGCACGAGACCGTTTCGCGGTGGATCCCCGAAACGACCCGCGTGTTTGCCCAAACCAAACTGTTTGAACCGAAACGCCCCGATCCGGCGTCGCAAGGATTGGTGGAGACCTCGGTCCCCGACAGCGTCCAAATTCTGACCCAGTTGGCTGGCGGAGCGCGGGGTTTGTACCACTTCAGCGGGATCGATCTGTTTGGTCCCGGAAAGCAGATTCATCTGTACGGCAGCCGCGGCACCATCAAGTACGTGATGACGCCACAGGAGCAGCTTTTGTGCGGCCGGGCCGGGGATGCGGAAATGCGGGTGATCGATATTCCCGCCGAACAGCGCGGGGGCTGGCGCGTGGAGGCGGAGTTTGTGAGCGCGATCCGAGGCGAAGAGAAGGTGCGGTTCAACGACTTTGCCACGGGTGTACGCTACATGGAATTCACCGAAGCGGTCGCGCGGAGCGCCGCTCTCAATCTGCCGGTCGATTTGCCGCTCAAGATGTTCGGATAATGAGCACCCTCTCGGTTCTGGCGTCGTTGATCGCGGCGCTCATTGTATTTGGACTGGCACAGCGCGCTCTGGGGCGGGGCGTCGCGGCGGTCGCGGCCATTCTGGCGCTGGCGGGAGTCCTGTGGCTGACGTCGGGGGAGCGGAAGCACAGGACAGATGCCGCGCGCGTTGCGCGTCAAAAAGATTCGGACTCCCAGGTGCAATTCGCTGACAACGTTCCCCAGCAAGTTTCTGCCGATGGATACGTGTCGTCGGAAGCCTGCCGCGAATGTCATCCCCGGCAGCATGCCACCTGGCACGCTTCGTACCATCGAACGATGACTCAACCCGCCTCGCCGGAGACGGTGTTTGGGAATTTTGACGATCAGACGCTCGAATTCGGCGGAACCCGGTATGCCCTGTCGCGCCGCGGGGATGAGTTTTGGGTTCACGTCGACTTTGCGGGAGATCGGCCGGCGGTCGATCGACCAATTGTGCTGGTGACCGGCTCGCACCACATGCAGGTCTATTGGATGCCAATCGGCCAGGGGCGGACGCTGGCGGAATTGCCCATTTATTACTTGCGCGAGGATCGCCGCTGGGTTCCCCGTGACGCGTCGTTCCTCAAACCGTACCACCCCGAACAGGGGAATGCCGAGGTCGGACGCTGGAATACCGAGTGCATTTTATGTCATACGACGCATGGGCGCTCACGTCCCCGCGTGGGGGACGGCGTAATGGCGGCCGACTCCGAGGTGGGTGAGTTCGGGATTTCCTGTGAAGCGTGTCACGGACCGGGGGAACAGCATGTCGAGGCGCGTCGGACCGGTCGCGGCGACGATCGAATCGTCAATCCCGCAACACTTCCGTCGCAGCGTTCCGCCCAGGTCTGCGGGCGTTGCCACAGCATCACGCTCCCACAGCAGCAGGAGGATCTGGCCTTGCTGCTGGAGGATGGTTACCAGTTTCGTCCGGGGAATCTGCTGGCCGACACGCTGCATTTGACGCGGCGGGATCGGTCGACGCGTGAACGTCTGAAAGCGGGAATCGTGGCCAACGATCAGCAGGCAGACGTGGCGTTTGACATGCAATTCTGGCGGGACGGAATGGTTCGAGTCTCCGGGCGCGAGTTCAATGGCCTGGTTGAAAGCGCCTGCTACCAACAAGGGGAAATGTCCTGCGTTTCCTGCCACGACCTGCACAATGCGGAGGACGCGGGCCGCTCGCTGGCCGACTGGAGCGACGATCAACTCAAGCCGCACGGCCAGAGCAGCGGGGCGTGTACGCAGTGCCACGCCGGTGCGAGGTACGCCACGACGGACCACACGCATCACCGCTCCGACACCGCTGGGAGCGACTGCATGAACTGCCACATGCCGCACACGACCTACGGCCTGCTCAAGGCGATTCGCAGTCACACGATCGACCGTCCGAGCGTGACCGCCAGCGTCCAGGCCGGCCGTCCCAATGCGTGCAACCTGTGCCATCTCGATCAGACGCTGGGCTGGGCTGCCGACCACCTGGAGCGCTGGTACGCCATTGCTCCGCCGGAACTGGACGAGGAGCAGCGGAAGGTCTCGGCAGCGGCGTTGTGGTCGCTGAAAGGTGACGCCGGACAGCGGGCGCTGATCGCCTGGCACATGGGTTGGCCCGCGGCGCTGGAGGTCTCGGGGACGAACTGGCAGGCCCCCTATCTGGCCCACCTGCTGGAGGATCCCTACCCGGCGGTGCGGTACATCGCACTCCGGAGCCTGCGGAACCATCCGGGATTTGAGGCGTTCGATTATGATTTCGTCGGGTCAAATCGTGAGGTCGCCGATGGCGTTCGGAGAGTCCTTGCGCATTGGCGAACGGGGGAGCCTGCGGGTGACTCTCCGCGTCTGGTGGACACGACGGAGACTGAGGCAGTGTTTCCGGGGCGCGTGCTGATCAATTCTGAGCGGGGCCTTCTCCAGGACGACTGGGAGCGACTGAAACGGACTCGCGACAACACGCCAGTCTCGCTGGCGGAATAACAAATTGGAGCTGGCGACGATGGTGCGAAAACCCTTGCGATTGAGGAGTTGCCTCCTGGTCATCCTCCTGGCGGGGCTTTCTGCTGGTTGCGGACCCAGCGGACCGGCGCCTCTGGTCCAGGGGACCACCGCCAGCCGGGGACGATTGCCGGGAGAACCGTCGGCGGAAATGTCGCTCGACATGAGCGTCCATACGATGTCGACGCCGTTCATTCTGCCCGGCGTGCAGCAGCCGAACGTGGAACCCCCAGAAGTCGCGCAGTTGGCGGACGACGACGAAGTGATTGGGATTTCGGCGAACGGGCAAGACCGGGCCTACCTCATCCGGCGGATGAGCAGCACCCGGTCGCACGTCGTCAACGACATGTTCGGCGACCAGCCGGTGACGGTCACCTACTGCAATCGCACGGATTGCATCCGGGTGTTGACTGACGCGGCGCAGGGGGAGCCGCTGAAGATTGAATTGGGAGGTTGGATCAAAGGAAAACTGGCGCTGCTGATCGCCAGCGATTTTCTTCCCCAGGATTCCCACAAGGTGCCGTTTCAAGATCTGCCGTTCCAACGGATGACTTGGAAAGAGTGGTATGCCTCTCACCCCCAAACCGACGTCTATACCGGCCGTCCCGCGCCCGAGCCAACTGCGGAAGAGGCCGATGAATCAGACGAGGCAGATGAAGCGGCAGAGGCGGATCTTTCCGACTCTTAGCACGACAGCGCACTTTGCTAATCAATCCGCTATCCGAGAGCATTCGAACAGGAGGTCGCAGAGAGACCCTGTGTGGCGTCAATTCCCCGCCAAACGTTGCTCTGCGTTCTCCTGTTCCAGATGGACATCATCGTCCACGCTTTTCGCCAACGTGGTTTGTCGTGTTAGTACACGCCGCCATGCGATGGAGCGGGTGCGGTCCGCGTCCGAACGATGTCTTCGGATTCCAGCAACTCGTAGAGAACCTCCGCGGCGACCTGATGTCCCAGCGGCGTCCAGTGCGAAGTCTGCTGCGATTGGACTTGAGACTCATCCAGTCCTCTCTCCAAAAACTCACGATCCAAATCGACGTAGTACAAACGTTCCTCTTCCGACACGTGGGGCAGGAACTGTCGTTGGAATTCCAACTCGATGTCGCCGTACGGCCGAGGCGCAGGCAGCCAGGGAATCGTGGGATCGGTCTTGAGATATCCTCCAAACTTCATGACAACGAGCGTGCAGCCATGCTCGCGACACACCTGAGCGGTCAGGTTCAGCAGCGCCACCGTCATCTCGATGGGGTCCACTCCGGTCCAAACGGTTGGAGCGCCGCGATTCGGTTTGGGGCAGGGAAAAAATTCCAGGTCTTTCAGATCGCTGTTTCGAAAGACCGGCTTGTACCAATTCGTGGAACCGCTGGTGACATTGTTGATCGGATCATTCAGCAGAAACAGCGCCAGCACAACGACGTCGGGGTCCAGCTCCAAACCGGCCCTTCGCAGATAGAGATACTCCTGATCGGTCCCCCAGCCAACGACGGCAGCATTCAGAACTTCCCATGGAACCTCGGCCGTCGCCGTTAGACGCTCTTCGAGTTTGTGGGAGATCACTTCTTCGTCAGCGACTCCGTAGCCCCAGGCGTACGAGTCTCCCAGGATCAGAATCCGGCTGGTTCCAGGCGGTTTGGTCGGAGAGGACTCGCGGCCCCGCAGCCCCAGGCTGTTGATCGAGAGCGGCTTGCCAAACGTCTGGGAACGGAAGCCGGAGACATTCCGCCACCCCAGGAGTTCATCGTAGACAAAGCGATGGCGGGTTGGCGGGAATCCTTCTGGGATCGACTCATCCAGGTAAACCGGTCTGAACCACTGCAAATAGACAACCACCCCGGCGCCGATCAGCGTGGGGATCAGCACTGCGAGCGTGCGAAAGGCCACCAATTTCCGTCGCGAAATCCTCTGTCGCATGGCCGGCCCCCGCGCTCATCGGTTTCCATCCAGCGTGACAATCGGCAGTTCGTAAGCAGCGCGCGATCGCCGCTCGGCGACAACCGCCTCCAAGTCGCCGGGGACGGTTTGGGTGTGCGGATTGGGAAATTTCGCAGCCGGGTCGAATCGCGCCGACTCCGGTTCAAAGGTGGCCGACGACGAATTCAGCCAGCATAGGGGCCGACCAAACAGCGTCATGCAGGCGGTCTGCACCAGGCTTCGCAGCGAACTGAAAGTCTGCGTTACGGCGGTCGGTTCGTAGCCGCAATGCACCATGCAATTGGCGCACTTGGCGTTGCCGCTCTTATGGCCGTACCGCTCCCATTCCGTCGTCTCCAGCAACTCCTGAAACGTGGCGGCATAGCCTTCCTGCATCAGATAGCAGGGCTTCTGCCAGCCAAATAGGTTGTACGTGGGGCTTCCCCAGGGAGTGCAGTCCAAGTCCCATTTCCCCTGGAGAAACAGCAGGAACAGCGGCGACTGGTTGAAATGCCAGCGGCGGTCGGCCCCTTCCAGCAGTCTTCGAAAAATCCCCACGGTCTTCCGCCGTTGCAGAAAATGTTCCTGGTCCGGCGCTTTTTCGTAGCTGTAGCCGGGTGAGACCATCATCCCTTCCACTCCCAGCCGGGTCATCTCTCCAAAGAACTCGCGGAGCCGCGCAGGCTGCGCGTTGTCGAACAGCGTCGTGTTCGTCGTGACCCGAAACCCCGCCTGGAGCGCCGCCCGGATCCCGCGGACCGCAATGTCGTACGTTCCGTCGCGGCAAACCGCCTCGTCGTGTTCTTCGCGCAGGCCATCCATATGGACCGAGAACGACAGGTACTTCGACGGCACAAACCGGTGCAGGTGCTTTTCCAGGAGCAGGGCGTTTGTACACAGATAGACGTATTTGCGCCGCGCCACGAGCCCCGCGACGATTTCGTCGATTTGCGGGTGCAGCAGCGGCTCTCCGCCGGGAATCGACACGATCGGTGCGCCGCATTCGTCGACCGCGCGGAAACACTCTTCTGGGGTCAGGTGTTTCCGCAAGATGTCGGCGGGGTACTGAATTTTGCCGCACCCCGCGCACGCCAGGTTGCAGCGAAACAACGGCTCAAGCATCAGGATGACGGGAAATCGCTCGACGCCGCGGAGCTTTTTGCCGAGCACATATGTCGCCACCGTCCACATCTGCGAAAGGGGAACCCCCATGCCTGCCTCCATGCCATAACGGGATACCGTACCAGCACTTTAGATAGCAGGTTCCGAGTCGCTTGTCAGCCTCAATTTGAGCCAGCGACCCCGAATCTGCGCTCAGGCAAGGATCTCCTGGACCACCTCGCCATGCACGTCCGTGAGGCGAAAGTCGCGCCCGGCATAGCGATAGGTGAGCTGCGTGTGGTCGATCCCCAAGAGGTGCAGCAGCGTGGCGTGCAGGTCGTGCAAATGGACCTTGTTTTCCACGGCGAAATAGCCGTAGTCGTCGGTCTTGCCGTAGACCAGCCCCCCTTTGACGCCCCCCCCCGCCATCCAAATGGTGTACCCCTGTGGATTGTGGTCGCGGCCGTCGTCCCCTTGCGCCACCGGCGTCCGGCCGAATTCCCCGCCCCACAAGACCAGTGTGTCCGCCAGCAGCCCGCGCGACTTGAGGTCGGCGAGAAGTCCGGCGATCGGACGATCCACTTCCAGGGCATTTTTCGAATGATCCGCCTTGAGATTGCCGTGCTGGTCCCACTTGTAACTGTGAGTGCATTGAATGAATCTCACCCCCCGTTCGGCAAACCGCCTTGCCATCAGGCACTGGCGGCCGAAATTGCGCGTCACCGGGTCATCCAGTCCATACAGCGCGATCGTCGCCTCGGTCTCTTGCGAGATGTCTTGCAGTTCGGGGGCCGCCGTCTGCATCCGAAACGCCAGTTCGAACGAATTGATCCGCGCCTCGAGCGCCGAATCGGGACCGGTGGCCGCCAGCCGATCCTGGTTCATCTCGCGGAGCAGATCGAGTTCCATGCGCTGCAAGTCCGGCGCGATCCCTTCGGCGTTGCGAATGAACGGAATCGCCGCCTGGTCCGAGGGGATGCTGGCGTTCCCCAGCGGCGTTCCCTGGTAAACCGCCGGCAGGAACGCCGAACTGTAGGCGTTGACGCCGCCGTGCGTCAGCGTGGGGCACATCGTGATGAACCCCGGCAAGTCCCGGTTCTTGGTCCCCAGTCCATATGTGATCCAGGAGCCCATGCTGGGGCGCACAAACGTGTCGCTGCCGGTGTGCAGTTCCAGGAGCGCTCCCCCATGCCGCGAATTGGAGCCATGCATGGAATTGATCAGGCACAGGTCGTCCACGTGCTGCGCGACGTGTGGAAACAGATCGCTGACCCAGGCCCCGGACTGGCCATACTGCTGGAATTTCCAGGGGGACTTGAGCAGGTTGCCGGTTGCCGAAGAGAAGACGCGAGGCTTGGCAAACGGGAGCGGCTTGCCGTGATCCCGCTCAAGCAGCGGCTTGTAATCGAACGTATCGACCTGCGACGGTCCGCCATGCATGAACAGAAAAATGACGCGCTGCGCCGTCGCCGGAAACTGAGGCGGACGAGGAGCCAGCGGATCCCCCGCGGGCGCGCCGCCTGAAGACTCCCCGAGCAAACCAGCCAGCGCCAGGCTGCCGAAACCGGCCGCGGCGGAGTGGAGCATTTCACGGCGCGTCAACGGGGTCTGGCAGTCGCGGCACAAATGTCGGGGCATCGGAATAATTCCTGTGAAAGTCTCAGCGGTCATTGAGTCAAAAGGCGGTAGGCGTAGCCGCCTGCGGGATCGCGCTTTCGAACCAGTCGGACGCCGCAGCTTCCTCCAGATCCAATTCAGTGAATCGCTCATCTGCGATTTGCGCGAGTTCATCATCCGCCAGAGGCGGCCAGTTCAATTGCATCCGGCGGCGCATGATTTCTGCCGCAACTTCTTCCTTCTCTGGTTCGGTGAGCTGTTCGAACTCAGTCAAGATCGCTTGCACTGTGGAGCTCATTCGTTGCCTCCTGTGTCAATATGGCCCTGAGACCCAAATTCTAGACGCTTCACTCCACATAGACGAATTCATTTGAAGCCAGCACCGTGCGGCACAGTGTCTGCCAGGCGCGCCGTCGGTTGTCTTCTGGGCCTTCCGCTGCTCCGACACGGGACTGGGCAGCGGTGGCGTACTGCTCAATAAACGCCAATCCCCGTGCCAATTCATGATCGGTCGGCCGTCGCGACAATGCCTGTTCATACAGTTGCGTCAGGCGGTGGGCATCGTCCAGGGTCTGGTCCGCCAGGAGCGTTCGGGCCATGAGCTCCGTCTGTTTCAGCACCAGCGCGCTGTTGAGCATGAACAGCGCCTGAGGAGCGACCGTCGTGCTGTCACGACGGCCATTGAGTGTGCTGGGATCGGCGAAATCGAACGCCTGGAACACGTCATACAGCGCGCTCCGCACTACCGGCAGATACACCGCCCGTCGCGTTTTCTCATAAATCACCGGATTGACGTTCGCCGTACTGGTGACGTACTGCCGATTGGGAGTCGGCAGCAACGAGCCCCCCATCTCAGGATCCAGCGAGCCGCCTACCGCCAGAATCGAATCGCGAATCGCTTCGGCTTCCAGGCGACGGCGATTCATCCGCCACCAGAGCCGGTTCTCGGGGTCGGCCGTCCCCGCCGATTCATTCCACGTGGTGCTTTGCTGGTAGGTTGACGAGAGCATGATCAGCCGATGCAAACGCTTGAGCGACCAATCTTCGCGGACCAGTTCCCCGGCCAGATAATCCAGGAGCTGTGGATGGGTGGGACGCTCTCCCAGACGGCCGAAGTTGTCGGGAGAACGGACCAGTCCTTCTCCAAAGTGCCACTGCCAGACCCGATTGACGATCACCCGACTGGTGAGCGGTTGGCTTGTCATCCATCGGGCAAATTCCCAGCGGCCACTGCGTGAGTCGTCCAGCGGAGTCTGCCCGGTCCCCGCGAGAATCCGCGGAAATTGCCGCGGCACTTCCTGCGCGAGGGTCAGGTGGCTCCCCCGCACGTGAACGCGCAGGTTTTCCGGTTTGCCGTCGGACACCGCCATTGTCTCCGGCAATACCGGGAGCGCCTGCTCCAGCCCTTTGAGTTCCTCGCGTCGGGTCTTCAACGCTGCTGTCGCCGGCTCGCGATAATATTCTTCTGCGTTTTTGGGGAGTCCCCAGGGCCCCATCGGGTCTTTCGCGATCTTGCGAAATGCGTCGCGTACCGGTTCGGGAAATGCAGGACTCTCTCCCCCCTTCCCGCCCGCATCCTCGGGCTTGATGGTTGGTTCCTTGTCAGACTCCGCCAGCGCGAAGAGCTGCGCATACCTTTCGGCAAGTTCTGGCAGCGTCGTCGGACGCGGCTCTGCCAGCAACACGGCGTCTGCAGGCCGGGGAGGAGTTCCGGTCGCCGTCGATCCCTCCGGAACGCTGTTCCGCGCGATCGCCTCCAGCCACAGCCCTAGCGGCGATTCGGGAGTCTCTCGTACTCCCTCCAGAGTCTTCACCCATTGCGCGACAAATTCCCCTTTCGATTCATAGCCGTCGCCGGCGGCCGTCGGGGGCGCAGCCAGCTCTACCGGCGTGCCGTCTGCCCGTCTCGCGGGAACAAACAGCAGCTTGTCGATATGCGGAAAGACCTGCGCGTTCTCCAGACGAATCACGTTTTTTCCCGCCTGCAACGGGAAAAACCCCTCCACGAACCACTTCTGTGAATCCGGGAACCAGGTTCCGGTCACCTTCCCGGCGACGTCGGATTTCACCGTGCGGCCGTTGATGATCAGGCGGCACGGCCGCGCTGCGGCCGCCGCATAGCGGATCTCGCACTGGAACGGCCCCCCGTTTTCCACCGTGACTTCGTATTCAGCGAAATTGGGGAGTTCCCCCTTGTTCACCAGAACGCCGATTCCTTTGCCGTAATTGTCGCGGTCCTGGAGCACATTGCCGCGAGCGTATTCTTCGGCTTCAATCAGTAACTGCCCGGCACGTCGGCTGTCGTCCGGGGTGTCTCCCAGCGATTGGGCCTCTTTGATCAGCGTCTCCCATTGCAGACGCGATGCGGCGGCCAGCAGGTAGCTCGCGGTGTGCCGCCGCGCGTCTTCCAGCAAGGCGGCGTTCTCCTGATCGGTGATTCGGGTGATCTCCCCCTTCTTCCCGGCGATCTGTTGCTGGTGGGCGTCCCGCCGGGCGATCTCTTCCGGCGAGGCCAAGGGACGCTCCTGCCAGCGCGCGACGACGGAGAAATTCTCCATCGTCTTCGTGCTCTTGAAGATCGCCGCCAGCGAGTCATAGTCCTCCTGCGGGACTGGATCGTATTTGTGATCGTGGCACCGGGCGCATCCCAGGGTCAGCCCCAGGAACGCGCGGCTGATCGTGTCCACCTGCTCGTCGACGATGTCCATTTGCATCTTCACCGGATCGTCTTCCGCCAGCATCTTTCCTCCCAGAGAGAGGAATCCGGTGGCGGTCGTTCGTTCCAATTGCTCGTTCAGGTCAGCCGTGGCGGGGAGCAAGTCCCCGGCGATCTGTTCATGGACAAACTGATCAAACGGCTTGTCGCGATTGAACGCCCGCACGACGTAATCGCGGTAGCGCCAGGCGTTCGCATAGGCCAAATTCTCATCCAGGCCGTTGGAATCGGCGTACCGCGCCACATCCAGCCAATGCCGCCCCCAGCGCTCGCCATACCGCGGCGAAGCCAGCAGCCGATCAATCAGCGCGGCATACGCCTCGTGCGATTCGTCGGCGAGGAATGCGGCCACCTCTTCGCGGGTGGGGGGCAAGCCGGTCAGATCGAGCGTTGCGCGCCGAATGAGCGTCCGTTTGTCCGCCGGGCGGGCGGGAGCGAGTCCGTGCGCTTCCAAATCGGCCAGAACGAACCGATCGATCGGCGATTGCACCCACTCGGCTTGTCTGACAGCCGGAGGAGGAGCCGTTCCGATCGGCTGAAACGCCCAAAATCGGCGTTCCTCCTCGGAGAACAATGGGCCGGATTTCGTTTCAGAGGGTGTCGAGGGGGGGCCGGCCGGTGGATTGGTGCCGGGCCACGGCGCGCCCCGTTCGACCCACTCGACCAGGAGGCCGATTTCCGCCTCGGGCAATTTCGACTTGGGGGGCATCTTCAAATCCCCCGCATACCGCACCGCCTGAATCAGCAGGCTTTCGCCGGGATTCCTGGGAACCACAGAGGGACCGGAATCGCCCCCCGCCAGCGCCTCCGTGCGACGATCAAGCCGCAGATTCCCCTTCTGTTTCTCGGCGCCATGACACTCCAGACAGCGCGCCGCCAGCAGCGGTTCGATCTTCTTCTGGAAGAACTCGTCGTCCGACAGCGGCTTGGCGGCTGATGACTGACCCGGCGCTGCCCCCTCGACGTCGTCAGCCGCTCTCGCCAGCGGATTCACCGCCAGCAGGCCCAACAGCAACACAGCGGCGCTTAAGTGCGTCCAACGGCAGGTCAAAGCCATCAAGAACTCCATAATTCCGTCAAAACACCCTTGGGAGGGCGAGGCTCCCGTCGAGCCGCCGATGTGCAATCAGGCACCGATTGACACTCCGATGGGCCGATAACGGCGGTTGATCCCCGGCGAACACGCCCAGGCCGAGACTCGCGCCGCGCCGTCTTAGCCAACCCATCAGCATACAATGATCTATTCCTCGTATTCAATTGCACAGCCGCGCTGCAACGTCTCTCGGACCGGCGGACGCTCCCCCCGCAGCACTGCCTCGACCGCATCGATCAGGAATCGTTTCTCTACCTTCGCCTCGTCATGTTGATCGTCAAACGCCCCCATGTAGGCGATCTTGCGTTCCGCATCGAGCACGAAAAAGTGCGGCGTGCCCGTCGCGCCATACCTGCGGCCAATCTGCTGCGACGCGTCGCACAGGTACGGAAACGGATAGCCCCGGTCTCGCGCCCGGACTTGCAGCTTCTCCAGCGCATCGGCCGGATGACGGCTGACGCTTACCGCCACCACCTGTACCTGTTTTTCAGTATAGTCTTTGGCGAATTTCAACAGCCGCTGTTCGTACAACTTGGCCATCGGACAGTGATTGCAGGTGAAAACCAGCACAACCACCTTCGAATCCTGGAAATCGGTCAGGCTGTGCCGCATCCCGTCGGTCCCAGGCAGATCGCTCCACTCCGGCGCCCCCTCCCCCAGGTCGAGCACCTGATTGAACTTGGCTTTGGTCGCCGCGGCCAATCCGAACGAATCGGTCTCCGCGGCCACGAACGCCAGAAATAGGGCCAGGATCGTGGCCCTGCATGGGTTTTGCATGGATTTCCTCCGGTCGAATCGAATGCATTGGATTGTATCCGACCCGCGCCTGCGGTGTGAAGTGCGGTCGGCTCTACACCATATTCGGTGGCAGCCCAGTCTCACGAGCATTCCCAAATTCCCTGGGAGTGCTTTCGACGTAGCCACATTCACCAGAATGTGTGAGAACACTTCTCCAGCCACGTTTTGGCGAAGGATGCTGAAGGCGTCCGATATCAAAAGCCCAGGGTCGCTGCCGCAGGCAGTTACCCTGGGTCACGCCCCCTCCAATCGCCAGACCCCTGAAGGGGGGCCAACCCGTAACGGTGTTTCGAGCGCGAGCTGCTCCTGTTCGGCTCGCTCTAGCGCCTGCAGCGGCAAGGAAGGCCCCCAGACGCCGCTGCTCCCCAGCCCGATCGGCCGCCGGTGCCAGCGGCGGATCCGCTACCCGAGCCGCCGCCGCCGGGCGGCGGAGTCTCTGCTTTTGTCTGAATCACTGCCGTTTTTCGAGCGGCGTTGACCGAACCGTCGCAGATGCTAGAATACCGAACCATTGCGGGAGAGACGCTGTCTTTCCCAACGCGGGAATCGGAATCGAGAAACGGACGAACGTCCGCATCTCCGGAAACCAGAACGGTTTCCATTCGGGGCGTGGCTCAGCTTGGCTAGAGCGCCTGGTTCGGGACCAGGAGGTCGCAGGTTCAAATCCTGTCGCCCCGATTCGCCAAAGGCGAATAGAGAGGAGAGGGGAGAAAGTAGAGAGGAGAACGAAAAAACAGTCGTTCGCCCGCTACTTGCCCCCCTCTCCTCGGTCTACTCTCGACTCTCCGACTTTGGTGTGCTCAGAAGAGTTCGGCTGCACGTATGGAGGCGATGAGCGACAATCGACTGGGTTGAAGTCTTGATTCCGCAGATTTTCGCTGCATATAATACAGAACAGATGCAAGTCTAAAACCGATCACCACCCATTCGAGGAGATGGTCGAATCGCCGGAGGGGACGTACGTGGTTGCATGCTTTGGGGGAAGTTGAGCAATACCGAGGCGGGCCACGAATGCTCTAGCAATGCCGCACAGTTTTTGGCATGCTGTCGTCCCGTTGCGAAGTCGACTTTGAGTCATTGCATGGCCACAGAGCAGTACCGGAGGACACCATGGATGACCATGCCGAACTGAACGCGAACCGTTCCCCGAATGAACCGCCTCCAAAAGAGCACTGGGACGTATTTCTTTCCTATGCATCGGAAGACGACGCATGGGTAAAACCATTCGTTGACAAACTGAAGACTCTGGATCTGCAAACGTTCGATCCCTACGCGGCTCCTGCAGAATTCTGGGGCAAAAATCGCGCCGAAGTAATAGCCGCTGTGTTTCCCAGGCAGTGCCGAGTCGCGTTCGTCGCGCTCTCGACCGCCTACTCTGCCTCGGATGCCTGCCAACAGGAACTTGCCGCGATCACGGAGAGCGCTACCCAATACGAGACATCGCTGGTGCTCCCGGTGCGACTGGATGATTCGCTTGCAGAAGAGGCGATTCGGTCCCATTTAATTCTTGATGCGCGTTCAGCCTCGCCCGAAGACATTGGTGCGCAAGTCGCTACGAAGTGCCGCGAATGGACCAAAGCAACTACTCGAACCGTTCTGGCACTGGTTGACAAACTCCGTCCGGCAATCATGCGCGTTTGCCGGTCATACTCAATCAGCGACGTTGAAGACGTCGTTCAAGATACCATTTGTCGCGCGCTCAATCAAATGCGAAAAAAGGAAATCATTATTACAGATTCCTGGCTCATGGGAGCCGTCAAGGAAGTTTTGTTTGAACGGATGTCGAGACAATCGCGCTGGCAAAAAGCGTTCCGGGCATTGGTTTCAGTACCCGATGCACAGCCTTCCACATGGAACTCAGTAGAGCAGCTGGATGAGGTCGATCGGATCTGGCAAGGAGTTGAAATGCTGTCTCCTCAAGACCAAGAGATCATCAAGCTCATATACCTGGAGAATCTGACCGCTACAGATGTGGCAGAGCGACTGGGAGTATCTGAGAATTTCGTCCGGCAAAGAACCTACCGTGCTCTATCGCGGCTGAGAACGTTAGTAGGTATCGAGACCTGACATGGTGGATAGACCCATTGACGAGGCATTTCGGCGTTTTGCCGAGGATGTTCGGCGAACTGGGTTGGATGCCCTATTGTCGTTTCAGGAACGACTGAGATGCTATGCCGGACTCCCGGGAATTGCTTCCGAGTCGGACCGTACAGCGATTCGAGAAGATGCAATCATCCTCGCGGTATCTGATTTGCTGTCGACGCATCCGCGTCCGCAGTTAAGGGTTCTAGACGCATGCTGCGGCCATGGTGGCCTCGCCGCTCACTTGGCGAACAACCTGAGCGCCGGCGCCAGCCGCGTCGCGTATCTCGGTATTGACCAGAGTTCCAAGCACATTGCCCGCGCCCGCAGGTTGCCGTTGGTGCCGGAAAAGCTGCACAGCCTTGAGTTTCGACTCGGAGAAGTCTGGCACCTACCGCAGGAATGGCATGCGACTGTGGATCTTGTCGTCTTGAGCAATACGCTCCACGAACTCCCGTCGCACAGGTTTCCTGAGTTGTTTGCCGCATTCAATGGAGTCATCGTTCCGAATGAGGGCCGCGTTTGCGTTATCGACATGGAAGAGTTGCCGGTCGGTGAACCCGAAGCGATCGCGATCAATTGGAAACTGGAAGAGGTCGAAGCGATCCTGTCAGCAGGCGGCTTTAAGGTGACGCCGTCGAATCATCCCAAATCGGTTGCTGTATTTCGAATCGTAGTTCAGCATGCCGAGAAGATTGATTCACTCGGAATGCTCAACGAAATCAGATCCCGCTTGCGGAAGAAACTGGCCATTCATGCGCAGGAACGAGCTGAGGCTGTCGAAGAAGCGTATGTGGATGATGATTCACTCCTGAACTGGATCGTTCTCACGGGGTCTGTGGCCAGATGTGCGGAGGAGCTGTTGTTAGTGGAACAACGGATTGACGAGCTGTCCGGTACGGTCCCGAACAGTCGATCTGAATCATGATTGCCAGGTTGGCAGATCCGTTCCTATTGCCATCATGTGCCGTTCCTGCTGTGGTCGCATCGATCGGCTCAGGCGCAAGGCTTCGCGGTCGATTCCCAGAAGTTGGCGGAGTGGGACGAGTGGACTCGGAAGGATTCGCTCGCAAATCGCCTTCTGTTCCGGTTGCGGAATTACGACCTCGGCAGACCCGAAGCGGCGACGCTGCCCTTGGCCGTGAAAGACAAGCTCAAGCCGTTGATCGCACGCCCGTTCCAAACGGAAGCTGCGTTTCTTGCGGAGCTGACGCCGCTGCTGACGGAAGACGAAATGAAGTCGCATCGGGCGACCGTGCTGAAGATTTCCGAGCGGACAGTTGACATATTCGATCGTGTTGGAGGCGGCCTCGAGGCCCTGGGCCCATTGTTGATCGCAAGTCAAGGGACTGCGAGTGTTCTGACTCAACCTGAATTTCGCGACGGCATGATCGATTTGATGAACCAGATTCAGTTGGCGGACGGCTCGTGGACGCCAGGTGGTCAGTTCGCCGGGATGCGCCGCTGGACGCTTCCGAAGGCGAATCAAGCGACCACGATGTGGACGACGCTCGGATTGCTGGAAACGCTGGAAAAGTCCGGCTCTTAAAGTCACTTTCACGACGCTGGGTAAAATCTGTAAGTACGAATCAATCGAGGCTAACAGCCTGCGATCAAATTGAGCGGCCGGGGATGGACGGCACGTCGGTCACATCGATTGAAGTGAACTGGAATCGCATCCTTGACTGCTATGATGCACGGTCGCGGAATGGATCTCTTCAGCCAACCGTGCGGCGCAGTAGGTCTAACCATCAGGTGGAATTCGGCAACGACAGAATCCCGTGGACAGCCACGCCATCACGGTGACGCTGTCTCCAGACAAGCTGCCGCTGCTCCACGCGCAAGATCTTTCCTGGCCCACCGGGGGAATCTACACGATGGCCGCTGCTCAATGACGCCGACAAGCGGGAGCGCCCATCCCGGAGAAAACGGCGCAAGACTGAACCGGCAATTCAGCTCATTCGGAGATCAATTGGAGGAATTGGAAAAATTTCCAGATTCTTGGTAATCCCAGGCAGGCATTTCCGACAGAGATCATAATGAGAGATGTTCGGAGATGATATTTGGGCGTCTGCAGAGGAGTTGATATTGCCCGACTGGGAATCGATCGTTCGCACGCATGGGCCGATGGCATTCGACACGGCCTGGCGGTTGCTGGGCAATGTGGCTGATGCCGAGGAGGTCGTTCAGGATGCCTTGATGGATGCCTTTCGGTTGCACTCGCAGCGCACGGTGGACAATTGGGGAGGACTGTTGCGCCGCCTGGCCGTTTGCCGGGCGATTGACCGGTTGCGGACGCGGCAATTGGTGCAGCCATTCACGGATGAGCCCATGTCGGCGGAATCCGATCGGCCGGATGCGGCGGCCATCGAGCGAGAATTGGCCGAACGGCTGCGTTGGGCCATCACGAAACTTCCCGACCGCGAGGCGGGAGTACTCTCGTTGCGATACCTAGGCGAGATGACCAGCGCCGAGATCGCCAACACCTTAGGGATCAGCGCCGGAGCGGTGGGCACGGCGCTTTGCAAGGCGCGGACGAAGCTGAAGGAAATGTTGAGCGTCGAAACGATGACTCACAGGAGGACACCAGAATGAAAGCGGTACATGAGCCCAATCATGATTCATCAGATGAGCTGTTGGATCGAGCCCTTCAGGCGACGCTGGCACAGCCGGCTCCGCACGATGTCCGGCAACGCGTGATTGAGACGGCGGCTGCCTGGAGCCACGGAACGACCCCCGGCCATCCGCAACAACGTGGCCGGTTTGCCCTCCCGGTCAGACTAACGACTGGGCATTTTGCAACCGCTCGGACGGTTCGAGCGGTTTTGTCGAACTTTCGTGGGCGCGGCCGCCTGGGGCTGGCTGCTGCCGCCGCCTTCGTCGCTACCGTGGCGGGAATATTGTGGCTGTCGCATCCGAACGCGAGCTGGGCGCAGGTCGCGGAGGCGCTTCGGACGAAGCCGTGGAGTCTTGGCAAATACACGACTCCGGACGGAGAGGTCCATGAAGACTGGCTATCGTTCTCCCGTGACGTCAGCGCCCATCGCCACGGAGATTCTGTACAGTTCTCCGATCATCGTCTGAATGTGACGTATGAATACAATGCGAAAGAGCGGACACTGACACGGCATTTGGATCCCCAGGCTGATCATAAAAAAAGAGCTGACCGTTGGTTCGAGAAGGTGTTTCACCAGATCTCTCGTGGCGCTGAACAGCTCGACTTTGCGGCGTCTGACGTCGAACTCGTCGAACAGACGCGAGGGCCTGCCACGAAGCATGGGCGAACGTGGCTGAGCTACGAGCTGGTAATCCGTGTCGTCGATGCGGACGTCGTCGACCCGAAGCCCATCGTTCGACTGACGTTACTCGTCGACCCCCAGACACGCCTCCCGCACTATCTCGTGATGAGCGACCCGAACATGAATCCGCCGTCGATCGAGATGGAAGTCAGCTATCCGGAGACGGGGCCCATCGACATCTACGACCTGGGGATTCCACGGGACGCCGAGCTGGTCGATCTCGTGCCGACCGACGACATAAGGCGGGTGATCTCCGAGATCAAGTCGTCCGCGGAACGATTCGAAGAACATCTGGCACTCAACGTCATGAGCGACGCGTTGTCACCGTGGTACGTCGGCACACCGTTCGCCGTCTGGCGGAAAGGAACAAGCTATCGGATGGTTTACGGCGTGGTCGACGCGGCCTCGGTATCGACGAGAACTCCCAAGTCGGATGCCGACCAGCGGCAGTGGTGGAAAAGCCGTTGGACCGAGTTGTTCCAGGTTCCCCACGAGATCTGCGACGGATCGACCTATTGGAATAACGAAGGACTCCCCGCAGGCTGGAGCGACCAACCGAACAAGCCGAATCCCATCACGTGGAGGCGCGCGACATGGCCTCAGCCGAAATGGAAGAGTCGTCCGGAACGCCACCCGTGGCCGGCCGGCAGTTCGCCGCTGTTTATCGCCTACCCGCAGAACCTGGTCAACTTCAGTGCCTTCCGCTGGAAACCGGTACTGGACCTCACGCCGGCAGACGGCCCAGCGAATACTGTCAAAGTCATACTTCGCACGGGAACCACTGGTTCATCGTCAGGAGAAGAGCGATATTGGATTGATGCCCAGCGCAGTCACATGGTCGCGCGCTACGAATCGGTGACGTGGGATGCAACGAATTCCCCGCCTGTGGAAGTCGTCAACCTTTCCCAGGTTGTCGAAACGGCCGATCGCTCCCCGCAGGGGATCTGGTATCCGACGCTCATCCGACACATCTCCGTCACCGAGCAAACAGGCGTAAAGAAGACGATCGAAACCATCACCCGCCACTACCTGGACTTCGACGTGAAGTTCACCGACGACCTGTTTAAGCCAGCCGAACGGCCCGGCGAGCCGTTGGAATGAAGCCACGGCGTTGCGATCGAAGACCACCAAAGAGGCGGTCGGCGGCGGTCGTTGTCGCTTGCTGCGGAAATTTACGGTCCCCTTTCTCTGCCTTTTTTCTTCCGACGCTCTGTGAGGGGCGGAAGCGTTATTCTCCGGCTCAGAATGCAACCAATACCAATTCTCGGACGAGTGTTGTGCCACGGGTAAGAATTCAGATCGTAGCCACGCTCGCCAGATCGATCGGCGACTGGAAGTCGAGTTCGGCCACGGAGTAGGTCGCGTCAAAACTCGCGCCGGCTGTCGAGAAGCAATGTGACGGGCCGCTCGTTGGTCAGTTGCACCTGCATGTGCTGCTGGAAGGCGCCGGTTGCCACCGCATTCCTGTGACCGACGACAATCGCCACAATCTAACGATACAACTCTTCGGCCATTTTGGGCCGCGCCGCGCGGTCGAAACTCGGACGGCGCCCCTTGCGGCAGTCTCCAAGCAGCGTGAACTGGCTGACGATCAGCATCCGGCCGCCGACGTCGGCCAGGCCGCGATTCATATTTCTCTCTTCGTCTTCGAAGACGCGTAGGCCGGCGATTTTCGCCGCGAGATACTCGGCATCTTCGGCTGTATCTCCCTTAGCCACGCCCAACAACACCAGAAAACCCAGTTCGATCGCGCCGGCCACTTCCCCCCTCGACAATGACGAGTTGATGGCATTTCGATTTGTGAGACGGCAAAATGGGACAACGGTTCGATGCAGTTCTGGAAAGACGCCAGAATCCGCTCGGAGTGTCATCAAAGGAACGTATCTCGACATCGAGTGCAGACGTATCCAACGAACGTCGCATTTCGAACCGTAGCTTCACCAGGACGGATAGGGGTGACTTCGACCTGTCCGCGTCGACATCGCAATGGGCCAGGGCGGTAAGTATTGTCATCGGTGGAGAGGTTGCGGCATCATGGCACGAATTCCGCAATCCAGTTCCATTCCAGCAGTGATTCCATCACCTACGAGAAAGGTTTCCGAATATGCGACGCATTCGCACCAATCGCGTCCGCCAAATGGCCGCCGTCGCGTCCGCGACGAGCTTGGCGCTTGCATTCCTGCCGTGGTCAATTGGGTTTGCTCAGTCAACGACTGAACAGACAACATCGGCAGACGACGCTAAAACGGACGACGGTCACGCCGCTGCACCAGTGGTTACATTTCGAGGCCACGCCACAGAGGTGACCTCGCTGGCGTTTCGTTCGAACGGGAGCCAGGCGATCTCGACGAGCGAGAAGGAGGCATGCATCTGGGATCCCGCAACCGGCAAAGAGATTCGACGGCTGAAGGTCGATGGCGAAAGCGTGGTCGGTTTCAGTCGTGATTTCGGTCGTTTGGCGATCGCCAGATCGTTCCATTTTGATGTCCCCGCGGTGCGCCGTGGAAAACTGACAATTCGGGAAGCCGCCAATGACAACGACATCTGGAGCATCGACCCGCATGGCAATTGGGACCGGAATTCTCCCTTTCCACCTGCGATCGTCGCGCTGACTTTCAGTCCGGATGGGAAGCGGCTGGCCACGGCAGGAAGCGTAACGAAAGTGGGTGGGCGGCACGGCCTGTCCGGCGGCGTGGTGAAGACTTGGGACACGGAGACCGGCAAGGAATTGCGGCAGTTCGGCCCGTTGTCCACCCGCGCCGACGCCGTGGCGATCAGCGCCGATGGCAAGTACCTCGCGGCCGGCACGCAAGGGGCGTCGGGTGAATTGCCGGAACCCGGCGAAGTGCATGTCTGGGACATCACCACCGGCCAGCGGGTCCAGTCGTTCAAAACGCAGCCGGATATCAAACAAGGCGGGAACCCTTGCTCGGTTGCGAATTTGGCTTTCCATCCCCAAAGCACGCTGCTGGCGGCGGCCGTATCGGATGGGACTGTTCGCCTGTGGGAGTTGCCGTCCGGGCAAGAACTATTTGAGATCCGCGGACATCAGGGCCAGGCCGGCGGCCAGGAAGTCGACAAATTCACCGGGCGCATTCTGGGACCGGGCAGATCGGTGCGGCACGTCGCCTTCAGTCCCGACGGAACCCGGCTGGCCTCGGCCGGATACGACCGCGTTGTACGAGTTTGGGACACCCAGACCGGGGAGCAAACCAGAACTTACCGCTTCGACTCCGCGCGAATCAACGCCGTCGTCTTCAGTCCAGACGGCCAGCGCATCGCCGCTGGCGGCAGCAACGGTGCGAAATCCGGCGAGGCCGTGATCTGGCAAATGAGCTACAAACTGGACAAGCACAGCGGCTCCATCTTACCCACTCTGCGAAAATCGGAGATGGTGAAATCCGATTTGGAAGTCAGGGGCCAGGTCGAAAACGCCGTAAAGGCCGAGGACAAACATTGGCAAAACCTCGACGCCACACAGCGCGGCATCAAGGATCGGGTTGTCAAAGTTCTGACCACGACACCGGGGCTGAGCAACCAGCAAGTGGCGTCGGCCGTTTACCTGCTGACCGTGGGCCGCCCCCCGACCGACGAGGAAGTGAAACGAGCCCAAAAGTGTCAACGGGCGCCCCAAAACCGGCCACTCATGGGCGCCTCAAAACCGGCCAGGGAGAGGTGGTAAAAGGGGGTTGAAACGGGGTCCGGACGGTTGCCGAACCACCACGGTTGCCGGGGGGCGCCTC
>JBJXGA010000206.1:0-15508 GCA_046152955.1 Planctomycetales bacterium | reverse complement strand
CGATGTCGGCTCATCACATCCTGGGGGTGAAGAAGCTCCCAAGGGTTCGGCTGTTCGCCGATTAAAGTGGTACGTGAGCTGGGTTTAAACCGTCGTGAGACAGGTTGGTCCCTATCTGCTGTGGGCGTACGAAACTTGAGGGATTTTCTCTTTAGTACGAGAGGATTTGGAGGGACGTACCTCTGGTGTTCCTGTTGTCTCGTCCGAGGCATCGCAGGGTAGCTACGTACGGTACGGATAAGTGCTGAAAGCATATAAGCACGAAGCCAGTCCCAAGAATAGGTTTCGTTGGACGCAAGTCCGGGAGCCCCCTGGAAGACCACCAGGTTGATAGGTTGGCGATGTACGGCGAGTAATCGCTTCAGTTGACCAATACTAATGGGCGAAAGCTTGACCACATTGATCCTGGGCTCCGCAAGGTTCCCTGGTTCCTTTGTGAGCGTCTTGTTTCTGGAGTTTTGAAAATCGATTCACTCTTGCTCTACCACTTGCAAACCCGCGAGTGAGTGCGGTGCGTTTCTTCGCACTGGCGCACTCGCGCTTTTCCGGTGACCATACTCGTGAGGTCACACTCGTTCCCATTTCGAACACGACAGTTAAGCTCACGGGGCCGATGATAGTGCCTACCAGCGCGAAAGTAGGTCATCGCCGGAATCTCATCTGAAAGCGGTCGTCATTCAACAGAATGACGACCGCTTTTTTTTTCGCCCCTCGCTCCGTACCGTCCCATCCCACAACTCCGCGCGGAATCTGCCTCGTCGGCCCCCCAACCGCTTCCAGGCGTCTTTCCACCCTCAAAGGTCACGGCGATGTGCGCCACCCGCTACGGCCGGTCGGCCTCGGTTCCGCCAATCAAGCGGATACCGGAAACACTTGTCGAACTGCCGATCGACTCGACAATCGTCGTCGTCGTCCCCTGCTGTTCGATCTGGCTTCCGTCGCGTAGCCGAATCAGCATGCTCACCGATTGCTCGACCCGCGACTGAACGGGGAGTTCCGTCCGGCGATTGAGCCGGATTTGCCCCAGAATCTTCCCCCCTTTCACCACGACGTCCATCTCGGGAGGGGGCGCTCCCTCCGCGGGGGGTGGGGTGGGGAGCATTGCCACCGTTCCGGCCAGGTCAATGTCTGCCGCGTCAGCCGTCATCGCCCGGATCGTGAACCGATTGCTGGCCATCAGGGGAACCGGCGCCTCGACCTGCCTGGAGCCGGTCCAGGTGTCCCCCACACGCACCGCTTCGTTGGGGATCATCCCGACCGTGCGATCGACGAACCGATTGACAACTTCTCCCCCCGACAGACCCTCCAGTGACTTTCGGATCAGAAGTCGCTGCTCCAGGTCGGCGGTCGCGACGCAGCGGTCGATGAACCGCTCCAGTTCGTAGACCTGCACCTCACGCCGGTCGCCGGTCAGGAGGAATCGAAAGCCATTGTCGACCAATCCATGATACGGTTGGGCGGAGGCCGGAATCTGCGGGGGGGGCGAGCGCGAATCGTAGGTGACCGGCGGCTGACCGGGAATTTCTTCGCCATACCGCACCTGATGATAGAGCACCTGATAACGGTGCCGCGGAGCCATTGCCTCATTCGCAGAATTCCCTCTGCGCTCCGGTTCCGGAGGATCGTATAGCGAAACGGTCATGACCAGTTCCAGAAACGAGCGGCTCGTCGTCCAGCCCGTTCCGGTCTTTTGACGAACTTCCTGAGTGACACGCCGGGTCAGGGGCACTTCGGCACTGCGGGATCCCCATTGGTCCTGGGCCACTGAGGAGGGGGACTCACGGCGAGGCGGTTCGATGGGAGGGGGGTGCGATTCCGCTGGTTCGACCGCCTCAGTCCGGTCCGTTTCGAAGACTTCTTCCGAAGAAGATCCACAGCCCGCGAGCATCAAGCACACGAGAGAGAGCCAGCTCAGGCGCGCCCAGTCGAATTCGCTTCGCATCGGACTCATGTTCCGGACTTGCCGGTCCCCGGTGATTTCGGCAAATTTCCCACTCAAACGGGGCGGAGCATATCACCCGCCGGGAATTGTGGGAATCCCGGATTTTTTGTGGGGGCGGGGAGCGGGGGACAGCGCGCGATGCTGCTGGTTAGCCTGAACTGCCGGGATGGTTCTCGCGCGGTCGGGCGACGAAATACAGCAGTTGCAGCAGCAAGAACAACCCCAGCGGGAGAAAGATCAGCGCCACGAGCGCCTGTCGAAATCCGGAATACCCCCCCAGGAGAGGGTTCAGCGTGAGGTAGGCGATCGTGGCCAGCAACGTCAGCATGAGCAGGCTGCAACCGGCGGCGGTCATTTGCGTTTTGAACTGTCCCCGTTCGGACGGGGGGTCAAAATGGATTTCGATCATCCGTTTTTTTTTCAGGCTCCGCTGCACGCCTTCGAGCAATTCCACCGAACGAACGAATTCGCCCCAGGTCGCTCCCGCGATGCTCTCCGCCGTTTGATCCGGCCCGCTGGCGGGAGCCTCCCCCGGCAACGCAGCAACTTGCGCCGCAAAAGAATCGCACAGCCAATCTCCCCAGTCAAACGGAAGGTCGCCGGACTGGCCGGGATCGATGGCGGTCCCTTTCAGGCGGAACGGTTCATGTTCGGGGTTTCCGGTGACCTGGGCTGTCCCCTGCTCGCCGACGATCGTCATTCGCCAGAAAGCATCGGCGGCCGCCGTCACGGACCAAACTACCTGCGGGACCGCCGGCCCTTCCAGCGTGACGGTCACCAGCGAGAATCCCTCCAGGGGATCTCCCGAGCAAACCGCCGTGACCTGATTGTGGTCGCCCCACAGCGTCCGCAACAGATCGCAATCGCAGAGAAAGGCGACGAAGACCTCTTCGGGGGGCAGGCGCGGGGCGCGCTGGCTGGGGGCCAGGGGGGCGCCGTAGCGATCAATCCGAACGTGCAGGATTTTTCCCAGAGCGCCTTGGGCCAGCAGCTTGCGAACATGCCGCCAGCCGGGATGCCCGCGCCCGACAAACATGGGCGCCAGACAAAGCGCGTGATCATTTTGCAGCAGCGCCAGCTCATAGGCGAAGGTCGGGGAGAGCCCCGCCCGCGGCGACACCAGCAGCGACTTGCCGGCCGCCGCCAATTGCCGTGCCGCGTGCAGGGTCTCCTCTGTCCCCTCAGCCACGATGACGGCCTGAATTCGAGGATCCGCCAGCAGGGGTTCCCACCCGGATGCAAGGTGGACTCGCGAGAACTCGCCGCGGAGCGTCTGATGCATCTTTGGCGACAGCGCCAGGGCCGTCAATTCGTGAGCGGGTCGCCGCAGGATCGATCGCAAGAGAGGGAGTGTCGAGGGGGAATCACCCAAAAGTGCCCAGCGCATGTTGTGACTGCAACCACCTTCCCGCTCATTTGGGGGCGCCGGGGGACGGCTTCGACCGTTCACCCGGTGTTGACGACGAATTGGCGGCGCGTTTGGGAGTGGAGACGTCTCCCTCCACGGGAATCGCCCGCGCCTGAACGACCTCCCCTGTGTCGATGTCCTGCAGGAAGCCCACCAGGCAGAGAGCCTGGAATTCCATGGGTTTCTCCGCCATTTCCGTTTGGAGGTCCGTTTCGATCCGGGCCAGATAGCTCCCCAGGTCGGACTTCAGCTGACCCAAGTCGACTTCACCAGTATACCGCAGCGCTCCCCGCTCTGGGGCGATTCCATCGGGGCCACCCGGCATGTCGCGGACCACCATCCGATGCGTTCGCAAACCGTTGCCAGTGACAAACGCCAACTCGGTCTCCGCCAGCGCCAAACGCAACCGCAAATTGCCGGGAAACTCCGGGAGTCCTTTGGCCTGGGCCGTCATCGAGATGATCCCATCTGTCGCCTGCGCCGTCAGGTCCAGGCTCAATACCGTCGTCTCTTTGAGGTACGGCTCGACGAGTTGATTCAACCGCTGATACACTTCGGGCGTTCGCGACAGCAGCCCTCCCACGTCGGAAAACTGCTTGCCGTTGACCGCTATCCAGGGGGTCTCTTTGGCCAAATACGAGGCAAACCGCGTGTCAGTGGCTTCATTGGCCAGAGGATTGGCCCGAGGGAAATGCTCGTGATACCGGAGTACAACGACTTCGCTCTGCGCATGCGTTGCCTGCAGAGAAATGACGGCAACCTCCGCCGCGACGCACGGAAGGTGGTCGGTTCCGGTGAACAACTCGCACAACGTGACGCGGGTTCCTTCCTCGGCCGAACGGGGCGGGCGCGCTGGTCCGGCCACGGCGGTGAGTCTGCGGCGATAGGTCTCGTCCAGGTAGTCCCGAACGTCCGGGTTGTCGGGATGCCTTTCCGACCAGAGTTTTGTCAGTATCCGACTGGGCATTTGTTCCCGCCAGCCGTCGTTGCCCGACGCGGCGAGAATCCGTCCGATCTCCTGTTCCAGCATGGGGAGCACCGACAGCTCGGCAAACAGTTCCATCGCCGTATCGATGTCGCCGGTGTGTTGCGCATGCAGCGCGAGAAGCCAGTTGACTTCAGCCAAAAAGGGGTTTTCGCGGCGAAGGTTCAACAGCAGTCGCTGACCTTCCTCAGGATCGTCGCCACGAAGCAGCCGCTTCCCGATTTCGATCTGAACCACCAGCATCCATTCCCGCGGATCATCGTCACGGATCATCCTTTCCGCGCTCCGCAAATACTCGAGCGACAGTTCGGGCAGCAGGTCAGCCTGTGAGAGGGCCACGCCCAATTCCATGGTCGCGCGGGTCGCCATTCGGCTGCCCCAGACGTGCGCCGTTTTCACGTATTCCGTGGCGATCTTCCGATACGCGGCTTCATCCTTCCGCTGCGAGATCGCCTGCCGCATCAGCTCCTGAAGTGCCTCCAGGGCCATGGGACTGACCGCATATCGCCGGGCAAACGTTCTGAGAGGCTCAAACGATTCTTCCTGTGTCACGGCCGCGACGAAGGCATCCCGTGCGGGGGCCGACACCGCCTCGGCATACTTGCGCATTGAGGTCAGCTCGGAAGGCGCCATCCGCGCCGCCAGCACCCGTTGGCCGGCGACCAGGATGTTGCCGCGAATCACCCCCTGTTCCAGTCGCCCGACGAATTCGAATTGGTCGGAATTCGCGATCAGTTCCAGACGGAGTTCCCGCTCGGCGATTGTTCCCCCTTTGAGAGTCGAGGACTCCATCACTTTCGACGCATCCACCAGCCGCGCCTGGAATTCTCCCGACGGCTCTCTGGAAATATCGATCAACCAGATAAAATAATCCGAGCCCTGTTGGCTCATCGCCAGCGTCCATCGTCCCTCAACCGACTCCCTGGGAGGCCCGACGACGACGGAATACTCGTGGCGGACAATCAACTCGTCCAGTTCATCCAGCGACACATCTTCCTGCGGCTGGCCATCCACCAGCACCTGCACCCGATCGTCGGTCACCGGGATCACCACGGTGTCGGCCAATCCCCAGCCTTTGCCATCAGCGTTCTTGTGGAGCAGGAACACATATTTTTGCCCCTTCTGAAATCGCGGGGGGCGCTGACCTTTTCCGACGCTAAAGATCCGGGCTGTTTGCCCGTCTTTCCCTGCGCCGCGCAACGCGCGGTCAATCTCGACGAGAAACGGTTGATTTCCGGTGACATCCGCTTTGGGAGTGGCGATTAGAATGCGCTCGGCCTGCGTGATCCGCGCACCAAGCGTCGGCGGCTGGGCCGCCGACAGCTGTGCGGAACCGATCCAGAGCACCGCCATTCCGATCGCCGCGAGGGGCCAACAGCTCTGACGCCTTGTCATCGAACACCCTTTCGAATTCCCTTGGCAGGACGATCCATACCGTTTGGACAGATTGGTCCGAGCAGCAGCCGCGGATCCCTCCCCGATCGCTGCCGGGCCTGATTATAGCGAATTCCGCAGATCCGCGAAGCGGCAACCGATGTTTCTCTGGCACGGCGGGCGGTTCGTCGATCCGACAGCGATCATTGACCGGCGGGGTCGCTCGAATGATAATCCAAGGCGGCGTCGATCTGGCTGCCAGGGAATCGGCAGGGGATCGGAACGGCTGTCAAAGGCCTGCGCTGACACCGTGTTTCGTCCGAGAATCCCCGATGGCAGGTTGGTTGATGTCTGTAAAAGGGGCGCTGCGCAAGCCGGTGGAGCGGCCGGAGCAGCCCTATGCCGTCCGGTGCGAATGCGGCCGGTCGGTCCAGGGAATCCGTACCAAGAAGGCCCAGACAGCGCTCTGTCCCGGATGCCGATCCCCACTGTTTGTATTTCCCGCCAGCGTCTATCCCTTGCCCGCGTCGTGGTGGAAGTCGTCTCGTCGCCAGGCACCCGCGGCCAGCCGGCCGGCCCAAACAGCCAGCGGCCCGGATTCTCAGCCGAGCGAGGCCCCCACTTCGGCTCGCAGAGGAAAGGGATTCCGCCGCGCTTCTCGAGGAGGAACAGCTCCCGCGCCCCGTTCGGTCGCGGCGGGTGACGAGACGGCCGAAGGTGCGCCCGTATTGCGCCCCGGCGAGCGCCCCGTGCGGCGAGTGTTGACACCGATGCGCGTCGTGCTGGTCGCTATCACGCTGGTGATTGGTTTGACGATCTGGTGGCGCTTCCATCAGAAGGAACTGGATCATGCTCGGACGATCCTGGTGTCGATCCCCCGGCTGGCAGCGGAAGCGCTGGAGGAGGGGAACGTCGGCGAAGCGGCCCGCCATTTCCAGCAGATCGACCAGGCAGTCGTGTACCTGGGGCGGAGCGACCCCCAATCGCGGCAATGGCGGCAGCTCGCCCGCGAAACAACAGCCGCCGCAAATCTCCTCTCCGCCTCGCTGCACGACATCGTCAAAGAAGCGGGGGAAGCTCGCACTGATGCGCTCGCGGAGGGGTGGCCGGAGCGATTTCGGTCGCATTACAGGGACGAATGGGTGATCATCGAGGCGGCGGTCGATCGTGTCCAGGAGGATTCCGACAACGCGACCTATCACATCGATTTTCCGATTGCGATCGGTCGTCACCGGGGCCGGTTGATCGCCGAGTTGCCCGCGTTTGCTCAGAGGATTTCCCCAGGGGAGGCGTCTCAGCGAGTCATTTTCGCCGCCCAATTGGCCGACTGCCGCGCGGATGCAGACCGGCCTTCGAGTTGGCGCGTGGAATTGCGTGCCGACACCGGATTCCTGTGGGGACATGCGGAAACGTTGCGTCTGGCGGGATTTTCCGACGACGGCGCGTCACTGAAGATCCTGGCCGAACAGGCCCAGTTGCTGGGGATAGAACCGTGACACCTGTTTCCGAGCCTCGACCTTCCAATTCGACCGCCAGTTTATTGGTTCGCGCATGGCGTCACGGACTGCGGAGTGGGCTTTCGGTGGCAGCCGCTGCGCTGGTCCTGGCCGCCGCGCCGGCAAACGCCGAACTGCTGTCAATCTCTCAGCTCAATGACAAAGTCGAGCAATGGCGTGCCGCGCGGCGTGAGCCGCCAGCCGTGGTTCTGCAAGTGGAGGGGCGCGCCACTCCCCTGAGCAGGCATCGGGTGCAGTTCAAGAATTGCCGGATGGTGTTTGAATCGGAGACGGAACTTCCCGGATTGAGCCGCAAGCATCCCAATCTGGAGGTGACGGGAACGGTCGTCCGCGATGCGGCCTCCGGGAACTACTCGTTTCATATTCAATCCGCACGTGAACTGCCGACCGACCTGGAGCATTTCCTCGATCGGAGGCGGCAGCTTCGCGGAAAACCAGCGGAGCAATGGTATCAACTGGCGCAATGGGCCATGCAGCGGGGGGAGTTTTACAAAGACTCGGAGTTGCAGGCGCGGGGGGACGAAGCGAATCTGCGGGCTCTGTCGCTGGAACGGCAGGAACTGGCGCGGGACAACCCGGCCGGATTGCTGGAACTGGCCGACAAAGCACGGCGACTGGGGGCCGCCTCGAAGTTCATCCAGGAACTGATTCACGAGCGTCTCGTCCTCCAATGGAGCCAAACCAAAGGGGAGACGGGAAAAGCCGTGCAGGAATTGCTGGCCGAAATTGCCGACCGGCTGCCCGGGAGCACCGAAAAGGCCGACGTGATCGATGTCGAACTGCAAAAAAGCTACCTGGCCTCCCCCCGCCCGACGTATGACCAGGCCGACGCGGTGACGCGCCGGCGATTGCACCGCATGTTGTATGCCGACGTCCTGTTGCGCACGATCCTGCCCAATCTGGCGGAAGACGGCAGCAACGGCTTCGAGGTCGCCGCTCAGATTGATCAGTCGCTCCCCGAGCAGCATCGGTTGGCCGAGGGCCTGCGCGACAAGGCGCTGACCGCCCGAGCCCGCGAGGTCGAGTCGTTGTCGCGCGCGGACGTGTTGGCGCTGGCGCAGGAGTATCGTCAGCGACAACAGGGGGAATCCGCCCGGCGGCTGATCGAGTCGTGGCTGACGCTGCGCCGCCGCCAACTGTCGGACGACGACGTGGAAGGGCTGCTCCAACTGACCGACGAATATCGCAAGTTGCTCGACCGTCGCGACGTGGCTGACCGACTGTTGCAGGAGGCGTGGAGGGTGCATCCCCAAGCGGAGGAAATCGCCGAGCGGTTGCGGCGCGCCGGCTATCAATTGCATGACAACCAGTGGCTGACCCAGGCGGAGTTCGCCTCTCTTCCCGAGGGAAGAATGGACAAGGCCATCCGCGAGGGGCGGATTGAGCTGGGGATGACTGCCAGCCAGGTGCGGCGGAGCCTGGGTGAGCCGCAGCGGCTGTCGCGCTCCGCCGTGTCGGGGGAGATGACCGAAATCTGGAGCTATGACCCCTCGACGACGACGCGGCTGCTGGTCCGCCTGCGCCGCAATCGCCGACAGACGGAATTGATCGTGATCGAAGTGACGCAGGATTCCGAGTGAGTTGGGCGAACGCTCCGTCGGGCTGCTCACGCATCCTCAAAGAGGTCGACGTCTTCTGCGTCCAGATCGAGGGATTCGTCCGCCGCGACTTCGCCGACAGTCAGTTCGAGACCGCGCATTTCAGCCAGGAACCGCGAGGGAACCGTCATCCTCCGCTTCCCCCATTTGATGCGGCTCTGCGCACGCGTCAAGGTCAGGTGATCGCGGGCGCGGGTCAGGCCCACGTAGCACAATCGCCGTTCTTCTTCGACGGACGATTCGGCCTCGCCGATCGAACGCTTGTGCGGCAGCAGCCCCTCTTCCATCCCCACCAGGTAGACACGATGGAACTCCAGGCCTTTGGCACTGTGTAGCGTCATCAGTTTGACCCCCCGTTCCGCAAGCTGATCCTCCTTGTCTCCGTCCTCGTCGCGGCCTGTGAGCGCCGATTCCTCAAGGAAGCCCACCAGCGTTGGTTCACCCGTCCGCGCGATGTACTGGGTGACCGCCTGGACCAGTTCCTGCAGCATCGCGGCCCGCATTTCCTGTTGCGGGGCCTCGCGGTATTGTCGATTGATCTCGCTGGCATAGTCGATCTCTTCGATCAATTCCTGGAGAATTTCCGCTAGCCGCCGCGGTGCGCTGCGGAACTTCTCCTGATATCGGCCGATCAGGTCGCGAAAGGCGTCGAGCGCCTGCGCGGCAGCCGGTGAAAGCTCCCCCGCGGCGATCATCTCGGGAATAACGCGCCACACCCGGCTTCCCTCGGCGACGGCTCGGGAGACCAGCAACTCGATCGTCTTGTTGCCGATGCCGCGGGCAGGAGTGTTGATGATCCGCAGGAGGGAAATCTCGTCTTCGGGGTGCACGCAGACTCGCAGGTAGGAGAGGAGATCCTTGATCTCTTTGCGATCAAAGAAGGACATGCTCCCAAGGATGACGTAGGGCACCTGGTTTCGCCGCAGTTCGGTTTCGAATACGCGGGGCTGCTCGTTGGTCCGAAACAGGATCGCCACGTCCCCCGGATCGACGTTTTTGGTCTTGATGATCCAGGCGATCTCGCGGACGACCTGTTCGGCCTCCGTCTGCTCGTCGGCGAATTCCAGAAACCGGACATCGGCCGTCGCCGTCTTGTGCGCCACCAGCCGCTTGTCGTGGCGCTGGCGATTGTGTTTCACCAGGGTGTTCGCCAGTTCCAGAATCCGGTCGGTGCAGCGGTAGTTGTCCACCAGTTGAATGACCTTGGCCCCGGGAAAAATCTGCGGAAAGGCCAGGATGTGTTCGACTTCGGCGCCGCGCCAGCCGTAGATCGACTGGTCGTCGTCCCCCACGACGCAGATGTTCTTGTGCGGCCGGACCAGCGCTTCGATCAGCGCGAACTGCATGCCGTTGGTATCCTGGTATTCGTCGATCTGCACCTGTTCGAACCGCTGCTGGTGCCGCGCCAGCGCCTGGGGATGTCCGGCAAACAGCCGCTCCGTCAGAAACAAAAGGTCGTCGAAATCGACGTTGGCGCTCGCTTTGAGGTGCGCCTGGTACTTGCGGTAGGCGGCCGCCGCCAGGAAGTCGAAGTCATTCTCCACGTGATCCCGCGCGTCGTCGGGGGCCACCCCCGCCATTTTCCAGCGGCTAATCCGCGCCAGCAAATCGCCGGGACGCAGGTTTTTCTCTGAGACGCGGATGTCGCGGAGCGCCGTGCGGGCGATCGACTCCTGGTCTCCGCGGTCGCAGATGGCGAAGTCCGCCGGATACCCCAGGCAGGTGATCTCCTGCCTTAGAATGCGGACGCATAAAGAGTGAAACGTGCAGACGAGCGGCTTCTTCTTCAGGGACTTTCCCAGGAGGTGCGTAGCCCGCTCCTGCATCTCTCGCGCGGCCTTATTGGTAAACGTCACCGAAAGAACGCGATCCCCCGGCGTGCCATGGCGGATCAGCTCGGCCATGCGACAGGTGATGACCCGCGTTTTGCCGCTTCCGGCACCGGCCAGAATCAACAGCGGGCCGGACAGCGTTCGCACCGCTTCGCGCTGCGCCGGATTCAGATCCTTCAAAAAATCCATGTCCACCGGCCGACAACTTTCCGCGGCGCTGGTTGCCTGTCCCGGCGGCGCCGAACTTCCTATAATACAGTCTCTGGAGCGCATCGATAAATGCCAGAGTGTTATAGGAACCCTCCCGCGCGGCTGACAAGCGGGGGGTCCGAAACGGAGTGGAGTCGGTCGATGAAACGAGTCCTGGCTTTGATCCTCGCAGGAGGCAAGGGAGTCCGCCTGGAACCCCTCACACGCGACCGGGCCAAACCGGCCGTCCCCTTCGGGGGGGTCTATCGCATCATTGATTTCACGCTCTCCAATTGTGTCAACAGCGGGCTGCGGCAGATGCTGCTGCTCACGCAGTACAAAGCGGCCAGTCTCGATCGCCACATCAACCTGGGCTGGCGCTTTCTGTGCCGCGAACTGGATGAGTTCGTCGACATCCTGCCCCCTCAGCAGCGAATCGACGAGCACTGGTATCAAGGAACGGCGGACGCCGTTTACCAGAACATTTACAACATCGAACGCTACGACCCGGCGTACCTGTTGATCCTCTCAGGGGATCACATCTACAAGATGGATTACGCCGAGTTGATCCATGAGCACATTCAGACCGAAGCGGACGTCACCATTGGCTGTTTGCCGGTACCGATCGAAGAGGGGCCGCAGTTTGGCGTGATGCGCATTGACGGGCAGCGCCGCGTCACCGCGTTTCAGGAGAAACCGCGCCGTCCCGATTCGTTGCCCGACGACGCCACGCGCTGTCTGGCCTCCATGGGCATTTATGTGTTCAACGCCCGGTTCCTGTTCGAGCAATTGTGCCGTGACGCGACGCGCACCGACAGTCAGCACGATTTCGGCAAGAACATCATCCCCGGACTGATTGGCTCGCATACGGTCCGGGCGTTTCCCTTTCGGGACAAGAACACGGGACGGAGCAGTTATTGGCGGGATGTGGGGACTCTGGACGCCTACTACGAGGCCAACATGGATCTGGTCGCCGTTGATCCCGAGCTCAATCTGTACGACGACAGTTGGCCGATCCGCACCTACCAGCCACAATGTCCGCCCCCCAAATTCGTATTCGCCGATGACCGCGGTCCGCAGCCGCGCGTTGGTCAGGCACTCGACAGCCTGGTGTGCGCCGGGTCGATTCTCTCCGGCGGGCGAGTCCGCCGATCAATTGTGTCCCCCAACGTCCGGGTCAACAGTTGGGCGACCGTTGACGATTCGATCCTGTTCGAGGGAGTCGAGATCGGCCGCTCGGCGCGCATTCGCCGGGCGATCATTGACAAAGGAGTCCGCGTTCCGGAAGGAATGGAAATCGGCTATGATCTGGATCAGGACCGCGCCCGCGGATGCACCGTCACCGACAGCGGAATTGTGGTGATCGCCAAGACCGACGGTCTCGAAGTTCCAGAGGCCAGCAGCTTTTGGGATGCCGACGATGACCGCCGATCGTGACCGCAGCGGCTTGGTCGCCCGGTTTTGAAGGGGGGGGGTCAATAGCGAGGGAGTGAGGGGTCGATCTCGGCGGCCCACTCATCGATTCCGCCGGCCATGCTTTGCACCTGTGCGAAGCCCTGCTGCCTGAGCCAGTTCGTCACGCGCAGGCTCCGCCCGCCATGATGGCAGTGGACCACGATCAATCCGGATCGGTGCGGTTCGAGTTCTTCGACGCGGGCCATCAACTCGGTCATCGGGAGCAACTGCGTTCCAGGAATGCTCACCGCCTGATGCTCGTCCGCTTCGCGACAGTCGAGAAACAGAAACTCCCGGTGCGCGTCGAGCATCGCCTTGACGCTGCGGCAGTCGATCTCAGTCGGAAGGTTGGACGTCGAAGGGGGCAAGGTGTCACTCCAGGTGGGGTGGTGGCGTGCGGCTGTGCAAACAAACAGAATCATAGGGCCGCTTCAGAGGACTGCAAGCAACCTCGACCTATCGACGACTCATCGTTCAGCCAGCGGCTGCAACTGCGGCAATTCCAGGCTCCGCCAGCAGTACCAGCTTCCGATCGTGGCGTAGGGACTCCACGGCTGGGCGATCCGGCAGCTTGTCTGGCGATCCGGAAGTACTGGCAATTTGTACAGATTGCGGAGAGCGCTGCGGATTCCCAAATCGGCGTGCGGAAAGACGTCGAGCCGACCCAGAGAGAACATCAGGAACATCTGCGCCGTCCATTCGCCGATCCCCTTCACCTGCGTCAGTTCGGCGATGATTTCGTCATCGTCCAGGCGACCGGCCCGCGCTAGGCGGACAGATCCCGAGGCCACTTTGTCAGCCAGATCGCGCAGGTAGCCGCGCTTCTGGGGCGAGATTCCCGCCGAGCTGAGCTGGCCGTCTGTGAGGGCCGCGAGCGCCGCGGGAGTCATTCGCCCAGGCGCCACGAGTGCCATCAGCCGACTCTGAATGGAACGGGCGGCTTTGCCCGAAATCTGCTGCGAGATGATCGAGCGCACGAGCATCAAAAAGCGGTCGCGATGCGGTTTGAGGGTGACCGGCCCCACGGCGGAGATCACCGCGCGCAGGACCGGATCGCTCCGTTTCAAATGCCGCTGCGCCCGCGCGATCTCCTGCGGATCAAATGGCACGTCAGGAGGCCTTTCGAAGGAAGCCCGTGATCCGTTCAAACTCCGCGTGCGAACTGAAATGGACGATCAAGCGCCCGGCGTCTTTTCCCTTGAGTCGGATTTCGACTTTGGCCCCCAGGAGATCGCGAAGTTGCCGTTCCAGCTCCTGCACGTGGCTTCCGGCTGGAGCCCGTCCCGCGCTGGAATTGCCAGTCGCGGCAACAAACGCGAGCGTTGACTCATCCCCTTCCTGATTTTGTTGGCGGACCGCTTCCTCCGTCTGGCGCACGCTCCAATGTTCCGTCTGGATCCGGACACACAGCGCGATCTGGTCCGATTCGAGTTCCAACGGAAGCAAAGCCCGTGCATGGCCGGCGGTGATTTGCCCGTGGCTGAGCGCGATCTTGACCTGATCGGGAAGTTCCAGCAGCCGCAATGTGTTGCTGATCGTCGAGCGGTCTTTGCCCAGCTTTCTCGCCAATTCCTCCACGCTTCCACCGAATTTGTCGAGATATTCCTGAAACGCCTGCGCCTTTTCCAAGTCTCCCAGATCGGCGCGCTGCACGTTTTCGACGATCGCCACTTCGCAAACGGCCCGATCGTCGAGCTCCACGATCCGGCAGGGAATCTTGGTCAGTCCCGCCCGGCGCGCCGCGATCAGCCGCCGTTCTCCGGCGATCAATTGATACCCAGTTTCGACCGCCCGAACCAAGACCGGCTGCAGAACCCCATGCTGCCGCACGCTGTCGATCAATTCCGCCAGCGCCTGATCGTCGAAGTCTTTTCGGGGTTGCCAGGGATTGCGGGCCAGTTGATGCTCATCGAGCATCAGGAATTCGCCCGTCGCCGAGTCGGCCAGCGAGCCTTCATCCACCAGGGCCGGTCCGTCGCCCCCCCCCAAGAGCGAACTGAGTCCCCGTCCCAGCCTTCTGCGTGCCGGGGTTGCGCCCCGAAATTCCTGGTGTTCCTGCCCTGGGGGATGCGGTTCATCCATGCTGCCCTACTCCGACGGAGGTTCTGGAATCATGCCCGCGTTTCACGTGAAACCGTTCGGGCGGGATTCTACGCACACCTCTCACGCCCGGCAAGACGGGTTTCCGCTACTGCAGACGATAGAACCGCAGGCGATAGCGCGGCTTGTCCCCCCTCCCGTCGGGGCGTCCCGCCGGAAAACGATTGTCGAGCAGCACCAGGCAGCTCAGGTCCAGTTCGGACATTTGTATCTCCTTCAGCCGACTGGTTCCCTGGTTGAAATCGGCTGCAAAACCGGCGCCGCGCTCTGCCTGTTCACCGATGGCTAAGAACGTCGGTAGGAGCGGCTCGGACCCTGTCGGGTGGGCCAAATCCAGCGACGAGACGGGCCGAACCAGCTCGTAGCCAGCCAGTCGCCATTGGAACAGGAGCGCCGGCTCGCTGAGGGTATAGATGGCGCATTGAGACTTGTCCAACGGGGCCATTTCGGTCGTTCCTTCCCCGTTGGCCAGTGGCTGCCGCGCCAACCTGCGTAGCGCCGTCCGGTCTTCCCAGGCGGGGATGTCCCAGACTCCCCCCCACCATTCCGCTGCAAAAATGGCCGCCAACACGAGTGTCAGTGCGATGGCCGCTGATCCACCGCGAATCGGCCCCAAAGTGCGATTGGGCGATATCGCTGCCATTGCCCCTGGGAACAGTCCACCATTCAAATGGGAAGCTCCTGCTAAGAATGCTCCCAGATGTGATATGGCCAATCCCCCGGCGAGCCAGGTCGCGACGATCCAGGGGAGCAACAGTCGGGGGTATGCCGCATAGGACGGCGTCACCAGTCCCAGCCCGATGAACCAGGCCGCCAGCAACCAGGTCGCGAGTAAAACCGATCGGCGTACGGACGTTTCTGGAATGCGCCGCGCCAGGACCAACGTGGCCGCCAAACCGGCCAGACCCAAGAGTGCACCACCGACACATCCCCCCAACAGCACTCCCATCACCAGTGTCAATCCGGCCGCGAGCCCTGCGATGAAGAGCCGCGAGCCGCCGTTCCACGTGAAACGCGTTCCGTTCCGGTGAATCCAGACCAATGCCACCAGCAGACTCAGTACCAGCCCATGCCGGCTGGCGGTTCCGTCCAGTCGTTGCAGGTTGTC
>JBJXGA010000205.1:0-51374 GCA_046152955.1 Planctomycetales bacterium | reverse complement strand
GCCGTTTTACAAATGGTTTGAACACGACGGAGTCCGCGGCCCGAATCTGGCGACCGTCTACAGCGACCGGGGCCAGGGAGTCCGCGCTCCGGTCGTGTTTTACAACCGGGCCAACGAAGCGGGCGCCTTGTTGAAGCCGGGGGAGTTCGACTGGCCGTCAATCTTCGGCGGCGGCGTCCGCTGGTTTCATTCGGGGGGGATCTTTTCGGCGTTGTCCGCCACCACTTCGGAACTGATCATCGAAGGGATGCAAATGGCGCAGAAGGCCGGAGCGATCACGTCGTTTGACCTCAACTACCGGGCCAAGCTATGGGCGGCCGTCGGTGGGGAATCCAAGGGACAAGAGGTGATCAGTCGCATCGTGCGGCATGTGGACGCTCTGGTCGGCAATGAAGAGGACTTGCAAAGAGGGCTGGGGATTGCCGGTCCACAGGTGGATGCGACCCGCTCCAGGCTCGACCCCGATTCGTTCTTCACGATGATCGATCAGGCGGTTCAGAAATTTCCCAACATCAAACTCGTGGCGACGACTCTTCGCGAAGTCCACTCCACCAATCGTCACGATTGGGGGGCGGTGCTGTGGCTGGAAGGGAAACGGTACGTCAGCCCGACGTGTGAACTGGATGTCCTGGATCGCATCGGCGGCGGAGACGGATTTGCCGCCGGGCTGTTCTTTGGCTTGCTTGCTGGCCGCCCCCCTGAAGAGGCCCTGCGTCTGGGATGGGCGCATGGCGCGTTACTGACGACATTTCCCGGCGACGTGACGATGGCCCGCCTCTCGGAGGTCGAGGCGCTGGCCAAGGGAGGGAGTTCGCGCGTGCAGCGCTAAGCCCTCGCTCCGCTGACTGAACGGTGACTGATTCCCTTTGCCCCTGGAGACGTGAAGATGTCCGAGCCGAATTCCCCGCAAGACCCATGGCTGACAGAAGGATCATCGCGCATGACACCGGTGTCGCACGACGACGGAACCCAAGTCCCCGCCGCGCGAACCCGCCCTGGAGGATTGACTGCCGTCTGCATTCTGGCGCTGCTGTTGGGAATCGTGGGGCTGCTGACAGGGTGCGCCGGATTGGCGTCCCAGGCGTTCGGAGCACAACTGCAAGAAGCGATGAGCGGGATGCAGCCTGGTGGTAATGAAGCGATGCGCCAAGCTCAACAGGAAATGAATACCAAAATTCTGGCGGTGGCCAAGAAATACGCTTGGATGACGGTCCCGCTGCTGGTGGTCAAAATGGTCGCGGAATTGCTGATGATCGCCGGCGCCGCTGGCGCTCTGGGGCTCAAGCCCTTCGGTAGAAAATGGCTGATGTGGGGCTTGACGGCCGCGCTGGTAATCGAATCGATCTCCTTGATACCGGCTCTATTGCTCCAGAACGAAACGCAGGCGGTGACGCAGGAGTACATGAACAAGATTATGTCGGGCGCCGGCGGCGGACAAGGAGCTGCGGAATTCGGCTCGTCGATCACTCAGGTGGCGACGATCATTGGTCTCGTCCTGGCCATTGGCTGGCTCTTGGTCAAGGCCCTGTACTACGTCCTGAGCCTGCGATATCTGCGCAAACGGGAAATCGCCGCACTGTTTGGCTCGGGTTCCCATTCCCACGAGGTAGCGACCTGACGGCCGATCCTGGCCGAAAGTAGAGAGTCGGGTGGGACCAGCGATAAGCGATTCACTTCCGCGCCACGATCGTCCAGTGCCGATCGCTGGATTGGCGGACGTGCTCTGGATTCTGCCCCAGTTCCCGCAGCAATTGGCCGATTTCCTTCACCGTCAGGGCGGCTTGCAGCGATTGCTGGAACAGTTGTCGCTGACGGCGGTTGGCATCCGCGGCGTGCCGCGCCAGGATGGCTTCAATCGTCTCGGCGTCGGCGGGGCGCAGCAGGTCGCGAACAAACAGCAGCCCGCCGGGACGGAGGACGCGGACCATCTCCCGCAAAACGTGAATCGGTTCGGGGATGTGATGGACGATGCTGTTGGAAATGACGGCGTCGAACGTCGCATCGCCATACGGGAGTTGCTTGGCATCCACCTGTTCGAGTTTGATGACGCGATTCAACCCCTGGGCGATCACGTGCCGCTGGCCCAATTGCAGCATGTGGGCCGACAGGTCAATGCCTGTGATCCGCAGCCGATCGGTTTTGCGACAGATCGCCAGCGGGATCCGCGCCGTCCCGGTGCCGACATCGAGAACTCGCAAGGGAGCACCAGACGCTGGTCCGCGCTCTTCTTCCGATTCGGAGCGACCCTCGACAATTCCCAGGGCGGCCAAAAAGTCCTCTGAAAACGAGGCATTCACTTTGGCATGATCCATGTCGTCGTATTCCACCGCCTCTTCCAGAGTGTCCATCACCTCGGGTTCCAGGGTGCGGGAGAGCATTGCGGGCGATCCTTCCTTAAGTCCAAAAAGTGCCAAACCTGCGATCATCCACGGATCGCAGTCTCGATGCGCTGTAAAACCTCGGAGTCGTCAGGATAGTCGGTCGGGAGCAGGGCACGGAGTGGAATGGGCACTCCGTCCATGCGGTACACCGTCCCGGCTCGATGGACCCCGTAGACCGCGGTCGTGAAGCGAATGGTTGGGGGAATCAGCGACTCGACGCCAGGATAATCCAAAACGACGGTGGGAATCGAGCGCAGTTTGCTGATGGCGTCATCAGAAAAACGCGCCAGTCCTTCACTCCCGACCAGCAAGCAGGCATCGACCTCTCCCCGCTGCAGCATTTCCTGCGCGGAGAATTCGCCTGGGTTGTAGCGTGGATATCCCCGTGCCAGGTTGACGCTGAAGGGATAGCCCGTCTGCCAGAGCAGCACCGTGTCGGCGCCCGTCACGTCGCCGGGAACGCGCATCCTTCTTGCGCAAAACCGGGTGCGGGCGTTGAGATCCCGAACCAGCATCAGCAGCGCGGCGACGTTTTGGTGACCGACGCCGCTCATGCTCAGTCCCAGTCCAAAGAATATGATCCCGTATCGGCAATTCACCATCCGTTCCGCCAACCGTTCCAGTTCTGCCAGCGGTGCGCCGATGTCAGCTCCCGCCGACAGCGGAACCCTGCGGACCAGGCAGCGCAAGGCGTTCAGGGCCTCGAAATCACGCCCCGGAACGACCGGCAGGAACTGGTCGGCGATGGCGGTGGTGGCCGTCGATTGAATATCCGCGACTACCAGCGTCCGATTGGCGCGTCCGTCGGGAATGAACTTACCCCTGGGATACAGCGAATAGCGTTCCAGGTGGCGCGGATGACTCTCCACCGGATTTGATCCCCAGAAAATGACGAGATCGGCCCGGTTGCGCACCTCCCCCAGAGTGCAGGTGACCTCTCCCACTTCCTGAAGAGCCACAAGCGATGGGGCGTGACACAAGGACGCGGTCGTGTCGATGGTGGCGCCTATGTGCTCTCCCAGGGAGACTGCCGCGCGTTGACCGTCGGTGCTGCTTCGGGACAACCCATAAACCAGCGGGGACGAGGCGCCGCGCAGAATCTCCGCGGCTTTGGCCACGGCCAGATCGTGGTCCGCCGGACGCCCCTCGATCAGCGCCGCAGGTTGCACCGGCTGATTCTGGCCAAAGTACCAGGGCTCGGCCAGTTCGCAGGCCCGTTCGCAACCGATGATCTGTCCATTGTCGACCGTCACCTGCAAGTCATCGCAAACACAACCGCAGACCGTGCAGGCGACCGACGAGAAATGTTGCATCAACACCACCATCCTCAATTCTCGACCCGGAATCGGTGCCTGTCGGTAAGCGCCCCTGGCAGGGTGACTCAAAAAATCGACCCGCGAAAAATGATTTCGCGGGTCGAAGCGGACTCAATTCTCGTAGTCCAGAACCGTCATTCTCCGGCGGTCGCCGGGGCGCCTCCGTCGGCGGCGGCCCCCACGACTTCGGGTTCTCCCACCGGCTCGCTGGTGGCGTCGAAGCACAGGTGTTTCTGATCGCCGGTTTCGGTGACGGTGACGGTGATCGTCGTCTTCCCTTCGAAACTCCCCTTCAGCAGCTCTTCCGAGAGAGGGTCTTCGATGTAATTCTCGATCGCGCGTCGCAAGGGGCGGGCGCCGAAGTCCAGGTCCGATCCCTTGCTGATGATGAAGTCCTTGGAATCGTCGGTGAGGACCAGCTTGAGTCCCCGTTCCCACAATCGTTCGCGGACTTTGCCCAGCTCGATGTCGATGATCCGCTTCAGGTCTTCCTTCGTCAGGTGGCGGAAGACGATCACGTCATCGACCCGTCCCAGGAACTCGGGCTTGAACTCGCGCTCGATCTCGTGCATCAGGCGCTCTTTCATTTTGCCGTAGCTGGTATCTTCGTCCTTTTTGCTGAAGCCAAACGTGTCGCCGGCGTGAATCGCGCTGGCGCCGACGTTCGTGGTCATGATCACGACGGCGTTCTTGAAATCGACCTTGCGGCCGAAGCTGTCGGTCAGGTGCCCCTCTTCCATGATCTGCAACAGCATGTTGAAGACGTCGGGGTGCGCCTTTTCGATTTCGTCCAGCAACACGACGGCATAGGGCCGGCGACGGATCTTTTCCGTGAGCTGGCCCCCCTCTTCGTAGCCGACGTAACCTGGAGGAGCGCCGATCAGGCGGCTGACGTTGTGCTTCTCCATGTATTCGCTCATGTCGATCTGGATCAGCGCGTCTTCGTCGCCGAACATGAACGCCGCCAGCGACTTGGCCAGGAGCGTTTTTCCCACGCCGGTCGGCCCGGCGAAGATGAACACGCCGGTCGGCCGCTTGGGGTTTTTCAACCCGCTGCGGCTGCGGCGGACCGCCTTGGCGATCGACTTGATCGCTTCCGCCTGGCTGATGACCTTTTTCTGCAGCTCGTTTTCCATGTCGAGCAACCGCACGGCGTCGGCCTTCGACAGGCGGGTTAGAGGAATGCCCGTCATCTTTGAGACGACTTCGGCAATCACCTCGTCGTCGACCACGCCGTCCGCTTCGTGCGACTTCTCGCGCCAGTCCTTGGCCAGGTTTTCCTTCTCTTTCTTCTTCTTGTCCGCCTTATCGCGAAGCGAAGCGGCTTTTTCGAAGTCCTGGTTGGCGACCGCTTCTTCCTTGGCCTGGTTGAGTCGTTCGATTTCCTCTTCGATGTCCTTGAGGTCCGGGGGCCGGACCATCGATTTCAAGCGGATCCGCGCTCCCGATTCGTCGATGACATCGATCGCCTTGTCGGGGAGGCAGCGCCCGGTGATGTACCGGGTCGAGAGTTCGACCGCCGCCTTGAGCGCCTCGTCGGTAATCTGCACGCGGTGGTGCGCTTCGTACCGATCGCGCAGCCCCCGCAGAATCTCCACCGCTTCGTCCGGGCTGGGGGGCTCTACCAGGACGGTCTGGAACCGCCGTTCCAGAGCGCCGTCCTTCTCGATGTACTTGCGGTACTCGTCGAGCGTCGTGGCGCCGATGCACTGCAACTCGCCGCGGCTCAGGGCCGGCTTCAACACGTTGGAGGCGTCAATGGCCCCCTCCGCCCCTCCCGCGCCGACCAGCGTGTGCAGTTCGTCAATGAACAGGATCGTATTCTTGGCGCGGCGGACTTCATTCATAACCGCCTTGATCCGCTCTTCGAACTGACCGCGGTACTTGGTGCCGGCCACCATCATTGCCAGGTCCAGCACCACGATCCGTTTGTCCCGGAGCAACTCGGGGACGTTGTTCTCGACGACCATCTGGGCGAACCCTTCGACGATCGCCGTTTTCCCGACTCCCGCCTCGCCCAACAGCACGGGGTTGTTCTTCTGGCGGCGGCTGAGAATCTGAATCACGCGTTCGATTTCGTTCTGACGGCCAATGACCGGGTCGAGCTTCCCCTGCCGGGCCAATTCCGTCAGGTCGCGGCCGAAACTGTCCAGCGCGGGGGTCTTACTCTTGCCCCCTTTGGCGCCGCTGGAGACGGCCCGCTCTCCCCCTTCGGACGATTCGACCCCGTGACCCAGCAGGTTCAAGACTTCTTCCCGCACGTCTTCGAGTTTCAGCCCCAGGTTCATCAACACCTGGGCGGCGACTCCCTCTTGCTCGCGAAGCAACCCCAGCAGGATGTGCTCGGTGCCGACGTAGTTGTGATTGAGGTTGCGGGCCTCCTCCATGGAATACTCGATGACCTTTTTGGCGCGTGGTGTCTGGGGGAGTTTCCCCATGGTCACCATATCGGGACCGGACTGCACGATCTTTTCCACCTCCAGGCGGATTTTGCGGAGGTCAACATCGAGATTCTTGAGGACGTTGGCGGCGACTCCCGAGCCTTCCTTGACGAGTCCCAGCAGGATGTGCTCGGTCCCGATGTACTCGTGGTTGAAGCGTTGCGCTTCCTGGTTGGCCAACTGCATGACTTTGCGGGCGCGGTCGGTGAAGCGCTCGTACATGGAAGTCTCTCCTGAAATCCGGCCGTGTTGGGCCGCTCCGACATCGGACACCTGATGTGGAACGGTCCGCGTGACCTCGGCCGGGAGGGCCACGCCGGGATCGGTAACTGCTGCAACTTTCGCAAACTTCGCTCTACACTGACAGAGCAATCCTTGTGCCGGTTCACCCGGAGTCGCCACGAATACCGACTTCTCCCAACCATAGGTCACAAAACGCCGGAAGTCCTCGTGGAAACGCCTCCAGAGCGCGTCGCGTTCTGGAACCGATCCATGAATTCCTGCGGATGTGAAGCAAATGTCAGGGGGTCGTTGGAATCCCGGCGACCATGCCGAACCTGGCTGCCTTTTTGGCAGAGCCGTCTCAGACGAATGTCCTCCTGCCGTCTGTCACGACCTGCGAGAATTCTAGTGATCGGGAATCCCTGAGGCAACCCTCGGCGAATGCCTTCGGCGCATGCCTTGGAGACAGTTCTGCAATCGCGTATCATCCGCAATCCAATTGCGTCCCAATCGCCTCTCCTCCGTTCATGCAACCCGCGCAACTTGTCGTCGTGTATTGCGTGTTTGTCGCCGCCGCGTCGCTGGCTGGCGGCAAACTCCCGACTCTCATCCGCCTGACGCATGCCCGGATGCAGTTGCTCGTCAGTTTTGTCGGGGGGCTGATGCTGGGGGTCGGGCTGTTTCACATGCTCCCCCACGCGGCGATCGAATTGCAATCGCTGGATGCCGTCGTGCTCTGGACGATGGCCGGGCTGCTGACCACGTTCTTTCTGATTCGAGCGTTTCACTTTCATCAGCACGGGAGCGCCGAACAGCACGACGTTCACGATCCACGACCGGTTGCCGAGCATGATTGCGGGCACGACCATGACCACGATCACGACCAAGCACACGCCGGTCCCCCCAAACATCGGTTGAGCTGGGTCGGGATTGGGATCGGCCTGGGAATCCACACGCTGATCGACGGGGCTGCGCTGGCCGCCAGCGTCGATGCCGAATCGCACGGCAATTCCCAGTCGCTGATCCTGGGATTGGGGACGTTTCTGGCGGTCATGGCCCACAAACCGCTGGACGCCATGTCGATCACGTCGCTGATGGCCGCTGGAGGGTGGTCCCGCAGCGCGCAGCGGCTGGTGAACGGCTGCTATGCTCTGATGTGTCCGTTGGGGGCGGCGTTGTTCTGGCTGGGAATCCGTCGCCTGGGGGGCTCGCCGCCGATGGTGGTGGGGGGGGCACTGGGTTTCGCGGCGGGGGTCTTCTTGTGCATCTCGCTGGCTGATCTGCTTCCCGAGGTGCAGTTTCATACGCACGACCGGCTCAAGCTGTCGGCGGCGCTGCTGTTGGGGGTCGCCCTGGCGTGGGGAATCCGCTACCTGGAGCCGCGGCACGCCCACCCGGCGGTTGTCGAGACGATTCGCGATTCGCGAGGGTAAATCGCGTCGCAGCGACTGTTCAAAGGAAGGGCCTGGACGGGTTCTGGTCCGCGCGCGCTACGCCGGTTTCTCCGTCGGCTTGGGAGGGGGCGGTTCGCGTTTGAGCGTCCCGTCCTGAATCTCCTGCACGACGGCAGCCAGGACCGTGGGGTCGGCCGACTTGAGGATGTGCTCGATACGCGTCTTGGGGACGCGGATCCGTTCCATGTAGGTGCGGGCCTGCTCCCACAACTTGGCCCGTTTTTTCCCTTCCGACAGGTACAGATTCGTCACCAGCTCGGCCAGCTTCTGCTCGTCCTGCTGGTCGCGACTGTCGTAGTACCGTTGGATGACCTTCTTTTGGTAATTCGTGTATTCGGACATGGCGGCGGGAACTGTAATGAACGGCAACGCCTCGGACAAGACTGAATCTCGCACTTTCTGGATGACGCCGCGGATGACCGGTGGCGTTGGCCGAATCGTGCGGGTATACTCGGCTCGTTCTTTCCCTGCATCACGTTCCGAGAGGCCGATCATGGAGCTTTATCGCCATGGGGACATTCTGGTGGCTCGCGTCGAGGAGGTTCCCGAAGGGGCCAGGCGGTTGCACCATCTGGTGCTGGCCGAAGGGGAATTGACTGGCCATTCGCATCGCATTGCCGAACGGGGGCAGGCCACGCTCTACGAATCGCAGCGGACGATGTTCGTGAGCGTCACGGCGGATTATGCGACGCTAGTGCATCAGGAGCACGGTCCGATCCGGCTCAGAACGGGAACGTATCGAGTTTGGCGGCAGCGTGAATACGCACCCGGTGCGATTCGGAACGTCCAGGATTGATTCGCGGCAGTCGTTTGCCTGGAGTTGAAGTCCGCAAACCGCTTCACGCCAAGGGGGCATGCGCGTGGCAAAAACCATCACACCAGAAGTGGCCTACGGGCTGCTGGAATCCGGCAACGTGCGGCCCGGTCTGGTCGTCGCCGGGATGTTGGATTATTCCCGGCGTCGGGCGGCCAAGGCGACACGGGATTTGCCGCCGGAACTGCCACAGAATCTGACGATTGACTTCCTAAATCTGGCGGATTCGTCGATCGAGCGTTTGCCATCCGGATTGGTGGTGCAGGAACTGGATTTGTCCGGCACCGCGGTACGAGAACTTCCTGAAGATCTCAACGTGCGGACGCGGTTGAATCTGTCGGGATGCGACCTGCTGGAAGTTCTGCCGCAAGACCTCAAAGTGGGGGCACTGAATGTGGCCGGATGCACGGGCCTGCGGGGGCTGCCGGAAGGGTTGGACGTTTGGTTCCTGAACGTTTCGGGCTGCTGGGCATTGGAGACCTGGCCGGAGCGAGCGCAGATTCGATGCGGACAGTTGCTGTTGCGGAACTGCACGGCGCTGCGCGGACTGCCGTGGTACATTCAGCGGTTGTCGGCCCTGGATGTGCGCGACTGTCCGAATCTGACGACGCTTCCGGAAGGATTGCAGGTGACCGGCTGGTTGGATGTGGCGCGCAGCGGGCTGACGGAAGAGTCGAGCCTCCCTCCGAGTCTGGCTCGGACGCAATTGCGGTGGGGAGGAGTGAATATCGATCGGCGGATTGCGTTTCATCCGGAGACCCTGTCGGTCGATGAAGTGTTGGGAGAGAAAAACGCGGAACGACGGCGGGTGCTGCTGGAACGGTACGGCTACGGACGCTTCCTGAAGGATGCCCAGGCCGAGCTGCTCGATGCCGATCGCGATCCCGGCGGACCGCGTCAGTTGCTGCGCGTTGAACTTCCGGGGGACGAACCGCTCGTCGCGCTGTCGTGCTTTTGTCCATCGACGGCTCGTCAGTACATGTTGCGCGTGCCGCCGACGATGACATCGTGTCACCAGGCAGCCGCCTGGATCGCCGGGTTTGATAATCCGGCGGACTATCATCCGGTGCTGGAGACTTAGTTTCGCCGGACGCTGCGGGTGAGCGCGTGGTTCATCTCCAGGGCGTCTCGACTCAACAAGGACCAAAAAATGTATACGGAAAACCTGAGTACGTTCTTCGATCTCCCCGTCGTTGACTTCAACTCCCCGGACGACTGGAAGGGAGTTCGGCACGCCTACCGGTTGCGCGAAGAGTACGAAGACGAAACGACGATCGCCGACCGTTTGCAGGCGTTAGGGGGCATGCCCCAGGCGCGGGAACTGACGGCGCTCGTCATTGGAGCGTGGTCGGAGGCCTTTGGAGAGTCGAATTCAGCGCCGATCATAGCCGGATTGGCCGGGGTGGCCGCGCAGCTTGCCGGACTGCGGGGGTTGTTCCTGGGGGATATGACCTACGAAGAATGCGAAGTTTCGTGGATCAAGCAAGCCGACATCGCCCCATTGCTGAAGGCGTATCCCCGATTGGAGGAATTGCGGGTGCGCGGGGGGGAGGGACTGTCGATTTCGCGGGTCACTCACCGGTCGCTTCGCACGCTGGGAATCGAGACGGGAGGGCTTCCCCGGTCGGTGCTCCGCGAGCTGTTTGCCTGCGAACTCCCCGCGCTGGAACAGCTGGAGTTGCTGCTGGGGGAGGAGAACTATGGCTTCGACGGTTCCGTGGAAGACCTGCAACCGCTGTTGACCGGAGATTTGTTTCCGCGGCTGGAGCACCTGGGTCTGATGAATTCCGTGATCGCCAACGACATCGCCGCGGTGGTGGTCAATTCCCCTCTGGTCCACAGACTCAAAACGCTGGACCTGTCGATGGGGACGCTGGACGACGAGGGGGCCAAGTCGCTCCAGGAACTGGCCGGGTGCGGCAACCTGAAACTGTTGATCCTCTCGCACCATTACATCACCGAGGCGGCGTTGCAGGAATTGCGAGCAGCGCTCAAGTGCGAGATCATTGCCGACAATCCCGAAGATCTTACTGACGATTTTCGAGCGATCCTCCATGCCGAGTGATTCCCGGATCGAGGCGGCGCGACGCTGGACCGTGATCGGCCATCCCGGCTCCCGGCGTGTGGCCGGATTCGAGCGGGCCGTGGCGCGCCTGCAGGCGGGGACGGTGACCGTGATCCCCTACGACGCGGCACTGGGTGATCGATTGCCCGAACCGCCTCCCCCTGGGACGGTGGTCCGTATTGAGTCTCCCGGCGGAAACGCCGAAGCGGCGCGGCGCCTGCTCCTGTGGGGCGTGCCCCGGATGGAACAGGCGGGTAGAACTCCGCTCGGCAGGGAGGCGATCGAGCGCTTGGCGTTCGATCGGGGAGAGATGCTCCATCCGCGACAATGGATGTTTGGATTGGAGGCTTGGCTGCAGCGTCTAGGAAACGCCTGGGGCGTTTCGGGGGTGGAGTGGATGTCGACTCCCGCGTCGATTGCGCTGGCGTTCGACAAATTGGCTTGCCTGCAACGCTGGGATCAGGCCGGGTTACCCACGCCGCGGCGCTGGTCCGGCCTGCGAACATACCACGCGATTCGGCAAACGATCGGCGGCCGCCATGCCCGCGTGTTTTTGAAGTTGCAGCACGGTTATTCCGCAATGGGAGCGGTCGCACTCGAATGGAGGGGGGATCGCGTCCGGGCCATCACCTCGGTGGAGACCGCCTGGTCTGACGGACGGCCACGGCTGTTCCTGTCGAAGCGCCCGCGCGTCCTGCTGCGGGAGTACGAGATCGCCATGCTGATCGACACCCTGGGCATGGAAGACATCCTGGTCGAAGAATGGCTTTCCAAGGCGCGCTACCAGGGGAAGCCGTTCGACCTGCGGCTGCTGTGCGTCGAGGGCAGGGTGCGCCACGCCGTCGGTCGCGCGCGATATTCCCCTTTCACCAACCTGAACCTGGACGCAGAGCGGATCGATCGTTCGGAACTGCTAGAGATGTTGGGAAACGAATGGGAGGGGATGGAATCGCTCGCGGTCCAGGGGGCCGCCGCGCTCCCAGGTGCGCGGTGTCTGGGAATGGATGTGTTGGTGCGACCAGGGGGGCGCCGCTGGGTGCTGCTGGAAGCCAATGCGTTTGGCGACGATCTGCCAGGACTGCTGTTCGAGGGGGAGACGACCTATGAGGCACAAGTCGCCGCCTGTCTGCGACGGCAGCCGCCGGTTTGGGGGGCTGCCTCATGAGCGCTGGCGACTTGTCGACCCCCGACCTGTTGTTGATCACGTTCGACGCCCTGCGCTATGACGTCGCGGAACAGGCGCATCGCGAGGGCCAGTGCCCCTTCTTGCGAAGCCTGCTTCCCGGCGGTTGGGAGCTGCGACATGCTCCGGGAAATTTCACGTATGCGTCCCATGCGGCGCTGTTCGCCGGATTCTGGCCGACTCCGGCAGAGGCCGACGGGGCGAGTCACGAAGAGCGGCCGTTCGCCTTGCGGTTTCATGGAAGTCGATCGGTCGGCGCGCGGACGCAGGTGCTTGACGGCGAGACGATTGTCGAAGGCCTGCGCCAGCGGGGCTATCATACGATCTGCATCGGAGGGGTCGGATTCTTCAATCGTCTGAATCCGCTGGGAAACGTGTTTCCACGGTTGTTCGACGAGAGTCATTGGTCCCCTGCGTTCGGCGTGACCCAGTTGCACTCCACCCGCGCGCAGGTGCGCCAGGCAGCGCAGTCGCTGCAACAGACTCCGACAACCCGGCCGCTGTTCCTGTTCCTCAACGTCTCGGCCACGCACGCTCCCACGCATTTCTACCTGCCGGGGACCACCGGGGAATCGGTTGCATCGCAACGCGCCGCGCTGGCCTATGCCGATCGACATCTTCCCGAGTTGTGGGAGGCGTTTTTGAACCGGGATCGGCCGGGACGCGGGTTTTTGATGTCCGATCACGGGACGCTGTTTGGGGAGGAAGGGCGTTTTGGACATCGCCAGGCGCATCCGCACGTGTGGAATGTCCCCTACGCGGAAGTCGACTGGGGAGGGGGAGGCGCCGCATGATCGAACTATCTCAGTCAGGCTTCCCGACGGACATCGCGGGGAACCAGGGAGAGACCAATCAGCCACTCCCCCTTGTCGATCAGCGCAGTCGGGACCAGGTTGGTTCTGCGGTTGAGTTGGCGGCCTATGCCTATTCCTATCCGCACAAGTCGTCCTACCGTCCCCTCGTCCCCCCGGTGCGACTGCGCGAAGCGTGGAGGCTGGAACCTCGAAATCGGCTGGCGCTTTATCTCCACATTCCCTTTTGCGAAATGCGTTGCGGATTCTGCAACCTGTTCACGCAGTCCCAACCGGCAGACGACCTGGTGACGGCCTACTTGGGCGCGCTCTCTCTCCAGAGTAGGGCCGTGCAGCAGGAATTGGGGCCAGTGACCATCCGGCAGTTTGCCGTCGGGGGTGGAACCCCAACGATTCTCTCCGCAGAACAGCTCGCGTCGCTGCTGGGGTCGGTGGAGCGAAGCTTTGGCTTCTCGATCGCCGAGGTTCCCACGTCGGTGGAGGTGTCGCCGGCAACTGCCACAAACGACAAGCTGGCTGCACTCAAAGCGTTGGGAGTGGAACGGATCAGTTTGGGAATCCAGTCGTTTCGCGATGAAGAACTGGGGCGTCTGGGACGGCCGCAGCGAATGGAGGACGTGCATCGCGCGCTGCAGGCGATTCGCGAACTGGAGTTCTCCGTGCTCAACATTGACTTGATCTACGGCGAAGCGGACCAAACGGTGACCGGCTGGCTCAATTCGCTCGAGGCCGCTTTGGACTATACCCCGGAGGAGATTTACCTGTATCCCTTGTACGTCCGCCCCGAGACTGGCCTGGGGCGGCTTCGTCGCACGGCGCCCTTGCGGACCGATTTGTATCGCGCGGGGCGCGATATGCTCCTGTCGCGAGGCTATCGGCAGACCTCGTTGCGGTGCTTTCTTCGGTCCTCCCCCGGTCGCCCGGTGCAGTACGCCTGCCAGCAGGATGGGATGATCGGGCTGGGGTGCGGCGCCCGGTCGTACACGCAGCGGCTGCACTATTCCACCCGATTCGCCGTGACCCAGGCCGGAATTCAGACGATCCTGGCGGACTGGATCGGGCAATCGGAGGCGGACTTTGGCTGGGCCACGCATGGCGTTTGGCTTTCCACCGACGAGCGCCGTCGGAGATTTCTGATTTTGGGACTGCTGCAAAGCGAGGGCCTGGCGCTGGATGAGTATGTCGATCGATTCGGAGTTGCTCCGATCGGAGAGTTTCCAGAATTGCAGAATCTGATGGACCGGGGATGGACCGTGCAGCTCCCCGGCCGACTGCGGCTGACCGAATCGGGTCTGGAGCATTCCGACCTGGTCGGCCCTCTGTTGTACTCATCGATGGTCCGGGACTCGCTACGGGAGTTTGTCTCGCGATGAAATTGACCGTCATGTACCGCGGGCCGCTGAGCAGTTGCAATTACGCCTGCGGATACTGTCCCTTCTCCAAGCGGCAGGAATCGCCAGAACAGCGCCGCCGCGACCAACTCGCGCTGCGGCGGTTCATGGCCTGGATTTCACGACAAACGGACATCCAGTGGCAGGTGCTATTCACTCCCTGGGGGGAGGCGCTGACGCGGCGGTGGTATCGCCAGGCGATCGTCGAATTGTCGCACCTGCCTCACGTGGAGCAGGTCGCTGTTCAGACCAACCTTTCGTGCCGCCTGGACTGGCTTCGCGAGTGCCGCGCGTCCCGCGTGGCGCTGTGGGGGGCGTACCATCCAACGGAATGCCGCGTGTCGGCCTTCGTCAGAAAGGTGGTGACGGCAGTCGAGACCGGGGCGTTGGTGACGGCGGGAGCGGTCGGCATCCCGGAGCATCGACCGGCGATTGAACGGTTGCATGCCCAACTCCCCTCGCAGGTCAAACGGTGGATCAATGCCCAGCAGCCTCGGCCGCGCCCTTATTCTCATGAGGAACTCGCCTTTTTCCGGGCCATCGATCCCCAGTTCGACCTGACGCTTCACCGGCAGGCCTCGTTGGGGCGATTCTGTCTTGCCGGAGAAACCGTGTTTACGGTCGATGGCGCGGGGGAGATGCGTCGCTGCCATTTCGTCTCAGAGGTCATCGGAAACATCGCCTCGGACTCGTGGAGGAGTGTCCTTCAACCCCGCCCCTGTCCCCGACGTTCGTGCCATTGCTATCTGGGATTGGCTCAGTTGCTTGGCCAGGCGTCCGACGCATCGGGGAATCGGTTCCCCTTTCAGCGCCTGGTTCCGGCCTCGCCGCCGTCTCGTTAGCCTGCGCAAAGGTGCCTCGATTAGAACCGAAATAACGATCTGCAAATCGGAATTTCTGTTTCAGCCCGCCCCCATTCGCCTCGTGAGGATGGAGTGGAAGATTCGCAGGCTGGAATGAAGATGGTGAATCTGCACGCGCGATCGCTAGAAATGCTTCAGTGACTGCTTTCGAACAACATGACGAAGCGACAACGATCATTTTGCCGACACCGACCCGAATGAAGCAGGGAGTCCACGCATGCCAGATCCCCAGACTGGATGACCGCCGAAAGGGTGGAACGCGATCGCGAAATTCTCAAGAGCGCTCTGGCCAATGTTGATTTGGTACGGCGTCATCCGGTAATAGCCAGGCTCTGTGCTGAAACGCTTGCAAGCGGCGATTCCCGCAAGATTGTACAATTTTCTGGATTCGTGCGAGTGGTTCAATCGCACTTGGCGCATGAAGACTCGGACACGGGAAGTGGGATCTGATTCGAATCGGACCGAGAATCGACCAGTTTTCCGTTACCCACTACTGGCCTGGCGATTCACGCCATTTCGCGACGGGCGGCGTCGGTCAGCCCCAGTTCCTGGATCATCGCCTCGCGGATCTTGAACTTTTGGATTTTGCCGGTCACGGTCTGTGGAAATTCGCTCACGAAGCGGATGTAGCGGGGAACCTTGTAGTGGGCCAAGTGCTCCTTGCAGAAGGCTCGCAACTCCTCTTCCGCCACCTGCGCCCCCGGCTTGAGCCGGATCCAGGCGGTGAGTTCTTCGATGAATTTTGGATCCGGAACGCCGACCACCGCCACGTCCTGGATGCCGGGATGCGTGTACAAAAACTCCTCGATCTCGCGGGGGTAGATGTTCTCACCCCCCCGGCAGACCATGTCTTTGATCCGCCCGGTGATCCGGTAATACCCGTTGGCAAGCCGCGAAGCCAGGTCGCCGGAGTGCAGCCACCCCTCTTTGTCGATCGCCTGGGCGGTCTGATCGGGCATGTTGTAATAGCCGCGCATGACGCCATGGCCGCGGCAGCACAGTTCACCCTGGGCCTCGTCCTCCACCGCGTCGCCGGTGACCGGATCGACAAGTTTGACCTCGAACCCAGGGAGGGGACGGCCGACGGTTTTGACACGCAACTCCAGCGGATCGTCGGTCCGAGTCTGCGTGATGACCGGGGAGGCTTCGGTCAGTCCATAGGCGATCGTGATCTCGCGCGCCCCGAGTTCCTGCACGACCCGCTGCATGATCTCCAGCGGACAGGGACTCCCCGCCATGATTCCGGTGCGCAACGATCGCAGATCGCGCGCGGCGCGCGTGGGATGGTCGAGCATGGCGATGAACATCGTCGGAACCCCGTAGATCGAGGTGGCCCGCTCCCCCTCGATCGCGGCCAGGCTCTCTTCGGGTTTGAAGTATTCAAACGGGATGATCATCGCCGCGCCGTACACGGCACAGCACAGAGTCCCCAGGACGCAACCGAAACAGTGGTAGAACGGCACGGGAATGCCGATGCGGTCTCGTTCGCTGATCGACTGGCAGTCGCCGATGTAATACGCGTTCATCAGGATGTTGCGGTGCGTCAGCATGGCCCCTTTGGGAAAGCCGGTGGTCCCCGATGTGTATTGGATGTTGATTGGATCTCCCGGCAGAAGCTGCCGTTCGCGCTCGGCCAGGGCAGCGGGGAAAACATCGTTGGCGAGCGCCAAAAACTCCTCCCAGCCGCGCATCCCCGTTCCCTGACTGGCGGCCAGCGACACCACATGCCGCAGATGGGGATAGGCGGGCGCTTGAAGCTCCGCCCCCCCCGCTGCCGCCAACTCGGGAACCGCTTCGGCGACCATTGCCAGGTAGTCCGACGATTTGAAACGATCGATCAGAAACAGCGCCTTGGCATCCGACTGGCGCAGGACATAGGCCAGCTCATGCGAGCGGTACGCCGGATTGACCGTGACGAGGACCGCACCGATACGGGCCGTGGCGAACTGCAGCCAGACCCACTGCGGCCAGTTGGTGGCCCACAAAGCGACATGCTCCCCCTTGCCGATCCCCAGTCCCAGCAGGGCGCGGGCCACCCGATCGACCTGGGTGTCGAATTCACCCCACGACTGCCGTAGCGCAAACTGCGGGAAGACCAGCGCGTCCCGGTCAGCGTTCCGGGAGGCGGTGCGGCGCAGCACGGCGCCGATCGTGAGTCCATCCACCCAGGGGGGGGAGTCGTCCGGCATGGGGATTCTCCTGGTTCAAGTGATGGGATTGGTGACGGGGATGATCACCGGCCAGCTTACGCTGGGACGCTGGCCTGGGGTGGGAGTGCGATGGAGTTGTTTGACAGTGGTTCTCACCGGCCAGCTTACGCTGGGCCGTTCGCCGAGGGAATTCTTGACAGCTATTCTCACCCGCGGGGCAGGAACGTATCCTAGCATTTTGTTGGCATGCGCCGAGTGCAGGTTGCCTTCCGGCGGGCGCTCGATGATATCCCATGTCCTCCCGCTGAAACGCTATGGCTCGTTATTTCAAATTCAAGACCCCGCAGGATGTGACGGCGGAGGCCCTGGGGATGGGGCACGAGCTGGAACTGGCGGAGGACTTTTCGCCGCTCTTTCGTCCTTTGGCGATCGGCGGCCGGACGGTGGGAAACCGCCTGCTTGTGCAGCCGATGGAAGGTTGCGACGGCACTCTCGACGGCCAGCCCGACGAATTGACATTTCGCCGCTATCGGCGATTCGGGGCGGGGGGAGCCAAGGTCATTTGGGGAGAAGCAACGGCGATCTGTGAGGAAGCCCGAGCCAACACCCGCCAACTGCTGTTGGCCGAACACACCCTCTCCGGACTGGAGCAGATGCTGCGGGAGTGCCGCCAGGCGCATCGGGAAGCGTGCGGCGGCGATGGCGATCTGCTGGTCGGATTGCAGTTGACGCACTCCGGCCGTTACAGCGTTCGCAAGCCGCTGCTGGCGACGCACGATCCGATCCTGGATCCGCTGATCGTCGACAAGAGTAACGGTCGGCGGGTGACGGCGGAAGATCCGCTTTTGAGCGACGATGACCTCCGCCGGATCGAAGACCTGTTCGTCGCCGCCGCTCGGCGCGTGGCGCAGTTGGGTTTTGATTTCGTCGATCTGAAACAGTGTCACAGGTATCTGCTGTCGGAATTGCTGGCGGCGAAGAACCGTCCCGGAGACTACGGAGGGAGTCTGGAGAACCGCACGCGGCTGGTGCGCAACGTCGTTCAGCGGATTCGGAGCGAAGTCCCCGGATTGCTGATTGCCACGCGGATGAATTGCTACGACGGGATCCCCTACCGGGGCGTGGGGGAAGGGGAGGCATTCATCGGCCAGCCATGCGCGCATGCCTTGCCCCTGGCCACCGCCTTTGGAACGAATCCTTTGGACCATCGGCAGGAGGAGCTGACCGAACCGCAACAAGCCGCCCGCTGGCTGCGTGAGTGGGGGGTGAGCCTGATCAACGTGACGATGGGAAATCCGTACGGCAATCCGCACGTGATTCGTCCGGCGGAGTTTCCGCCGGTGGATGGGTATTATCCACCCGAGCATCCCTTGTTGGGCGTGTTGCGTCACTTCCGAATCGCCCGCGCCATCCAGGCCACGATTCCCGATATCCCCGTGGTGGGGAGCGGCTATAGCTGGCTGCAGGATTTCGCTCCGCACGCGGCGGCGGCGCATGTTGCGGCGGGGGATGTGGCGCTGGCGGGTTTCGGCCGAGCCACGCTGTCGCATCCTGATTTTGCACGGACCCTCTTGGCCGAAGGCGCGCTCGACCGCAAGCGGGTCTGCCGCACATTTTCCTATTGTACCGGCCTGATGCGAGCCAAAAACCATCCCCTGGGCCAATTCCCCACCGGCTGACCCCCGTTCGACAAAGAAGTCTACGGGCCGATCTGGAAGGAAGTGGCGGGACGGGGGGTAGAGAGTGGATAGTGGATAGTGGATAGTGGATAGTGGATGGTGGATAGGGAGTGCTTTGATGGCGACTGCTCTCGGACTTCCCCTCGTCGACTCCCGACCAATCATTCACCACGAGCGCCAAACCCCAAACCCCTATCAACTATCCCCACCCCCCGTCCCCCGTCCCCCACCATGCCCCACCCCTACCGCATCGGCCTTGGACACGACACGCATCGGCTGGTGCCGAACCGGGCGCTCATTCTGGGAGGGGTGCGGATCGACTTTGACCGGGGACTGTTGGGGCACAGCGATGCGGACATCCTGCTGCACGCGATCACCGACGCCCTGTTGGGGGCCGCCGGGCTGGGAGACATTGGCGACGCTTTTCCCGACACTGACCCGGCCTACGCCGGAATCGATTCGGCGCTGCTGCTGAAGCAGGCGCTGGAGCGGGTGACGGCAGCCGGTTGGCGGCTAGTCAATCTCGACTGTACGATTTTCGCCCAACGCCCTAAACTGGCGACGCACAAACCGGCGATCCGCCAGCGGCTGGCCGAATTGTTGTCCCTTCCGGTCGAGGCGATCAACGTCAAGGCCAAGACCGGAGAACTGGTCGGCCCGATCGGCCGCGAAGAAGCCATGTCCGCCGATGCCGTAGTCCTCCTGGCCCGCCGCGACGAGGGGGAGGGGGAGGGTGGATCGTAGAGAGTGGAAAGTCGATTGTGGAAGGGGAGAGAGGACGGTTGCCGTCTTTGGGCGAGGGTTTCGACGTACCGCCACAGATGGCAAATGAACGATCATGGGGAACCGCAGATCACTAACCAGCAAAGAGTCGGCCGGCGGATTCGCGCGACGCTCACCCCCCACCTCGACCCTCTCCCCGCAAGGAGGGGAGGGAGAAGTTTACGCGTACGTCGGGCCGTCGGTGAAAATTCCCTTGCTTGCCCTGCCGCAGATACACTCATCGCAGCAGTCGCTGACAATGAATTGAATCCCAAATGTGACCCAACGCCCCAACCCCAAAAAACAACTAACCCCTGATCCTTCATCCTTCATCCCTAGCCCCCCCCAATGCCTATCCGCGTCTACAACACGCTTTCGCGACAAAAAGAGGACTTTCAAACCGTCACCCCCGGCAAGGTGGGGATGTACTTGTGCGGGCCGACCGTCTACAAGCCGGCCCACATTGGCCACATGGTGGGGCCGGTCATTTTCGACACCATCAAACGTTTCCTGACCTACAGCGGCTACGAAGTGAAATTCGTCATCAACATCACCGACGTCGATGACAAGCTGATCGTCCGGGCGGCGGAACGCCAGACCACGGTCGAGAAACTCGCTCGCGAAATGACCCAGGATTACTTCGACAACCTGGCGACGATGGGGGTCGATTCGGTAGACATCTTTCCGTATGCGACGCAGCACATCGCCGAGATGCAACAGATCATCGGCACGCTGATCGACAAAGGGTATGCCTACCCGCTGGAAGGGGACGTATACTTTGATGCTTCGAAGGACGTCGATTATGGGGCACTGAGCCATCGGAGCATTTCCGAAGTCCTCGCCGGGACGCGCGTCGAGGCCAACGATCGCAAGCGGCATCCGGCCGATTTCGCCTTGTGGAAAGCCTCCAAGCCGGGGGAGCCGGCGTGGGAAAGTCCCTGGGGGAAGGGGCGGCCTGGGTGGCATATCGAATGCTCGGCGATGTGCCTGAAGCACCTGGGGGAGACGCTCGACATCCACGGCGGCGGCCTCGACCTGATGTTCCCGCATCATGAAAACGAGCTGGCTCAATCCGAGAGTTTTTCCGGAAAGAAATTTGCCCGGTATTGGTTGCACAACGGCCTGATGCAGGCGGGCAAGACCGCCGGCAAGGTTGGCGGGGGACACGATCGCCACGGGGACGTGGCCCAGGAAAAGGCGGCGCAGGAGGCGGGAAAACTGGCCGGGTCGAAAGGGGCCGCCTCGGTCAAGGAGTTGTTTCAGCGACATCATCCCGAGACCGTGCGGTTCTTTCTATTGGCCACGCATTATCGCAGTCCGATCGACTTCGGCGACGACAACCTGGACGAAAAGGGGAAATCGCTGGAAGGATTTTATCGGCTGTTCGAGACCTACGGGCGGATCACCGGCGAGGACTTCTATCAGATCGCCGCGCCCCGTCGCCGCGCGGAAACGACCCCCCTCTCTGCCATGCCCGCGGCGCTTTCCGGAGAACTGGCCCGTTTGCGCGACCGGTTTCTCGATGCGATGGACGACGATTTCAACACCGGGGACGCCGTCGGCGCCTTGTTTGAAATGCGGAAGTCAATCAACGGGTTCATTCAGGAGGCCAAGCTGGAAAGCACCGGCAAGTCCGACGCCGCCAGTCTGGAGGCGCTGACGCAGGCGATGACACTGTTCAAGGAACTCTCCGGCCTGTTGGGGGTGTTCACCAAACCGCTGCCGAACAAGTCGGCCGGCGCCGACGACGGCTTTGCCGCGGAACTGATGGACCTGGTTCTGGAACTCCGCGCCGAGGCGCGGACCAGCAAGAACTGGGGCATGAGCGACAAGATTCGAGACCGGCTCAAGGCGCTGAAAGTCGTCGTGGAAGACCGACCGGATGGCGTCACCTGGCGCCGCGACCCCTGAGCGCCACGGAAGGAACGTTCGCTGTGAGCATTGCCACACCCTCCCAGACCAGGTTGCAGTCGCTCCCGGCGAACCGCTTCCTGGGGGTCGATCCCGGTTTGAATCGGACAGGGTACGCCGTCCTGGATCGGGGTTCGCGGGGCCCCGTGCTTCGCGAGGCGGGAGTCATTCGATCGACCCCCAAGCTGACGCTGGCGGAGCGGGTTCTGGAAATCGCCCTGGGGTTGCGGGAAGTCTTCGAACAGTACAAACCGGAAGTGATGGCCATTGAACAGGTATTTTCGACCGGACAGTTTCCCAAGAGCGCGCTGCTCATGGCGCATGCCCGCGGCGCCATCCTTCTGACCGCGGCGGAGCAGTCGGTCCGCGTCGTCCATTACACGCCGCGGCAAATCAAAAAGCTCCTGACCGGCAGCGGCAAGGCGGGCAAAGACCAGGTGCAGCGCGCCGTCTCCAGCGAACTATCGCTCGATCGCGTCCTGGAACCCAACGACGTAGCGGATGCCGCCGCAGTGGCGCTGTGCCACTATTACTGCGCTCGTAGCGTTGTGGGGGAGGGGCTAGGGGCTGGGCGCTAGGGACTCAAGTCTCAAGACTCAAGACTCAAGACTAAACCGTCGTGGATATTCCTTCTCAAGTGGCCCTTTTGACATGATTACGCGGATTACTGGTCGGTTGGTTTCATTGCACAATGATGCGGCGATCATTGCGGCGGGGCCGTTTGAATACGAGGTCTTCATTCCCGAGTTCGTCCGGCGACAGTTGCAGGGGAAGATCGGCGACGAGGTGGTGTTGAAGACGATCGAGTACCTGGAAGGGACGCCGGGGCGCGGCAATCTCACACCGCGGATGATCGGATTTGCCAGCGACGCCGAGCGAGAGTTTTTTGACGCCATCTGTTCCGTCGATGGCGTGGGAGTCAAAAAGGCGCTGCGGGCGATGGTTCGCCCGGTGCGCGAGGTGGCGGTGGCGATCGAAGAGCAGGACGTCAAGCAACTCAGCGCCTTGCCGGGAATCGGCGCCGGGCTGGCCGAACGGATCATCGCCAAGCTCCGCCGAAAAATGGCCAAGTTCGCCCTGTTGATCCAGCGCGACCTCCCCCCCGACCAGGCGGGTGAGCGGGGGGTGATCAACGACGCCTACGAGGCGCTGATCAGTCTGGGGCATTCCGCACCCGACGCGCGGCAGAAGATTGAAAAAGTGGCGACCGAAGGGAAGAGGTTCAAGTCGGTCGAAGACCTGCTCGAAGAGATCTATCGCTCGCAATCACGGTGAAGGCTGAAGCAACACGTTCCCACAGGCGCGAGTCGTGCGATGGCTGCGTTCCCCGAAAAACGCGCACTTCCCCCCGAAACGATCGATGCGCTCCGTCCACCGCGCATCGGTTTTCCGTACTTTTTGCATGCCGAGCAGTTTCCGTTTCAGTCGCAGGCCACCGATTTCTCCGCCGTCAATGCCTGGTGGCTGGCCGATGCTGCACTTTTAGTCTATGGGGATGCGGATTTTGTGGAGTCAGCTCTCGACGCCTCGCCGCTGGTCCGGATGGGCTATCGTCTGGGTTGGCTGGGAACCCGCACTGAAAACCGGGGGATCGTTCTGGATGGCCCGGAGGCGCTGATCCTGGTCTTCCGAGGCACCCGCGTGCAGGCCCACACGCTATTGGATGCCGCGGAGATTGTGTTCCTCAATCAGAACGACCTCTGGACCGACAGCCAGTTTCTGCCGGCACGGGCAGCGGTTGGGGGGCGCGTCCATGCCGGATTCTTGAAAGCGTTTTCTGAGGTGCAGGGACAAGTTGACCAATTGGTTCGTGGCCGGCGCCCCGGCCAGGCTGTGTGGCTCGCGGGACACAGCCTGGGGGGAGCACTGGCGACGCTGGCCGCCGCGCATCTGGGGGCTGACGCGGTCCAGGGGTTGTATACCTACGGCGCGCCCCGCGTGGGGAATTCCGGCCTGACCCCCGCGCTCCCCCAGCGGTCGTTTTTCCGTTTTGTCCATCGCGATGACCTGGTCACCACGGTTCCACCCGATTGGCTGGGTTACGTACATGCGGGAATTTCACACGTGTTGCGCGGCGACGCCCCTCGGAGTCTGTGGAAGGACTTCACCCAGGGGGCCGCCGAGTTGGCCTCCGCGGCGCAGCGCATGGCCAAAGCGTTGCGGCTCGACATGGGATCGCTCCCCTTCAAAGTGGGAGGCCTGGCGGACCATGCTCCAGTCTACTACGCCACGCTGCTGTGGAATGAGTTGCTCGAATCTACTTGACGGGACGCTGAGCCTCCAGGAAGATGCCGCAGGCGCGTATGAACGGATGCGGGTCGAACCGCTCTTCGAGTCCGAAATTGAATCGGTCCCTCGGGACCGCAGCCATCGCCAAATCGTCCAACCACCAAACCCTATCCATCCCAGGGGCAATTCCATGCGGCGCATGCTTTTACTGTCGGTGATCTGCCTGGCGGCAATCCCCTCCCGTGTACCGGGAGAGGAGAATTGGCCCGCACTGCATGGGCCGCGGCACAACAGTTCGTCCGACGCGACCGGATTGCCGCTTCAGTGGAGTGAGTCGAAGAACATCGTCTGGAAGACTCCCATCCATGACAGTGGCTGGTCCTCTCCCGTCATCTGGGGAGACCAGGTCTGGCTGACGACGGCGACTGATGACGGCAAGCAGTCGTTCGCTCTGTGCGTTCATCGGCAGTCGGGGAAGGTCATCCATGACCTGAAGGTGTTCGAGACAGCCGAGCCGCAAGACACCCGGCAATACAATACGTTCGCCTCCCCCACCCCGGTGATCGAAGCCGGACGGGTGTATGTTTCGTTCGGCAGTTATGGCACGGCGTGCCTCGACACGCGATCGGGCGAGGTGCTGTGGAAGCGGAGCGATTTGCCCTGCCTGCATTGGCGCGGGCCCGCCTCCTCCCCGATCCTGTTCGGCGACCTGCTGCTGTTGCACTTCGACGACTACGACTTTCAATACGTCGCCGCTCTCGACAAACGGACCGGTGCGACCGTCTGGAAGAAGGACCGGGACATTGATTACGGCACTACCAACGGCGACCTCAAAAAGGCCTACGCCACGCCGCTGGTGATCGAGGTCAACGGCCGCAAGCAGTTGATCAGCCAGGCGGCGAAAGCGACCTTCGCCTTTGATCCCCAAACGGGGGAGGAACTGTGGCGGTTTGTTCACGGCGGGCATTCAACCGCGGCCCGGGCACTGTTTGGGCAGGGGCTGGTGTATCTCCTCTCCGGGACCGAAAAGAAGCTGTTCGCCGTCAAGCCAGAGGGGAGGGGAGACATCACAGCGACCCACGTGGCGTGGGACTACAGCAAGAGCATGCCGCGTCACCCCTCGCCGCTGCTAATAGGAGAGATGCTGTATGTCATCGACGACGGCGGAGTGTTGACCTGCCTGGAGGCAGCCACGGGCAAAATGGCGTTCGCTGAGCGGATCGGAGGGGATTTCTGGTCGTCGCTGCTGCACGCTGACGGACGGATTTACTGCCTGAGCAATCAGGGGAAGACGACAGTGGTCGCTGCCGAGCCGAAGTTTCGGATTCTGGCGGAGAACGAACTCGACGGAGCATTCCGCGCATCCCCTGCCGTCAGCGACAAGTCGCTGTTCCTCCGATCGGAAACGCACCTGTACCGGATTGGGGAATCGAAGTGATGCGACGAGGCGGGGCGCACCGCGGACTCACTGCCGCTGCCGCCGGGATTCTCCGAGCAGGAACAGCCAGGTCGTGACCAGCGACCAGACGCTGATTGCTCCCAGCACCATCAGGAATTGGCTCCAACTCGCTTTGGCCAGCGCGCCGCCGAAGAAATAGAACACGGCGGTGGCGATGAAACTCAGGGCGTCGAGCAGCGCGATCAGGAAACCGGCGTGCGGCCCCCCAAATTCGATCGAAAACACGCTCATCGGAATGTAATAGCAGGGAGAGACGCACAGCCCAAAGACGAACAGCAACCCCAGCGACAGCCACAGCAGCGCTTCGTGCGACAGTTCCCACCGGGGCATCAGGTAAAACGCCGCCAGGCAGCCGGTGGCGATCGCCAGCAGCAGCCCCATGACCCAGGCGGTAGCGAATCGGCTCAACTTGTCGAACACGTAGCCGCCGACCAGCACGGAGATCAGACTTCCCAAAGGAAAGGCCGACGCGGCGCGCGAGGCGGACGCCACCGAGAGTTCCAGCGAATCCTGCAGATACATCGGCACGATCAACAGGAAGTCCCACAGGATGCCCAACCCCATCAGGCTGGCGGCGATCAGGCAGAACTGGAGGCTCCCCAGGATCCGTGGAAGTGCCTGCTTCAGAGGCAGGCCATCGAACGGATGCGCGACCGTCGGCTCCGGGGTCTCGGGCGATCCGGGATCGGTCGCCGTCGCGGGGAGTGTCCCGGGCCGTTCCTTCAGCAACAGTCCAAACGCGATCGCCGTCAGCAATCCCAGCCCCGCCGCGATCCAGACCATGCCGCGCCACGACAACCACGCCAGAAGCGATCCCAGGACAAACGTCGCCGCCATCGTTCCGACGCGCGAACTGGTCGAGAGAATGCCCCACACCCTGCCGTATTGCCGGGGTTGAAACCAGTTGACGATGATCCGTGCCATCGAGGGCCAGCCGGCCGATTTGGCCAAGAGGGCCATGAAGAATGTGACCTGCAACATCCACTCCGACGACGCGATGCCGAACAGACCGACGAACACAGATGCCCCCAGCAGTCCGAGCGTGAACGTCCGCTTTCCCCCCAACCTGTCCGCTGCGTATCCGCAGATGAACTTTCCAGCCACGGCGCCGCAGGTTCCAATCGACAGAATCTCTCCCCAGACTTCCAGGTCGATTCCCAGCGACGGGTCGTTGACGATCGCGGCGCCGGCGACCGTGGGAATCATCCGCAAGACCATGAACATCCCGTAGCCCAGGTACATGGCGGCGATGGTCGCCGCCTGGTGCCGCCACAGGAGCCGACTGGCGGACGCTGCGTCGGGTCCGCTGGCTTGCAGGCCCGGCTCTGAGGGAGGGTTCGTATTCGGGGTCATGGGGCGACGGGATCGGAAGAGGCTGCGGCGTGCAGGCGATGGCCTGGTTGCACGCGATTCCCGCGCAGGTAGTCGCCGCCGGTCATCCCCCGCTTTCCATCCGGCTGCACGCGGACCAATTCGACCGGTCCGGAGCCGGTTTGGACTCCCAGCCCCTCCGTCTCCAGGGACACGACGGTTCCGGGAGGAGGGACGGAGTCCGAGGAAGCGCGGGCGGGACGAACCTCCAGGACGACAATCCGATGGCGCGGCTTGCCCGGCGTTTCGACCCATGTGTACGCCTTGGGCCAGGGCTGCAAGGCGCGCACCTGGCAATCGATTTCCGCCGCGGATCGCGACCAGTCGATCGCTCCCATCTCCTTGGTGAGTTTGGGGGCGCGGGTCGCCATCGAATCGGATTGGGAAATGGGTCGCGCCGTGCCGGCGGCGAGCTCTGCGAGCACCGGCGGAATCAGCGGGACCGCAAGCTGCGCCAGACGGTCTTCCAGTTCTCCGGCGGTTTCCAGCGCGCCGATCGGAGTTTGAGCAGTCGCCAGGATCGGTCCCGCATCGAGCCGCGGCAAAATCTGGATGATGCTCACGCCGGTTTCCGATTCCCCGTGCAGAATCGCGTAGGCGACGGGGGCGGCGCCGCGGTATTTGGGGAGCAACGAAGCGTGAACGTTGATAGCCCCCAGTCGCGGCAGGGCAAGCAGTGCCGACGAAAGGATTTGCCCATAGGCCGCAACCACGAGCACATCCGGGTGCAGTTCCTGGATTTGACTCAGGGCGTCCGGAGCGTTGACCTGCACCGGTTGAAACACCGGGATGCCGCGCTCCAGGGCATGTTGCCTCATCGGGTTGGCGTGTCCCTGATGCCGGCCCGGCCCGGTGCGGTCCGGTTGCGTATACAGGGCGGCGACGAGATGTTCGGTGTTGCACAGCCCGACAAATGTCGGAAGGGCGAATTCACCCGTTCCCATCATCACCAGTCGCAAGGTTGGCATGTCAGGCGGCGCCCGCAGATTCCTGGCTGGCCGCCAGACGGCGCAACGTCGATTCGATCTCGGCGTCCGGGGGAACGACTCCCAATTCCTGCTGTCGGCGGTAAACCGATTCGAAGTCAGCCAGCGCGCTGGCCGCTTCCCGCTTCCCCGATTCCGTCAGCCGGTCGACGAACAACACCCCATCCAGATGGTCGGACTCGTGTTGGATGGCGCGGCTGCCGAGGTCGTCGATCGTCAATTCAAACCCGCGCCCCTCCAGATCGAACGCCTCGACAACGACTTCATTCGCCCGCCGCACCTGGCCATACAATTTCGGAAGACTCAGGCACCCCTCTTCTCCCTCCTGCGAGCCTTTGCGACCGACGATCTCCGGATTGATGAAGACGTGTTCCTGATCGGCCTCTTCGCGCTTCCCGGTGAGATTCAGGACGAACACTCGGTAAGGCAAACCGACTTGATTGGCCGCCAGGCCGATCCCCTCGGAAGCGTACATCAACTCGAACATCTGCCGCACGATGTCGCGGAGCTCCTCGGTGATCCGAGTGATGGGGGAGGATTTCCAGCGGAGCGCCGGGTGTGGATAATGAATGATCTGCATGAAACGCTTTGGCTACGCTTTGGAGAGGATTTCCAGGAGGCCCGCGGGCCGCGCCGGAGAAAAACCGAGTCTCTCCCCAGGGGGCCCGACATGGCGCGCACGACGCCCGGCGCGAACCTGACACTGGACCCATTGTAGTGGGAGCGTGTGGCAGGGTCGAGCAACCCGCCCGACCCGTCCGCGATCAATACGGCGATTCGCCAGGCGGTCCCCCGCCCCGGCGATCAATACGTGCTCAGCGACTCCAGCGGCGGCGCCGCAGCCGTCACTGGGTAGTAGGGACCGGGAAGGTAGGTCGTCGTCACCGGAGGAGCCACGGCTCCCACGACCGGTGCCCCGGGAACGGCATAGGCGCCGGTCGGGGGAGGATTGTAGCCCATCCCGCACGGCTGGCATCCGCTTTGACACGGATTGCACCAGTTGCACCAGTCGCAGCAGCAACCGGTCGAAAACAGCGATACCGCGCCAAGCAGCATGAACAAGCGACGTTTCATGGGGAGATTCCTTTCTCAAGCCAGAATCAGGGCCGCGCACACCCACGCGCGGCGGAAATCGGGACTGTGGACGACCGCTCCAGGCGATCATTCATCGAACGTGTTGGGAAAACTGAGTGATATTGACCAGTGGTATGGTGCCTTGTGCTTCAAACGGTCTGGAGTCCAACGGCCGGGCTCCGTTGCCAGTTCTCTTTCGCGGCGCCGGACACAACGAAACCGCCGGGACTTTTGGATTGGCCTTGCAAATACACCAGGCCGTCATCGGGGAGGAACATCTCCGACGGAGCCAGCGGGACGGTCGCCAAATGGGGACCGCGCCACACTTCAATGCTCCAGGGAAGCCCCCCCACCGGCCCGGTGACATGAATTTCGTACCCTTCCGGGCGCCGCCAGACTTGCAGCCGCGCCTGCTCCCGCCGTTTCCACCAGTCGACAAATTCCCCCAGCGTCGCGCGCCACATGAGCGAACAGCGCGCCGCGTCCCCCGCGAGTTGCACCACTTCCTGAACCAGGTCCAATCTGGCAGTGGAAGCCAGCACGAACAGCGGGATTCCCGATTGGTAATGTTCGCCGATCCATTCGACCGACTCGTCGCGCGTCGGCAGCGGCGACATCCCCAGATGAACCCAGACCGCTCCGATTCCACCTCCTGCCGGATGCTCGGTGCGACAGGGGGACTCTGGATCGAGGTGACAACTGTATTCCAATCCCTGATGCAGGAGCGAACCCCAGCCTGGGATCGCCAGCCCTGGTTCCGCAACGACGATCCCGCGCGGATTGAGGCGTGCCGTCCGAAATCGCTGGAGCCGGGTGGCCCAGTGCGACAGCGTTCCCCGGCGGGTCATCTGGCAATCGTCCCCACGGATCTGCCATCCCAAATCCACGTTCCCCGATTGAGCCAGCGTCCCCAGCCGTTCCGGCCGTAATCGACTGGAAACGAAGTGCGTTCCCAGTCCGGCCAGCGTCTGGGCGATCTGCGAGAAGTCGTCGAGTTCTTCCGACAGATGCTCAATGGCCACGCCAAAGGCACTCTGATAGGGGAACGGATAATCGGCCAGCCGCAGCCAGACCCCGCCCCGCTTTTCCAGCGCCGTCTTCAGCCGGGCGACGAATTCCCGCGCCGTGCCGGCCGGGAGCGATTGTCCGGGGCCGCGGGGATCGACCTCCTCCAAACCGTCGCACAATTCCTTGAGATCCAGCGCGGTCAAGCCCTGGCGGGACGCGCGTCGCGCCTGCGCGGCACTGGAGGGAACGCGGGAATCAAACAGTACAAACCGCCCGCTCCCTCCCGCCAGCAGTGTCATTCTGGGGAGGGCCGCGATCGGCAACCCCGCGGCGCGCAGCAGCTCGACGAACGGGCGCGGCACGCCAGCATGCATCAGCGGCAGGTCAGGTAGGGACGTCGGATCAGCCATCTCAGGGTCGGTTACGAGAAGTCGGGGATCAACTCAATTGGTCGGCGGCAGGCATCAATCTTCTCGCGACGACAATACGCCACGAATTGCCTCCAGCCGTTGCAAAGTGACTGGCGAAAGTCGCGCCCGGCGGCCGACTGGGAGACCAGCAGGCTGTCGGGCAAAGGGTGGTATTTGTGAGAGGAGCCTGTCCGATGGCCAGGGCCTCGGAATAGGGGCGCGGACAATACGCCGAGCGGCTCAAATCGTCAATTCCGGATTCGGAGGAAAACCCCGGATCGCGTTTTTTTTTGCAAAACTGCCATTGGCTGGAATTCTGAGGCTCCCTATACTCCCGCCGCGAGCAGAGTTGGATCTCTGTCTCGGATGGAAATTTTGGTACGGACACGCCACAGCACGGAGGCCTCGCGTGGACAAGTTGCTCATTGTTGGAGTCGATACGGTTCTGGGGGGCAATCTGGCGGCCTGGTTGGCGCAGCGCTACCAGGTGGTGGGATTGTCCAGCGGTCCGGCCCTCTCGATTGTCGGGTGTGAAACCGCGGAATTCGACGCGCAGTCGGGCGATTCGGCCCGCGCCTGGATCGCGTCCGAGCGTCCGCAATGGACCGTCTATTGTGGACCGGGATCGCAATCCACCTGGCGACTTTCGGAGCCCGAACTGCCGCGGCCCGAGGCCGTCAAGGGGGCCGGAGCCTGGGCCAGCGCCGTCGCCCAACTGGGGGGGGAGCTGACCGTCGTTTCCTCGGACGCGGTGTTCACCGGTCCCTGGATGTTCCATCGCGAAGGGGGAGACTGTTACTGCCAAAGCTCTCCGGCCCGCATCCTGCAAATGATCGAAAAGGAAGTCCTGGCCGCCTGTCCCAATGCGCTCCTGGTGCGGACCAACGTCTTTGGCTGGTCTCCCGACGCCGAGTCGCCGAGTTTTGTCGAATCCGTCCTGCAAGCGGTCGAAGAGGGGCAAACGCTGACGCTGGACTGCATGCGTCACGCCACTCCGATCCTGGCCACCGATTTCGCTGAAGTCCTCGATCGAGCCTATCAGCAAAAACTCCGCGGCGTCTACCATCTCGGCGGAGGGGAGCGGATCAACCCCTTCCGGTTCGCCTGCCTCTTGGCGGATCAGTTCGGTCTGCCGATGTCGGCCCTTTCCGCCGTCGAAACGCCGCTCGAACAGCGGCGCGACTTCGGAACCGGAGAAACTTCGCTGCAAAACCGGCGCATCCGCAAAGCGCTCGACGTCGCGCTCCCGATGGTCCGCGACGGGTTGACCCGCCTGCATGAACAGCATGCCAGCGGCTATCGCGACCGGTTCGGCGCCCTGTCGGCGGAATTCGCCGAGCAGGTCGCCTGAGCGGCTGATTCGCAGCCGCGATTAGTGGTGGTGATGATCGTGTTCGTTTCCTTCGGGATAATTGAACTCGACCTTCTTGTATTCGCGCCCAGCGATGGTAATGGCGGACAATACGGCGTCGAATTCGTCGACTCCCCGCAGCGCTTCCGATTCACCGGCGTATTCTGAGCAGGCGCCATCGTCGGCGGGGGAGACGGCCGTCAGCACGATCGTCCCGGTTTCACCCAGTTCGTCGGCATCGTCGTCATGGTCATGATCTCCCTCCTCGTGTTCATGGTCCGCCTCTTTGGAGTAGGTCAGCTCCAGTGATGCCGCCTTGATCGTCAGGGGAGATTTGGCCTCGCCATCCAACACATAGGCGGTGACCTTGCCGGTTTCGGCATCCAGGACGATCTCGAGGTGCGCCGCGTCGTCGCCGATCGCCACCAGGGCGCCGCCGTGCGGCCCTTTTTCTCCATGACTGTGATGATGATGCTCCTCGGCTGGTTCCGACTTGGCGGAGCCCCCGGTCGTACCTCCCCCTTTTTTAGGAGCCGCAGGGGGTTCGCCGCATCCGGCCGACAACAACCATGCCGCGCCAGCCAGGAACAGACCGCAACCACCAAACACCCGTCGTTGAACCGCCATCAGAATCCTCCGTGAGTAAAAGCTGGGGAAAGGCCCCGTTTGTGTCAGGGGGATCATAGACGATCGCCAGTTTCCCGACAATCTGGCGGCCGAACCATCTGGCGGCCGAACCATCTGGCGGCCGAACCGAGACGCCGTGGCGCGACAGAGAAGCTCAAGGCGCGGCGGCTTGGCTCAAAGGGCGGTTTGTCGAAAACGCGCAATCTTCCTGGATTTCTCAGAACTCTGCAATACGCTGCCGACAGTCCCCACCCCCGCAAGTTGCGGCAAGGTCAAGCGCAGCGTGGACCACTGACTGCCACTGAGCGCAAAACCCGCCTGTCGAAGAAAAGGTGGCTGGAACCCGTTCCCTTCATCCCTTCACACTTCATCCATTCACCTCAGTCGTGCGAAGGATCTTCGTGCAGCTTGGCCCGGAGAATCTTCACTTCGGCAACCAACCGTGGTTCCAGCTCCTGGAGACGAACGGGAAGGTCCATACTGGAGTGAATCACCGTCAAAACGAGAACGGATTCCTCCTGAAAGTCGCAAACCAGAATGTGCCGATTGACTCGATAAAAGTACAGACCGGGTGCAAAATCCAGTTCAAGGCGGAGAATCTCCGGACTCTCCTGGAGACGGTCCAGGGCTGCGGCAAACGCGCTCATGTATTTTTCGGCGGCCTTGCGGCCCCATTCATTGACGGAGTACCGCTCGATCTCGCGGAGATCGGTCAGCGCCCGTTGCGTCAGTACGACGCTGTTTGCCCGTCGACGCGGGCTCATTCGGCGGCCTTCTTCATCAACTGACGAAGATCACCATGATATGCGACCGTCCGGCCTTGGATCGCATCCTGGTAGCCATCGAGGATGGCATTGCGAATCCGGACAGCTTCGAGTCGTTGTTTCTTCTCCCGCAACAGATCACGAACAAATTCGCTCGGGGTGGCGTACATCGTTCCGTCGCCGGAATTTTCGTCAATGAAGGCCCGCAGCTCATCGGTCAATGACAAGTTCAACGTGCTGCTCATGAATGCTCCTCCGGCGAATCGCGGTGTGATTCAGGAGTCATACTCGAACCATTCATTTATGTCAATATTTGCCATTACCGTTGGGCCGGTACAGCCACGGGGCGCGAGTCTCGGAATTTCAAGCGGACCATCGTCGGGCTGGCGCCGCGCGATCCAGCGCAGTTCGGCGATTGGAACTTGGGATAAGCCAATTCCCGAGATCGTCGAGCATGCAGAAACGACGGGCGGCCCCCCAAAGCAGGTGGCACTTGGATGTATTTGCATTTTGGAATCGTGATCAACAGCACCCCCCTCGATTTCGCGGCCGTCGAGTCCCACGGCCCCATGAATGTCCGATTTCGTGGCGTCCCCATAAAGGCCCACGCTTCTGGTTACCTTCCGAGGAGGTGGTTACCAGGGAGTTTCGCGTTCCCGTCCGATGAGGCAGTCTGGTTGAAGAAAGGATGGCAGGAATCGTTTCGTTCTTCACGCCTCTGGCGACACTACCGAACGGCGGTGAGGGCGACACGAAAGCCCAGGTTGTACTCATTGCAGCCGGACCCGGACCCATTGCGGAACGCTGATCGGCAGCAGAACGCATCGAAGTTCCAGGCGCCACCCCGGATCACGAGGAAATCTCCAAGTTTGGTCTCTGGATCGCGTCCGCCTGGCAATCCTTCCTCAAATGTCCCGCGACACCATTCCCACACATTGCCGTGTATGTCATGGAGACCCCACGAATTGGGCTTCTTCTGTCCCACTCGATGGGCAAAAAATTCCGCTCCAACACTATCGTGGAACCACGCGGAGTCACTCAGCTTCGACGCATCGTCTCCGAAGTTGTATTTCGTCTCTGTGCGTGCGCGGCAGGCACGTTCCCATTGGGCCTCGGTCGGCAACGAATACTCCCAGCCAGCCGGAATCCGGTCCGCCTGACCTTCCTGTTTCGTCAGCTTGCGGCAGAAATCCATCGCCTCGTCCCTGGTCATGCATACGGCGGGAAAATCCCCCCCTTCCTTGATGAACTTCCTGTTTTCTTCCGCTACGACGGTGCGATCCTTCCATGGCTCGGACTCCATGACCTGTGTCCACTCTGCCTGCGTCACTTCGAACTTTCCCAGCCAATAACCGCGCGTCAGAAAGACCTTGACCGGCGTGTACAGGATAATTGACCGTGCATTCCCCTTGTTCGCCACTTCCAATTCCTCATCGGCGTCCTCAGGCTGGTTGTCGTCGGCCGCCACCCCAACCCTTTTGGCTTGCGCCTCGACCAGCTCGCCATTCTCCATATTAAAGGATCTCGGTGGACACCGAATAAGTTTCATCTTCTGCCCATTGTCATCGCGCTCCTGCCCGGCCTTCTCGCCATGCATCGAGTCTTCAACGTTCACCGGTATTGCCTGCTCGAATGAGGGACAGGCAACGGCCAGAAGAACGGCAATCACCGCGCGCATGATCATGACCAGGCACTCCTGCAACGGTGCGCTTCATCGCGACGCCCGGCACCGCATGGCCTCGGGGGCGGCGAATTCACATTTCCGAACGGATTCAGTGACTTGTAGACACTCAGTGATACTATCAGACCCTGCACATCTGCCAACTCACATTGCATTCACTCACTACGGTGGACCACCGGTTCAATTGCGGACCCAATACCGTGGCACCGCGAACTGCGCGCACAAAGCGGTGGCGAATGCGGGTTGCCACTCGGGCGCGACGAAGCTGCTCAAGGCGCGGCGGCATGGCTCAAAGGGCGCGTTTGTCGGCAACGCGTCCACTTGCTGATTTTCTGAGAAATCCCGCAATATTTCGGCGGATTTCTCAGAAATCCGCAAATGCAGGACGCTGCCGACAGCCGCAATTCTGCACGTCGCGGCAAGGTCAAGCGCAGCTAATGGTTGTGAATTCGGACAGGTCGCAAAGGCCCCACGCCGCCGCCGAGGCCCGATCGGGATTCACCGAAGCCCCTGACGACGGTATGCTTGGGCTCCTGTTCCGTGACACTTTCCAGACCGGGTGACAGAATGTGGACCAAATCCTGGATTGCCAGTGTTGTTCTGGTGCTTCTCGCTGCCCACGGCCAATGGCAACTTCTTGGCACCAGTGCGTGCGCTGATGAGACCCCTGTCGAAACCGGGAAACAAACACAGGCTACGGACGAGTTTGCAGATTGCGTCCAAACGTTCAACGAATTGTTGGACCAGAGGCGGTTTGCCGAAGCCGAAGTTGTCGCCCGAGAGGCCCGGCGGTTGCATCCCAAGGAACCAGTCACCAAGGTGATGCTGTTGAAAGTGACGTATCTCCGGTTTCCGGCAATCGCCGATCTCTTGGTTGAAGTTGAACGCCGGCAGCTTCCCCTGGCCGTCCAAGCCAAAGTGGCCGTTATTGACCACTTTTGCGAACTGACCGCAGTCCAAAAGCGGAAGCTCCATTTGGCTGGCCAGGGAGACATCAAACGGTTTTACGATCGTCTGAATGTCTTGCGTCTGAGGTTCGAGGTATCCGCGGAAGATTGGGACGGCGAACTACATCACCCACTGGTCGCACCTTTGGCCTTCGATCAAGAAAAGGACATTCTCAGTAACGCCTTGGCCAACGGTCTCTTTAATGAGGGATCGCTGTTCGCCAAAGTTCTTGAATCAACTCTGAACGCGGAACAGGCGGCTGGGATTGCCGCATCGCGGCCGGTGCGGCAAGAATGACCGGCGTTTGACTTCGTCGTACTTGATCGGTGCGAATCTTAGGTTGATTCCATTTCGATCAGGACGCCGCAACCCGACCCCGGGCATTGAAGTTGTGTGGGAGCGCATCGTGTTGAAAATCCCCCCCCGCCGCAGGTGAGCCGGTCGTTTCCGACCAAGGAAGTTCGTCTCGGCGACGCATCTGGCAGATGGCACTGCTGCCGGTCCTGCTGGCGGTCGCGCATTTCGAACGGATGAATCCGAACTTCCTCGCCGGTCTTGTCGCGACAACGGTCTTCGCGGCAGTTGTGCTGGAATCGTGGTTCTTCCTGGGAACGGCGTTCGGTCTCTCGTTCGGCGCCTGGCGCGCCAACCTGCCTTTGTCGCCGAGCATGCGGATTGAGCTGGCGGTGGTGTCGTCGGCCATTGCGTCGATCACATGGACACTGTGGGGGACGACGGCAGGCATGTTGATTGAGCAATATCGCGATTCTGGGGGATGGGCCTCCGCTCTCAAACGATTGCTGGTGCTGGTCGCACAGTTCGCGGCGGCCAGCGTGGCTGCCGTCGTCATGGTGCCACTCAATTTACTCGCCTTAATGGTCATCGGGTTCTTCGTTGGGCCACCACCGATCTTCAATGAGGAGCCGCCATTTGGGATGTTGTTTATCGCCATTGGTCCGATGATGACCTTCAATGTGACCACATTGTTTTGCGCGGGTTTTGCCCGTGCGCGGCTCATGCGCGGGAAATCGTTCTGCGCACTGGATTGGTTTCTGACTGCCGTCGTGGGGCTGACTGTCGGGACTGCCGTACACCAGTGGTTTTTGGACGCTCTTCACCAAATAGCAGATTGACGGTCGGCTGGCCAACTGTGCGGCCGCGGAGGCGTTTTGAGTGAGGAATGGACCGGCAATCGTTCGGAGTGACTGCCTCCGCTCAGCTTGCCTGAGCGGGGCGACGTAAAGGACTTTCGTTGGATTGAATCCGGGGGCTCCAACGCTTCGCGATCGGAGCCCATTCCCGTTTTTTTTCGCCGCATCGTGGCATTCCTGTGGAAGCCCAGGCCAACTGTCTGGGAAAAAAGCCACGGCCGAGGAAAGTCGCAATCGGGTAGCCCCTAACGTGCCGGAACGCCAACCCATGTTTTCGACGACGATGAAGGCGACGCATTAGGAGCGCCCCTTTGGGGCTTTTGGTTGGGGTTCGGCATGTCTCCCAGGCCGTTGGCCTGGGCTGGCATAGGTCCGTCCCGTTGGGACTATTCCCTGGCATATCGCTGGTCGTTTGGCAACGGGAGGTGGTTCCCTGGTCTCAGCATTACGCCGCGCGGGGTGATGGGCTCGTTGGAACCGGGCTGGATGCCACCGGCGCCGGGACGGGGACCGGAAAGGTGGCGGCGTCGGAGGCGTTGAGGCCGATGCCGGCCTGGCGGAACGAGCGTTGGATCGCGGTCAAGAGCTCATGCCGCAATTGCGTGTAGACGTCGCAGCTTCCCATGTAGACCCGGAGCGTGAAGTTCTGAGTCTTGTCGGTGAATTCGTCGAACAGCGCCTGCGGCGGGGGTTCCCGCAAGACGAGCGGGTGTTGCAACGCGGCGCTCAGAAGCAGTCCCCTGGCTTTGTCGGGATCGACGCCGTGTGCCGTTCGGACGACGATCGTCATACGGGCCACGGTGTTCGAGAGGGTCCAGTTGATCACCCGACCGGTGATCAATTCCTTATTGGGGACGATCAACTCCCGCATGTCGCCGTCGGTGATCGTGGTGGCGCGGATGCGGATTCGTGAGACGGTGCCGGTGGTTCCCTCGACCGAGACCATGTCTCCGATGCGCACCGGGCGCTCGAACAGGAGAATCAATCCGGAGATGAAGTTGGCGAAAATCTCCTGCAGTCCAAAACCCAGGCCGACGGTCATCGCCGCCACCAGCCAGTTGAGCTGGGCCCAGCCGATCCCCACGAACGAGCAGGCGCCGAACAGTCCCGCCACGCCGATGACATAACGGCAGACAGCCGAGACGGCGTACCGCGCCCCGGCATCGAGCGTCACCCGGCGGAAGACCGTCAGTTCCAGCGCTCCCCGGACGTTGCGGGCCGCCGCCAGCGTGACCAGCGCGATTGCCAGCGCCGCCAGAGCTCCTCCCAGCGTCACAATTTTGCCCGCTTCGTCTTCGGCGAGGGGAACGTCGATCCAGTGCAATGGCCGGGGCCACAATTCCACCGACTGCACGATCCTCTGCGCCGGGACAACTCCCGACCAGATCCAGGCCGCCCCGCCCCACAGCACCAGAATTCCCACCAGTCGAATCATCCGCTGGGACTGCACGGCGAGCAGCCAGCGCAATTCCAACGCTTCGGCCGGTTCTTCCGTCGCTTCGGCAGGGACGGGAGCCCATCCGATCCCCGAAACGTCGGTCGGAGCTGTTGCCAGGGCCGGGGAGGTTCCCATGACTCGGTGTGTCCCTCGCACCGCCAGCGTCTGCAGGGCGAAAATCGCCGCCGCCAGACCTCCGGTCAAGACCACCCGTCCGGCCAGATGCACTGCCGTGTAGTGATAGCCCGCCAGCGACGCGGCCGCGAGTCCCAGCGGCGCCGCGATCAACAGCCAGTGCCATGTGCGTCCGGCGCTTGTGGTGGAGCGATGGGCGTCCCCTGCTCCGCGGAAGCGGTTTGCAGGGCACCATTGGCGGAGCAGCCAGGCGGCCAGCAGCATCAGGGTGACAAACGCCAGCCGTCCCAGCGAGTTGCGGACCGCTTCGGAAGCCTGCGATTCGGTGAGGAGCACGACGAACGCCAGCGGGAGAAGCAAATGCAACGCAATCAGTTGGAGCGGCTTGGCGAAGGGTGTCCCCCCAGGAGACGATGGCCTGCTCCCGATCGATTCCGATCTCCAACCCTTTAACTCGAACCAACGCGCCAAGAGCCAGAGCGGCGCCAACCGATAGAGCGCGCTCCCGACCATCGCGGCAAACGCTCCGGCACCGGGGGCGCTCGCGAGCCGAGTTCCCACAAACGCCGCCAGAAGCGGGAGCCACGCGGCACGCGCTCCCAGTCGCAAGAGCTCCACGCCGCCAAAGCCAGCGTGGGAAATCTGGCCGGTGGCTGCCCCGCGGCTGCGACGCCAGATGCCGGTGATCCACAAGGCCGCCGCGAGCAGCCCCACCAAGGCATACAGCGGACGCTGTGCGGCGAAATCGTTTCGCAGAGTGTTCACGACCCCCTGCCAGCCTGCGGGGAGAACGAGTTCCTGTGCCGCCTGCCCTGCGCGGCGGGCATCGTCACGCCCCGGAACCTCCGCGCTGCGAATCCAGAGGATGTGCTGGTCGCTGAATGCGGAGAATTCCCGGACACACTGGGCCAGCTGGCGCTCGACGGTCTCCAGCGCCATCTGTTCGTCGACGTAACGGGTCGTATCGCGAATCAGGGCATCCAGGCAGTGCCGCTGCGACTCCAGCAGTTCGGTTGCCTCCCGCTCCAGCACGGCAAGCTGAGCGCTCGGCGAACGGCCACGCACGCTCTTCAGTTCCGTCCGGACGCGGGAGGGAACATCCGCCAGTTGGGCGCGGCGTTCTTCAAAGTCGGTCAATTGGACGTTCCACTGCGCCAAGTCCACGGCCCGAGCGCGGCGGTTGCGGGCCGCTTCTTCATCCGCGGGAAGAGCATCCCGCTGTTTTCTCAGCAACAGCCCGATCGCCTCGGTGAAGCCGATCTTTCGGGCGCGCTCGGTCACCTTTTCAAACTGCTCCTCCAGTTCCGTGAGGCGGGTCGCGACTTGTTCCGCCTCGGAAATCGTCTCTTCGATTCGGGTGGCGATGTCGCGGCGCTGGAGGGCCAGTTCGACATTCACCTGAGCCAGTGGACGCAGTCCGGCCGGCGCATTGGCGGCGCGCGCCTGCGCCTGCGCCAGATCGCGTTCCGCCTCGCTGCGGCGGACCGTATTGACCAGTGACTGCCACAGGTCTACGACTTCGTCGGACCGCTGCCAACGCATCGCCGCCAGATCGCGCTGCACCGCCAGCAACTCGCCGGTGGCCTCCATGGTCAGCGCTTCCTGGCGGAGCAGTTCCTGTTCCTGCAACAGCGCCTGGCGCTGGGCCTGACGGAGAGACTGCAACGCTTCCTGGAGTACATCGCGCTCGTGGTCCTCGCTTTCGCGATCCAGAGCCGCTTCGAGACGCGGCAGCTCCTCTGCAATCTGTGCGTCTCGTTCCGCCATTTCGCGGCGGCGGTCAGCCCGACTCTCCAGGCGATCCGTCAGTTCGTCATATTCCGACCGGAGATGGTCTCGATCCGATTCCGCGCGGGTCAACGCCTGTTGCAGTTGGATGAGACTCTTGCCGGTTGTCGCTGCAGACTGCTCTGCGGGGCGGGGGGTAGATCCCAATCGGGCCAATTCCTCCTGGACCCTCTCCAACTCGCCAGGGGCCTGAGTTTCTTCCCGTTCCCAGCGGGCGCGCTGCTCGGCAAAATCGGCGGCGGCGCGATACTGATCGATCGCGCTGGTGAGCGTCTCGATCGCCTCGTCTCGCAGGGCGGCGGAAAACTCTTTGGACTCGCGAATCCGCTTGATGCGAACTTCCAGTGTCGCCACCGCCGAGGAGATTGCTGACGGAACCGGAGGATCGTTCTCCCCGCGGGCGACCAGATTGAACCAGGCCGATCCGATCGCCAGGCTCAGGGAAATTCGCCAGAGAAGAATAGGTCGGAAACCGCCTTGACGGCATGTATTCTTCGGGTTCTGGACATTTGTGGAATTCGTGGGGGGCACTGAGTGCTCCTGTGTCTGGAAGCCATTCATCAACGTCTGTCTTAGGCGAGATACCGGAAGCGCGGTGTGGCGCTCCTGCCGAATCGGCGGGACGATAACCGGAATCCCCCTTTCGAGGAAAGAGGAATTCCTGTTCTCAAGTTTCCCCGCATCGGGTACAAGTCAGGTCGGGGTTTGGCCGCTGGTCGGCTTAGACCGTCTCGCATGCCCCCGCGGACCGGGCGGGCTGGGCAATGATCCGTCTAGCCCAAGAATCGAAGAGGAGCACACACATGAACGGATGTCGCCTGGGACGAGTCGGCGCGCTCGTCGTAGGAATCGTGGTCTGGTCGCTCGCCCCCTGGGCCGTCGGGGGGGAACGGTTTGAACTTAGGGAGTCGATCGAGTCCCCGCGGGTCTTCAAGACAACGGCCCAACTTCAGGTCACAGGCAAGCTCTACACCGTTCCCGATCCGAACAAGGGGCTGAAGCTGGAGGTCAACGCTCGCTTCACCTATGACGAACGCCGTCTGGAAGGGACTGGCCGCGAGGGAGAAACGCTCCGCAGCCTGCGCCATTATGAACAGGCCTCCGCTTCCATCGAAGCGGGAGGACAGCAATCGAATCAGTTGCTCCGCGAGCGGTTGAGTTTGATCGTGGCGCAGGGGAAAGCGAACGGAGTCGAAGTCTTCAGTCCGTCGGGACCGCTCACCTACGGCGAACTGGAACTGCTGAGGACGCCGGGAGACAGCCTGGCAGCGCTCGCCTTGTTGCCTGACGCGAAGGTCGAATTGACGGAACCATGGAAGCCGGCCGACTGGGTGCTGCCGCTGTTGACCGGGATCGACGCCGCCGAAAAATCCTCCCTCACCTGCCGATTGCAGAGCGTGGAAAAGCAGACAGCCCGGGTCCGGGTCGATGGCGAGATTACGGGCGTCGTGCTGGGGGGAGCGGCGACGATCCAGGTCACCGGGTATTACCTCTACGATCTGGAGCACCAACACCTGCGTCGTATTGAGCTGAACCAGACGGAGAAGCGCTCGATTGGCCCGGTCTCGCCGGGGTTGGAGGTGGCCGCAAAAATCTCGCTCACCCGCACGATCAACGCGCAGCCCCAGCGACTCACGGAAAAACTTGCGGCGGAACTCCCCCTGGAAGGAACTGAGGCCAATCGGCTGCTGATGTTCGATGCCCCGGCCTGGAACGTCCGGTTCTACCACGACCGGCATTGGCACTTGTTTCATCAGGGGTCTGAATTGGCCATCTTGAGGCTGCTCGATCAGGGAGGGCTGATTTCGCAGTGCAACATCAAGCGGCTTCCCGACGCCTCCCCCGGCGAACACGTGGCGGAACAGGAATTCATGGGGGACATCGAAACCAGCCTGGGGAAGAATTTCGGCGAATTCGTGCAGTCGGAGAAGTTGCAACTCCGGGACGGACTGTTTGTCTATCGCGTCATCGCCGCCGGCACGGTCGATCGCAAAAACGACAAGGGCGAACCTGTGGCGGCGCCGATGAGTTGGGCCTACTATCTGGTGGCCAACCGGGATGGCCGTCAGATTTCGTTCGTGTTCACGATGGATCCCAAACTGTCCGAAGAACTCCGGGCGCGCGACCTGTCGATCGTCGGGGGCATCGAGTTTCTCCCCGCCAAGCCGCGCCTGACGCTGGGGAAGTGACGCTCTCGGCACGGCTCACCGCTGGGCGTGACACCCCAGTTAGTTCTGACGAATGGGCCGATCGCTCGCAAGCCGCGCTCAGCGCGGCACGGGAACAGTTTGCAGAATCTGGTCGAGAATCGCCTTGGCGCGGACGCGCTGCCCAAAGCGGACCGGACCGCGGCACATCAGCCGGTGTGCCAGGACGGGAGGAACCAGCCGCTTGACGTCGTCGGGAATGGCGTAGTCGCGTCCTTCCACCAGGGCCAGGCTCTGGACGGCGCGGTACAGCGTCAGCGCCCCGCGGGTGCTGACCCCCAGCGCCAACTCAGCGTGGCGGCGCGTGGCATCGACGATGTCCAGCAAGTAATCATTGATCGACCCCTCCACGCGCACGGCGCGAACCTGCTGTTGCAGTCCCCGAAGCTGTTCGGTCGTCAGGACCGCCCCCAGCGTGTCGATCGGCTCGCCGGATCGGTGCGAATTCAACACCGCCCGTTCGGCGGCTCGCTCAGGGTATCCCACTTCAATGCAGAGCATGAACCGGTCCAATTGGTTCTCCGGAAGCGGATAGGTTCCCTCCAGTTCGAACGGATTTTGCGTCGCCAGGACGAAAAACGGCGATTCCAGCGGATACGTGTGCCCTTCCACGGAGACCTGCGACTCGTTCATCGCTTCTAAGAGCGCGCTTTGCGTTCGGGGGGTCGTGCGATTGATCTCGTCGGCCAGCAAAATGTGCGTAAAGATCGGACCGGGACGGAATTCGAAGGCCCCCTGATTCGGCAGATACACGCTCGAACCCAGGATGTCGCTGGGGAGCAGATCGGGAGTGAACTGCAAGCGGCGGAATTTGCAGTCCAGGCAGCGGGCCAGCGCTTTGGCCAACACGGTTTTCCCCACTCCCGGAGCATCCTCGATCAGCAGGTGTCCTTCCGCCAGGAGCGCCACGATCGCCAGCCGGATGGGCTCCGGCTTTCCCAGCAGGACGCGGGCGACGTTGTCTTCGAGCGCTTTGATTAACACCGGAGAAGGTTGGCTCACGCGTGACTCCGCATGGAAGAAGGGATTCGCCAGACTGATCCCCGCTGTCGTCGGGGACGTTAGGTTGTAGTCAACTCCCCCCCACGCTGACAACGGTCGCCAGCCGACTCAGCGGCCTTGCATGATCCACTCTTCGTTGAAGTGGGCGTGTTTGATGCACTCGCGCAGCGGTCGCCCCTGGGGATCGCGCGGCGTCTGGTCGCCGTTGCGGGTGAAGGTATAGGTCGCATGGAGCGAACCATCCTGTGCCTGGATGATCGAGGGATAGCCGGCATGCGTCGCGTCGGGACCGGGTTCGGACTGCTCCAGGTAGCGGTTCCATTTCCACGTTTGGCCTTCGTCGTCCGACAGCGACAGCAGCAGGCGATGCCTTCCCTTTTCGGTGTCGTTGTTGACCAGCAGCCAGCGGCCGTTTCGCAGATGCATCACTTCCGACCCTGCACCGGGATTGGGAATTTCGGTGTCAACCACCGGTCCCCAGGTCTCCCCCCCGTCGCGCGACTCGCTCTTGAGAAGTCGCTTGGGGGGCGGGCCATTGTCGCGCATCAGCGCGACCAGCGAGCCGTCGCTGCGACGCGCCAGGCTCGGTTGCACACCCCCCAGGCTGACCAGCGGCTGGCTGGCCCGCCACGTCTGCCCCCAGTCGTCGCTGAGGGCCATGATCGAAAAGTCAAACCCGTCGGAATACAGCGGAACGATGAGCCGCTTCCCCTCATGGACATGGGGATGCGCCCGTGTCATCCACCCCATACGGACGAAATATTTTTCCGCGGCGTGGCGACGACGCTCCTCCAGATACTCTTTGCCGCGCAGGCGGAATTCCTCCGGAAGCGAGTCGAGACGCGCCAAATCGGCCTCGCACTGCCGCGCGACGATCTCGGCAAACTCCGGACCAGGCTTGAGGATCAAGTCGTCGCTCAGCTCCCAGCGCGGGGGACCATCGTTGGAAAAGTGCGAGGCCACCTTGTAACGGCACAACGCGGTGTGCCACTCGTTGGCAATGATCGTCTGCCAGAACAGCCACAATTTGCCCCGCGGGTCCACCAGCATGCAGGGGTTCGTGTCCGGAAATCCCGGCGCATCGGCCATTAGAAACCGCGGCGACCACGCGGCCGCTCCCTGACGGAGCCGCGCCCCTTGAACCACAACATCGTCAGCTCGCCGCTCTCCCGAACCTTGATACCAGCAAACGAGCAAGTCCCCCCCAGGGCACTCCACGACACACGAGCCGTGGTGATGCCAGTGTTCGTGCGGAAAGACCAACTCGGAGGAGTAAAACGGTGTCGCCGGATCGCGTCCTCCCCACCAGCGGTTCAATCGGGCCGACAGCTCGCGGACCCTGGCTTCCTCGGTCCCCGCCAGATTCCGTTCTTCCAGAGGATCGTTCACCAACTGGTACAGTTCGTCCCCCCCATGGGACTGGTCTTCGGGGTGGATCAATTTCCAATCGCCGGCCCGCACCCAGCGGTGCGTCAGATTGAGCGCCGGCGTATCGGCGTCGATTGCCGTGTGCTCAAAAATCTCGCCAAACACCGCGTCGCGAGCCAGCGGCTCCCCTCCCTGTGCCCGATCGAGCAGACTGATTCCCGGCGCTTGCGGCGGAATAGGAACTCCCGCCGCCGTCAGAATCGTCGGGGCCAGGTCGATTGTGGAGACCAGATCGTCGTATCGCGCGGGGCGAATCTTTCCGGGCCAGCGCAGCAGAATCGGGGTCCGCAAGCCGCCGTCATAGGGAGAGAGTTTGCTCTTGGGGGCGAACCAGCCGCGCGTCGTTCGGACCTCTCCCGTTTCCTGAATCCACCCGTTGTCGACGACGAACACCACGAGCGTCGTTTCGCTCAACCGCTGATCATCGAGGTATTTTAGAAGCTCGCCGCATGTTTCATCGAACCACTCGCACATCGCATAGTATTGGGCCAGCTTGACGGGGCGTCCCGCGGCCTGATACCGCGCCAGTAGCCGTTCCGGCGGATTGTGCGGCTCGTGAGGCAACATCGGCGCGTACCAGACGAAGAACGGCTGCTGCCTTTGAGCTTCAATGAACTCATAAATCGGCTGCATCGTCTCCCGACCGATGACGAGTCCCTCGTCGCCGTGCCGCCCTTTCGCGGTCATCCCGTCGGTAAACCCGGCGTTGGAAAAGTGCCCTTCCCAGAATTTGCCTGTCTGAAAGCTGCGGTATCCCGCCTGGCCCAACAGCCGGGGAAGCGCAGGCGCCTGTTGGATCAGGGGATGCATCGCCGTCCGATCGATTCCCTCCGGCGGATCGTTGCAACAGATCCGGTGTTGATGACCGTAGAGTCCAGTCAGCAGCGTCGCCAAACTGGCGCGGCACAGCGACGTGGGAACATAGCCATTGGGAAACGTCGCACTCTGCTCGGCAAGCCGATCCAGATGCGGCGTGCGAATCGTCTCATGCCCCATGAACCCGAAATCGGTCCAGCCCTGATCGTCGGCGACGATCATGATGACATTCGGTGGCCGCGCCTCGGCGGCAGGGGCGCAACGGCTTACTGATGGAAGCGCGACCGCGGCCAGCCAGATCAACCAGCAGGTTCCACATCGAGGCATGTTCATCCGCGGCAACTCCCGTTCTGGCGAGTTCGTGTTGAATCGGTTCGTTCCCTGGCGAGCCTTCCAGGGGGATGACGTCCGAGACCACGATGGTTCCCGGCGAAGCCCGAGTATCGGGGGAGAGCGCCAGTCTGACAATGGTTCCGGATGCATTTGGTTCCGGATGCATTGACTGCCGGAGTTTGAGTGCAGGGGCGCCGTTGAACTGGCTACGCCCAGGGAGCTTTTTGTGGTGCATTGATCGGTTTTTGCCGATACAACTGATGCGACCCCATCTGGTGTCGGCTTCGCATCTCCTCGACTCCTCCGTGGAATCACCATGTCCGCCGTCGCGTTCCGCGCCGCGCCGCAGCGGACGCTCCCCACCGCGTCCCTGGCCGATCGGCTCCCGCAATGGGACTTGCTGTCGCTGATGAGTCGAACGCCGCAGCTCGAAACCTGGCATGTCCGCGACCACGCATCGGGGCGTGCGTGGGCGTTGATGACGCTGCGGGAGGACGTTCCCGATCCCCGCTCTGGCCGGGCACAGTTACAGGTCTTGTCCCAGGCATGCCGCGGGGCATCCTGCGTTCACCTTCCTCGGATTGAAGCGGCATACCTGCTCGACGATCCGCCACACCTGCTGCTGGAGTGGCTGGACGGCGAGACGCTGCAAGCGCGGCTGACCCGTCAGGGGATCATCGCGTACCGCGACGCCCTCTGGATCACCCGACAGTGCGTCGAGGGACTGGGAGAACTGTTGTCGCGGGGATTTTCGCATGGCCGACTGTCAGCAGAGCACATCTTCCTCTCGCAGGAAGGACAGGTGACCTTAGTCGGACTGGAGTCCGCCAAACCGGATTCCAGAATTGTTGACGACCTGGAGCGACTGGCGGAGCGCCTCGATCAGACCACGCATCTCGACGGCATCCAGACAGCCGAGTCGATACCCGGCAATTCGGTCTGCACCGACTTGCAGTCGCTGGGCGCTCTCCTGTACCTGATGCTGACGGGCCGGTCAGCGTCGACTGCTGCGATGGGGATCTCCATGGGGGGCCACCGCGGCGAGCGACTGTTGCCACGATTACGATCGCTGGCGCCGCACGTTCCGCGCGAGGCGGAAGAGCTGGCGGATCGGCTCTGTTCCGCCACCCCGTTGCGGACCGGGCAAACGTTGCGCGGACTGGCGCTTGAGTTGGCCGGGATGGAATTGCAGTCGTGGTGAGATGCCTGAATGGCAGCGCGCCGTGGGGTGGGCCAGTTCGCCAATGAAGCGAGCACCTCCGCCGTCGAACCCGAGTACTGCACGAACCAGAGTCGCGAGCGCAGGCCCTCCAGGGTGAATCGAGGATGGTGGGCCTGCGCCCGCCTTCTCACGTGTACTTCACCCGCGAATTCAGGACGAAAGTCCGGACCCCCTCGGAGCGTCGTTTCGGCTGGCTGGTCACACCCTAAGGCGCTTCGCGGAAGACGCCTGACACCGGCGCCCGGAATGAACAAACTCTCCCTCCCCCCTCGCGGGCGAAGGGTCGAGGTCGGGGGTTCGAACGTCTCGGTGCGCTGTAGGTGCTACGGCGTCAAGGATTTGAGATTTCAAATTTGAAATCTCAAGTCTTATTACCTAACACGACAGCGCACGTTGGCGAAAAGCGGGGACGATGATGTAAATCTGGAACAGGAGAACGGAGAGCAACATTTGGCAGGGAATTGACACCACACAGGGTCTCTGCGACCTCTGCGATCTCCTGTTCAACTGCGCTTGGATAGAGGATTGAATAGCAAACTGCGCTGTAGGGGTGTGGTGGGCCGGCGCTCGCGATGCCGGTTTCGGCTATGGGCGGGTTTGACATCGGACGTCTTCGTTTTTTTGGCGAGCTGGTACCACCCTGCGGAGCTCGCACGCGGACGCTGGGAGCGTCCCCCATGAGGGCGGGGTCCATTCGAGTTTCCCGACGGAGCCTCTATAATGGCACGAGTTTCTTTTTCATCCAGACGCGGTCCCGTATCGGGACGAACGTTGGAGTTGATTCGGGGTGCTGTGTCTGTCGATCGCCGCGCGGGGAAGAAACCCGTTGAGCAACTCGCGGCAGGCGGCGCCGGTTGCGAGGACCAAAATGGACGGACTCGTGTTGACGGAAGCGCTGATCATCCTGTTGATGGTGACGGCCAATGCCTTTTTCTCAGGGGCGGAGATCGCCATCATCTCCGCCAATCGGGGACGGCTCCGGGAGTGGGCCGAGAGCGGCGATCTGAAGGCGGGACTCGCCTTGAGGCTGGCGGAAAACCCCAATCGCTTTCTGCCGACCGTGCAGGTGGGGATCACGCTTGTGGGAACGTTCGCCGCTGCCTTCGGGGGGGCCACGCTGGAACGGGATCTGGAGCGCTGGCTGGCGGCGTCGCCGTATCCGTTCGTCGCGCGGCACAGTCCGGAAGGGGCGCTGGGACTGGTGGTGACCGGGATCACGCTCGTGACGGTGGTGGTGGGGGAGTTGGTCCCCAAGCGCCTGGCTCTCTCAAATCCGGCGGCGGTGGCTCGCTGGGTCGCGCGGCCGATCGACCTGCTGGCGAGAGTGGCCCGTCCGGTTGTCTGGTGCCTGGGACTGGCGACCGATGCTGTCTCGTATCTGTTTGGAGTCCGGCATGTTTCCGCGCCGGGAATTTCCATGCAGGAGATCCGCCACCTGATTGAACTGGGAACGGCGGAAGGGGTGGTCGATCCAGTCGAACAGCGGTTGGCGTTCGAGGCGCTACAACTGGGAGATCGGACGGTGCGGCAAATCATGAAGCCGCGGATCGATATTGACGCGCTCGACGTGCAGACGCCGCAGGAGGTCGTGCTGGGAGCGATCTCGATGGCCGGTTTCTCGCGGCTGCCAGTCTATGAGGGAGATCTGGATCACATCATTGGCTTCGTGCATCTGAAGGACGTGTTGCGTCAGCACTATTTGGGGTGGAAGCTCGAATTGCGAAAACTGGTCCGTCCCGCGCTGATCGTTCCGCAGACGATGCGGCTGGATCAATTGCTCGTCCGTTTTCAGGAACAGCGCAATCAACTGGCGATCATCGTCGATGAATTTGGCTCCACGCGCGGCATGGTGACGCTGGAGGATGTCCTGGAGGAACTTGTCGGCGAATTGCTGACGGAGCATCATGACCGGGTGGAACAGCTCATCGTCCAGCGCGATCCGGCCAGTTGGCTGGTGGACGGCTCGGTGAGCATCGTCGATCTGCTCGAACACCTGAATCGATCGCGACTGTTGCGACATGCGCCCAAAAACGTCACTACGGTGGCGGGACTGGTGCTGGTGGAATTGGGGCGGATTCCGGCCGTCGGCGAACATGTCGACTGGCACGATCTGCATTTGGAGGTGGTCGATCTCGACGGCCAGCGGATCGACCGCATCTTGATCTCCGTCGATCCGCCGCCGACCCCCGCCTGAAGATCACTGCGGGTGGGCGTCTCGTGCGGTACCGGCGGATTAACTGCCGGTGGCGCGTCATGTACCACCCAGTCGATCCCCCCGACTACCCCTCCGTCGCTCGATCCCGTTATGATCGGCCCGATCCGATGAGAGCGTTCATCCAGCCGTAGTCCCCGATTCGTTGATCGCATAGAAAGGGCGCCACTTGAGCGACAGCCACGAGCGACAGGGAGGCCAACGATCGCTCCCATTGCACATGCAGATCCTCTTGGGTTTGGTGCTGGGGGTGGCGCTGGGGCTGGTCGCCAACTGGGTGGGGCGCGCGGCGGTCACTCCCGAGAACGCTCAAACTGCCGATGTGGACGGGAGCGGCATCCATGATCGAGTCGAATGGATCGCTTTGAATCTAACGGAACCGGCCGGCAAGATTTTTCTGCGGCTGATGTTCATGGTGGTGTTGCCGCTGGTGTTTTCGGCGCTGGCCCTGGCGGTCGTCGAGATTGGCGACGTGCGACGCCTGGGAAAGCTGGGTCTGCGCACGCTGTTGTTCACCGGTATCCTGTCGAGCCTGGCGGTCGTGTTGGGGATTGTGCTGGTGGACACGATTCGGCCGGGGTATTCGCTGTCAGAAGAAAAGCGGGACGATCTGAAGCGCCGCTACGCCAAAGATGCCGCCTCAAAAGTGGAACAGGCCCAAAAAGCCAAGCCGCTCCGCGACATGGTCGTCGACTTGCTCCCGGAAAATCCCTTGCAAGAGATGGTGGGGGCGATCGACGGGAGTTCCAAAGGGAATGGGATGCTGGCCGTGATGGTCTTTGCGCTGATCCTGGGGGCGGCCATCACGACGGCCCCCGAAAAGTGCCAGGTTCTGGTCGGATGGCTCGAAGGGCTCAATGCGTTTGCAATGGTGGTCATCGGTTGGGCGATGCGTCTGGCGCCGGTGGGGGCCGGATGTCTGGTGTTTTCCATTTCAGCCCGCCTGGGGATCGACATTCTCATTACGCTGTTTTGGTTTGTCGTCACGGTCCTGGGAGGTTTGGGCTTGCACCTGCTGGTGACGTATCCGGTCATCCTTCGAGCGTGCAGCCGCATGTCGCCGCGGACGTTCTTCCGTGGCGCTCGCGAGGCGATGCTCGTGGCGTTCGGCACGTCCTCTTCCAGCGCCACGCTGCCGACGGCGATCCGCGTTGCCGAGACCCAACTGCGGCTTCCCAAAGAGATTTCGCGGTTTGTGCTGACGGTGGGAGCGACCGGCAACCAGAATGGCACGGCGCTGTATGAGGGCGTGGTGGTGCTGTTTATGGCCCAGGTGTTTGGAGTCGACCTGAGTTTGTCGCAACAGATTCAGGTCGTGCTGATGTCGATTCTGGCCGGCGTCGGAACCGCCGGGGTTCCCGGCGGCTCGCTCCCCCTGATTGTCGTCCTCATGCAGTCGGTCGGCGTGCCGGGGGAAGGGATCGGGATCATCATGGGAGTCGATCGGCTGATGGATATGTGCCGCACGGTCCTAAACGTCACCGGCGATCTGGTCGTGGCGACATGCGTCGCCGGGGGTCCGGAAGACCCGAAAGTGTGACAGTATGGCATCCCCCCTGGGGGGGGCTGTACCATGAATTCATGCACTATGTACCCGAGTCATCCCGCGCGCTGCTGGAGGGAGAGTCGTTCACCCAGGATCTTCAGGGGAACGGCCAGGCTGGATTTCATTTTGCCTCGGCCCCTCTGTACCTCCTGACAGCGGTTGTGGGGTTGTTGCTTTTGGCCGATTTTGTGATTGGCGCCATCGACAGCCCCCCCTGGACGAGTTACCGGGTGTGGTTCGGGTTTCGGTTGGCGCTGTTGGCCGCGGTCGCGGGAGGCGCCCGGATCCTCTACCACACGCTGGAAGGGCTGTTTGCCGGGCGTGTCGGCGCCGATCTGGCTCTCACGATCGCCTGTCTGGCAGCCATCCTGTTGGGTGAACATCAGGTCGCGGCGCTGGTCGTCTTCATCGCGCTCGTGGGGGAGAGCATCGAAGGGTACACCGTCGATCGCGCGACGCGGGCCATCCGGGGAATCTTCACCCTCTGTCCGCGCCAGGCCCACCGGCTGAGAAACGGGATGGAAGTGGACGTTCCCGTGGAAGAACTGGCCCGAGGGGAGCAGATCATTGTCCGGCCGGGAGAGCGGGTTCCCGCCGACGGCACGATCGCGGCGGGGGTCTCAGCCGTCGATGAAAGCCCCCTCACCGGAGAGAGCCTCCCAGTTGACAAACAGGTCGGCGCCCAGGTGTTCGCCGGGACGCTGAATCAGTTCGGGGCGCTGACGGTGGTGGTCGATCGGACGG
>JBJXGA010000180.1:0-14972 GCA_046152955.1 Planctomycetales bacterium | reverse complement strand
TCGAACGCATGGATTCCAATTGAGACCCCGCGCCAGTGATCGACACGGGATCGTTTGGCCAACCACGGCCGGCTTTTCTCTGCGTCCTCTGCGCCCTCCTGTTAAGTTCTTCCCATTTTGATTGCGGCCCTGGGCCGCGCTGGGTATTTCGTGGTTCCCTGAAGCCGTGAAACAAAAAGGCCTCACGCGGAGACGCGGAGAGGGATGTGGCTTTTGGCCGCAGGGCATCGAGTCGATACCCCTTGCCAGCCATCGATTCATTGTGGACGCGTCCGGGACTCGTAACCTTTTTCAGTCTTTTCGGCGATCAGCTTGGCCACATGGGCCTGGGCGGCGGCCACGTCGCCGAACGATTTGGTTTGTGTCTGCCCCTGTGTGCCGATTCGTCCGTAGCGGACGGCGACGCCGACTCCCGACAGTGTGATCTCCCAGAACTTGGCTGATTTGCCTTCGATGAACTCAAAGTATTGCGGTCGCGCAGGTGGCGACGTGGCGATCGAAGGGGCCTTCACGGGGGCCTTGGCTTTGCCAGCGGTCGCTGGTTTGCCGGATGCCGAAGCGGGAGAGGCAGCCAGCCTCACGAAGGATGGAAATCGGGGAACTCCGCCGGTCGAAAGTTCCTGGTAGCGGAATGTGACTGTGCTCCCGACTGCGGGGGGCGTTCCCCGCTCTTTGTCCGAGAAACCGGTGCCGACTGAGAACTCGGTTCCGTCGGGTAAACGCACCAGAAGCGCTCCCAATCGCCCCTGATGCCGGCCTTTGCCGGCCAGGTGCTCGATGACTTCCGCCTCGGCGTCATGAAACGTCTTGACCTTCAGCAGCGTCGTGGAGCGCCCCGCTTCGTAACGCGAGCCAGGCTGGCGAAGCATCAGCCCCTCTCCCCCCAGCGACTCCACCCGTTGCAACTCCTCCCGCAGATGTGCCAGGTCGCGACAGCGTTCCTGCACATGCGGCGTAATGTGCTTCGCCGCAACTTCGGCCAGACACTCGACCAGATAGCGCTGCCGCTCTTCGAAGGCATCAGTCAGCGCCGGGGCGTCGAACACCACATAGCGGACTTGTCGCCAGTGGTCGCTTTTGTCCTGGCGGCGGACAATGCTGACCGTCTGTTGAAAGGCTTTCCGTTCCAACCACAATTCACCATCCAGCGGAGTTGTGGGGAGTCCTTCGGTAAACCAATCCGGAGCGTGCAGGACGTTTCCCAATCGCGACAGAAGCTGACTCCCATTCCAATAGGCCCGCACGCCATCCAGCTTTTCACTCATCCACCATCCCGCCAGATCAATGTCGTTCTCCCAGACATGAGCCAGGAGCAGGGGCGGCGCCGGTTTGTCGTCCGGCTCATCGTCCGCCACGCGCGTGGCCCGCGGCGCGGTGGCAGCATCTCCCACCCGCGCGGCTTCCGCCTCATCACCCCGCAGCTTGCGGAGGTGCTTGCAGGTCCGCCGCTCGATCCCCAAGGACTGATTCCGCCAGGCGGGGCAGGTGCAGGAATAGACGCCGCCTGTATTCTTCAGCACGTACGGCTTTTTGCCCGACCCCTGCATCTCCACCGACTCGCCATCCGCCAGGTCTGCCATCGGAAATCCCTTCATGTCGCAGGGCTGTTGCCGTCAAATTCGCCAGATGCCTCGCGCCATGAACAGTACCGCAAGCTGATTCACGCTGCAACAATTTCCACGAACCTCCACGATTGCCAGAGAGAGCGGACCGGCAGGGGATGGCCTGCCAATCGAGTTTCCGACCTGCGGGGATTGATTGCCGGTCGCTGGCGGCGGCTTCCAGCAACTTCATCGAGAATTCTCCTGCGGCTCATTGGATGTTCACTGAAGCGCTGTAGCTTGTCAGCACAGGGACTCAGAACTGGAAGTCACGTTTCCATCGCCAGCGATTGATCCTGCCGCTCGCGAAGGCTTTCTTACCCTTCGTCTCGTAAGGCTTGGAGCCGAATGAAAACGATCCGCGCGATCTTCATCAGTGACGCCCATCTCGGTTGCAAACACGCGCATGCCGAGGCCCTTCTGGCATTTCTCAAGAACCACCAGCCGCAATTCCTGTATATCGTCGGTGATTTCGTCGACGGCTGGCGGCTCAAAAAACGGTGGTATTGGACCGACACCTACACCTACTTGTTCAAACGGATCGTCGATTTGATGAAACGCGGCACCCGGGTCTACTACACGCCGGGAAACCACGACGAATTCCTGCGATCCTTTACCGAGAATCTGGGAAGCGTGCAGTTGGCCGATGAATTCGTCCATATCACTGCCGATCAGCGGCGGGTGCTCGTGACGCATGGCGATAAGTTTGACGCCGTGGTGCTGAATCACCGTTGGCTCACGCTGTTGGGGGACGCGGGGTATAACCTGCTCCTGGGGGTCAACGTCGTGTTCAACGCGATCCGTCGTCGGCTCGGGTTTGGGTATTGGTCGCTGAGCGCGGCGATCAAACGCCGGGTGAAGCAGGCCACCTGCTACATCGGCAATTTCGAGGATGTGGTTACCCGCTATGCGGCTCAGCAAGGGTGCAGCGGGATCATTTGCGGCCATATTCACACGCCGAAAATGATGACCCTCAACGGCGTCGATTATTACAACACCGGGGACTGGGTCGAGAGTTGCACTGCGCTGGTCGAATACAGCGACGGATCCTTTGAAATCCTGCATCGACCGCTCAATTCCACAAACGATTCCACCGTCGGGATGGCCACTCAGCCTGTCACGCCGCATCCCGTCGCACGACTTCCTGAACACGCCGTGTTCCGTCCAGCGCGGGTCTTCGAGGAAATCCGGGGCTCGATCGACGAGTTGCCGAACGTGATGGTTGACAGTGATTCCCAGTCTCTGACCCCCGGCTGATCTGACAAACATGACTGTTCGACAACGATTCTCCAATGCCTGCTTTCAACTGATACATGGCGGCAATCTGGTGTACAACGCCTGTTGGGAAGACCCGCGGCTGGACCGGGAAGCGCTGGCCATCGGTGCGGACGACCGGCTGTTGACGATCACTTCAGCCGGTTGCAATGCTCTCGACTATGTACTCGATGAACCGCGGCAGATACATGCCGTGGATGTCAATCGGCGACAGAACGCGCTACTCGAATTGAAGCTGGCCGGCATCCGGGGCCTGGACTTCGATACGTTTTTCGAAATGTTCGGCCGCGGCCGATTGACCAATTGCCAGGAAGTCTATCACGACGCACTTCGTGGGCGTCTCCCTCAGTCCGCCCGGGAATACTGGGACAGGCACATCAGTTTTTTCGGCGGCAAGACACGGGGCGGATCGTTTTATTTTCGCGGCACGGCAGGATTCGTCGCCCGGAGCGTCAACCGCTACCTGGACCATGTGGCCCGCGTCCGCGGGGCCGTGAATGCCATTCTCGATGCCGATTCGCTCGAAGAACAGCGACACATCTATGAGTCCCGGCTGCGGGGCGCCGTCTGGACTCGCTTTATCCGCTGGATGATGGGGCGCGATACGACTCTGTCACTGCTGGGCATTCCGCGGCCACAGCGGACGCAAGTCGAACGGAACTATCCCGGCGGCATCGTGCGGTTCATCGAAGATGCGGTGCAGGCGGTGTTTGCCGAACTCCCGCTGCACGACAACTATTTCTGGCGGGTGTACCTGACCGGAAGTTACACGCGCGATTGCTGTCCGGAGTACCTGAAGCGAGGCAACTTCGAGCGGCTGAAGAGGGGACTGGTGGATCGAATCAGCACGCACACCTGTTCGGTCGGAGAATTCCTGAACGCCAATGAGACACCGATCACGCGGTTCGTGCTTCTGGACCACATGGACTGGCTGAGCACGCTTCAGCAGACGGCACTGGCCGCTGAATGGCAGGCCATCGTCGATCGAGCCGCTCCCAACGCCCGAATCCTGTGGCGCTCGGGGGGAATGCATACGGATTTTGTCGATCGGGTGTTGGTCCTTGTCGGCCAGCGAGTCTGGCGCGTCGGCGAGCTGCTCGCTTACGATCACTCCCTGGCTTCGCGTCTGCATCCCCTCGACCGTGTGCATACCTATGGAAGTTTCTGGATTGCGCGGTTTTCCGCGGCGTGAACTCGACGCTGAGCATCCTACCCTGAAATCGTGTCCTTGGTCGTCAGTGAATCGATGTCGCTTTTGTCCGACCTAAAGACCCTCTGGCATCTGGCGTTGGCGCCGGCGGGGGGAGCGACTCATGCGGAACGAATGGAGCGCTTCTATCGCGGACAATCCGCAGGTTATGACGACTTTCGAGCGCGACTGCTGCACGGCCGGCGAGAATTGATGAATCTCGTCGCACCTGTCGACGGGTCGGTCTGGGTCGATCTCGGTGGGGGAACGGGCGCCAATCTTGAGCTCGTTGATCGTTCTCTGCGGGCATTCCGGCAGGTGTACCTGGTTGACCTTGCGCCGTCGCTGCTGCGAATCGCGGACCGACGCGCGGCATGCCTGGGCTGGAACAACGTTCGCACCATCCAGGCCGACGCAAAGCACTTCTCACCTCCTGAACCGGTCGACCTCGTCACGTTTTCCTACTCGCTAACAATGATCCCCGACTGGTTCGCGGCGCTCGAACGCGCTTGGCAAATACTTCGGCCTGGTGGACAAATTGGCGTCGTCGATTTCTATGTCTCCCGCAAGCATTCCGTTCCCGGCCGGGCTCAACACCGCTGGTTCACGCGCAACCTGCTGCCAATCTGGTTCGGAACCGACAATGTCTTCCTGAACGCGGATCACCTCCCATTTCTCGAAAGCCGGTTCGAAACGATCCAGTTACAGGAACACCTGGGAACGATCCCCTACTTGCCGATGATTCGGGCGCCTTTTTACCTGTTTCTGGGCCGGAAACCCGCATGAGGGTTGGCCACAAGCAACCGATCCGGAAATTGCGGCGCGGCGAATGGTCGCAATCGAATGGAGGATTGAACAGGAGGATACATCGCGACCGAGAGCCGCAACCAAAAGGTAAGAATCTGACAGGAGGGCGCAGCGCAGCCGTTGGCCGCAACCAATGGAATCTTTCCATGTGACTTCCGTGTTTCTCCGTGGCTAAACCCGAGGAGCCACTGAAGAACACGGAATGAGGACTTCTGGCGGGCGGCCTGCCGTTGACAGCGGTGTGCGAATGGGAAACCTGGCTGAGCAAGCCGATCCGCAGTTACTGCGAAGCAGTTGGACACGATAGCCTGGGGTCGCGCAGCGCACCCCAGGTATGCTGCCCACCCCGTCGCTACCGCAAAGCGGTTGCACACCTGTTCCAAGTACTGCGTGGATTGGCATTCGGCGCACCGGCCCGAATAGCGTTGCCAAACCCGCTGCCGAACGTCGCGTGGAATATGACGACTGTGCGACCCGGATGACTTTTCGACGATTGTTTGATTGGCACGGCCCACCGCAGTGCGCCAAATTGCATCGACCAGATTCAGTTTCCGATCGAACTGATAGTAACCGGCTCCCTTTGAGCCCGTCCGTATCTCAAGGCCTCCCGGATAATTCTCAATCGAAATGACCGAAGAGTGATTTAGCGAGAAGGACTTCAGCGTCGAAGAAAAGACCGTTCGCGAGTCGGTGATCGTGACTGTGCCGGAGAATTGCTGCGCCACGACTCCCGATTTACGCTGCCGTTCCTGGGTGAAGTTGGCATGGCCGCTGAAGTGTACCAATTCCCCTGCCCGAACCTCAATTCCTGTGAAGTTCTCGAAAACTGGGAGCCGTCCCTGGTTGATATCCGTAAATTGTCGCAGCTCGTGAACTTCAGTCGCGACATACTCTCGAAACGCTTCGGAGAGTGAAAACTGGTCCAGCAGCCAGGCGAGAGTCTTTTCCTCGTTCGCGGAGAGTTGTCCGTCGGCTTTGGCATCGGCGAGAACATGTTCGACAAACGGCTGAGCGTAGGGCTCGACGAGGCGTTTGGCTTCCTCTGGTGCAAAGCCAAGCCGCTCGGCGCAAATGATGAATTGGCGCCATTCGTCGTGCAGAAGGACTCCGTCCTCGACGGCTGTTGTGAACAGCCCTCGCAGAAATCCAGCACCTGTACTGGCAAACGATTGGTGAACAAGCTCGCGGACGGATGTGCCAGCCCACGCGGCAACTGCCTGCAGTCGACTGTGCTCGTCGGAATCAACCCTTCCATCTTGAATTGCCTGAACCAGAAGACTTCCGAATACATCCATCCCTTTCCTGGCGTGGATCCGCCCCATGACTTCCGCTGACAATTGCAGTGCGGGCGCCACCCATTCCAAAGTACGTTTCTCCGCGTCGGAGAGTTGCAAATCGCCCCACGCGCGGTCGACGCACTGTTCGTAGACTGACTCGCAGACGGCGTCACGATCCTCAGGTTCAATGGCCAGAGCCGCCAAAGCTGATTTCAGGCTGAAAGCTCGTTTCTCGCTGGCCAGGATTCGGTTAAGCTGTGCCGATTGTTTACGAATCCGTTCGTCTCGCTCGGGGTCGACGAATTTCGTCCACCCGTGCTTGATCCAGCCAAGAAGCTTTTTGCCTTCCACGATGGTGACCTCCGGTTCAAATACAAGCGCAATTCACGCCGGTTAGGATTGGGGAGTGCCGAACACTCCAGCACCACCGTCATGGGGGGACACCAATATCGTCTTCAACAAATCCTGGCCTGATTCCCAAGTTTTCGCCGGCGTCGAGCATTCGGAGCGTGGGCGCCACGACGTCGTACAAGACCTTCACGATCTCCTTGTGGATCCTCCGCGTCTGCCGCACGACGATCCCCTTGGGAATGGCATGGATCAAACCCTGGCCACCGGCGCTCTTCCAACTCTCCGGCATGACAACTTGCGGAATCAGCTTCTCGAGATTCTCCGGGGGGAATCTTCCGAGTTGGTAGACGACAAGTTGCACGGAGTCGGCGGGTTCCCTCTTCGTGTCTACCGCCGGTTTCTCCGTCTCCAGAGGAAGCCGGCGCAGTTTGGCCAGCGTGGATTCGATCTCGGCGTGGACTCCCCGCGTCTGGCGCACCACTAGCGTGCCGCGGAACGAGCGCATCGTCCCCGGTCCTCCGACGCCATTCCAGAGTTCCGGAGCAACGACTGTGGAGAGAAGATCCTCAATGACCGTTCGACGCGCGGCCGGATCATAGGGGGGAGCGGGGGGGCCGATGAGACCGCCCGCCGCCAGGCCGCAAATTCCGACCGGTATGCCAGGCCCGGCCTGCAGATTAATTTCAAAACCACCGTCATCAACTTGCATCATCCCGAGTCCCCCCCCTCCCATTATGCCACCGCCAGATCCGCTACCGCCAATCGCCGGTGGAGGCCATTTCAAATCGTGCAATTCGTGAGCGAAATCCCGCAGATCGTAGACGGTGGTGACCAGATTCGAATTGGCCGGACTGCGTGTCGTCACCAGGACAACTTCATGTTCGATGACCCACCTCAGTTGCAACGGTCCCAACAGTCGATTCAGCAGCGAGCCTAGTCGGATCTCGTTGGCGACGAGCGAAACCGGCCGCGTCGGTTCCACCTGAATGGCGGCCAGCGCCGGGTGATCGATTTGCAATGGAACGCCATAGCTGTGTGAGAGGGATTCCAGCACGGTTACCAACGCATGTTCGTGGCAGTCCAGGCTGGCCGGTTGTGCCAGCCTTTTGTGAAGCGCGACTTCGACATCGCGGATCGGATCGGGCAGAAGTTCGGGAACCGGGGCGCCCGCCGGATGAGCCAGGAGGCGCTGAAGTTCCTGGAGCAAATCTCCAATCTCGAAATGAACCTGAGGTGTTTGTCGAATCGCCAGACCATTGGGTAATGCCCGCACGGAACCGCGACCTCCCGATTCATTCCATCCCAGGGGGGCCACACAGGACTTGACCACGTCGATCAGCGGACCGGATTCTCCATCCTCAATCAGTCCGCGAACGTCGTAGAACCTGGTCTCCAGCGCCGTCTCGGCTTTAGAGAAAGTAGTCACCAGCAGCGTTTCATCGCGGATGACAACCGTCAGTTGCAGCGGCTCAAGAATCAAGCTCAGAAGCGATTGCAGCGTCACGTCAACGACCCGAATCGTAATCGGCCGATCGAACGGTATTCGATCTTCATTGAGCGTTTCCCTGTCAATATCGATCGGAAGCTGGTGCTTTCGGGCCAGCCAGGCGATCGCGTCCTCCAGTTGCACCTCGACGAAATTGACAGTCATTCTCTGCAGGAGAGCCCGACGAATGGCGGCTTCGTTCGACTCGTCGGCGGTCCGTGGCAACGCCGTCCCGGCACGCCCGTTGGCCCCATTTGCCGCTACGCCCTTCGCATCCACAGATTTTGCCGGCGGCACTTTCTCCTGCCAGGCGAGCACCCACAGTCCCGGTGACAACACAACGGTCGCCATCAGCGAAACGCGAAACCACCGATGACCTGACATGGGGGCATCCTATTGAGAGAGGAACTCGCCCCAAGACCGCAGCGCAGCCCTGGAAAAGCAAAACTGGCCCCAGATGTGTTCGCTGACGATCGTAAACGTCCGCTCGATTATGATACCACCCCGAACCGCCGATGCAACCACTTTATTCGGCCAGCCAGTTCGGTCGGGCGGTCGCTTCCAACTACGGCTGCGAATTGAATAGCAATTGATGCAGGAATTTGACGATCTCTTCGTGAACGGCTGCCGTCTGACGGACGACGATCGCGCGCTGCGCCACCTGGAGCGAGCCCTGGCCATCCGCCGACTTCCAGGTTTCCGGAGACACGAATTCTGTGATCAGTCCGATGAGTTCATCGGGAGGATAGTCACCGATGGGATAGACGACGCGCTGAAGATTAGGATTGAGCGGTATAACGACTCGTCGAGCGGCAGGGGGCTGATGCAGAGCGCGGAGTTGTTCGATCAAACGATGGATCTCATCCTGTACCGCCTGCGTCTGTCGGACGACAAGCGCTCCGCCGTAGCTGCGGATCGAACCTTCGCCCCCCACATGGGACCATGACGAGCTATCAACCGTCGCCTGCAGTGCATCGACCAGATTTTCCATCGAAACGACGTGGGGCGGACAGGTTCCATCGCGAGGACTCTCAGCACCGCCGCTCCCTTCTTTCTGAGGCCCCCCAAATCCCTGTTGCAGAGTCTTAACCGGAAGGCCAAATAATCCTCCTCCCGGCCCCTGGAATCCCGAGACTTGATTGGCCGGTATTGGCCTCCACCACGGACTCGTGGCAAATCCCTGGGGAGGCCACTCCAGCGTTTCCGGGTCCGGCTTGAGAAACCGTACATCGTAAACTCGCGTGAAGAACTTTCCGCACGCTCGCTCGCGTGTCGTGATCTGCAGCACCTCGTCATCGACGATCCAATCCAGTTCGTGCGGTCGCAGGAGCAAATTCAAGATCGAACTCAATCGAACATCCTGGATGTTCGCTGTCACCGATTTCCCGATATCGCTTTCCGCCCGAAGGAGCGCCTGGCGATCGAACCAGATTGGAAGACCGTGCTTTTTGACGAGCTCCGAAACCACCTGTTCGAGCGGCTGTTGATCGCAGGTCACGCTGGCCTTGCCTGCCAGCTTCTGTCGCAGTCTTTCCTCGGCCTCACGAACCGGGTGCGGCGGCCGTGCGGGAATTGGCTCCCCGCGTGGTGTCGTAACGACTCGTTCGATTTCCGTCTCGACGAACAGCCGATGGCCAGAACTGGCAATATCCAATAGCAGAAACGATGTCGCATGGCGTCACTCAAAGGGAGATGCGTATGGCAACCGAGTTGCCGCTGGCAATGCGGAGTCGCGTCGGAGTTTGGATTTGTCGAACCGAATTCTTACTCGTCTGTTCGGGCGGCACGAAGAACCAAGACTGGATCATAGCAGCATTCAAATCCCCGCGACAACTTTTTTCCGGCGCAACGGGCGATGGAGGCGCACGACACGGTTTGGCCAGGAAAATTCCCGAGCGCGATTCCTTGCGCCGCGTTCGGTGATCGCTCAACGGACGCAGGCCGCCCCTCTTTGTCGCCAAGCCCTCCGTCAGAATGTAAGATCATGGAATGCGAAACGATCCCACGAGAAATGCGCTAAACCCTTCTTGCCCGTGGTCGGACTGCGACCGGCGCTCGGCTGCTGCGCTGTTCAGTGCCGTCGCGGTCATTTTGCTCATCTGCCGGTTCCCGGCACAAGCCAATGAGCCCGGCTCGGCGCCTCGCTTCTGGTCAATGTCGCCGGTCACTGAGCCACCGGAGCCCGCGGTCAACGATTCGTCGTGGCCCAAGTCGTCGGTCGACCGGTTCGTCCTGGCGAAACTGGAGGAGGCTGGATTGCGGCCGGTCGGTGATGCGAACAAGCGGACGCTGATTCGCCGCGCGACATTCGATCTGACCGGCCTCCCCTCGACTCCCGCGGAGATCGCCGCGTTTCTCGCCGATGATTCGATTGAGGCGTTTTCCCGTGTCGTCGACCGGCTGCTGGCCTCTCCCGCATACGGCGAGCGGTGGGGGAGGCACTGGCTGGACGTGGTCCGCTACGCCGACACCGCCGGTGAGACCGCCGACTACCCTGTTCGCGAGGCGTACCGATACCGCAACTGGGTGATCCGGGCGGTCCAGGACGACAAGCCGTACGATCAATTTGTCCGCGAGCAGATTGCGGGGGATCTGCTGGCCCGGTCCGCCCCCCGCGGCGCGTATGCCGACCTGGTGACCGCCACTGGTTTCATCGCCATCTCGCGGCGGTTCGGATTCGATCCGGAGAACTACCATCACCTGACGATCCAGGACACGATCGATACGCTGGGACAAGCGGTGCTGGGGCTGTCGCTGGGCTGCGCCCGCTGCCACGATCACAAGTACGATCCGGTCAGCATGGACGACTACTACGCTCTGTATGGCATCTTCGAGAGCACCAAATACGCCTTTCCCGGATCGGAAGAAAAGAAGCGGCCACGCGACTTTGTCCCCGCGGCTTCCCCCGAGGAGGCGGAGAGTCTCCAGAAAGACTATGACGCCACATTGAGTTCGCTCCGTTCCCGGCACAAAGCGCTCGAAGAGGACCAACGCAAGCTCCAGGCCGAGTTCGCGCTGTTGGCCGCTCGATTGGAGAGCTTGAAGTCCGATGCTGAAAGTGGCGCCCCGGCGGTCGGCGATGACAATCCGTTCCTCTGGTTGATCCAGACGCGGCTCTTCAGAAAGCCGGTACGCGATGCCGATGGGCGAGCCGGAATCCATGTCTGGCGGACCGCCGAAACCACCGAACCGATTGTGATGGTCAACAGTACTGCCGATACGGTTCAAGTTCCCGGAACGATGCCACCGCATAGCGTGGCGGTCCATCCGCCGGCCAAAGGGGGGGTGGCGGTGGCGTGGCGGAGCCCGATCGCCGGCGAAGTCCACATCACGGGTTCCGTGGCGCACGCACACATCGAGTGCGGCGACAGCACCGCCTGGGCCATCGATCGGTTGTCAAAAGAGGAGGCTGCGGAACTGGCGACCGGTCAAACCGAAAGGGCCGGACGGCAGGAATTTGCCTCGGGGACCGGCGGCGCGCGGCTCCAACAACTGAGCGTCCAGCCGGGAGACCTCCTGCAACTGGTCGTCCTTCCGAAGCAGAATCACGGCTGCGATCTGACGCTGGTCGAATGGCAAATCAGCGAACTCGGCGGAGAGCAGCGGTCGTGGAACCTCGTTCGGGATCTGGTTCCAGATCTACTGGCTGAGGGGAAGGGGAACCCGCATGCTGATTTTCAGGGTCGCAAGGGAGTCTGGTATTTCTATCAGACCGGAGACGACCGCGGGCTGACAGCCGATGTCGCAGGGATTCCCACCGACCCGGCCGAGGTGACTGCAAGAATGGCGGCGACAAGGACGGCCCTTGAACAGCGAGCCAGGGCACTGGCGGAATCCACGTCAAGCTTGAGCCAGTTCGAAATGCGCGGCCCCTATCCTGTGTTATATGCCGTTGCCGACGGGCTTGGCAAAAACGCTCGCGTTCACAAACGGGGAGAACCAAAGCAACCCGGCGACGAAGTCCCGCGCCGGTTCCTCGCCGCGTTGGGGGGAGATTTCCTTCCCCTCGACGAAACCGGCAGCGGGCGGCGGCAACTGGCCGACTGGCTGACTCGCCCTGAAAACCCCCTCACGGCGCGGGTCATGGTAAATCGGATCTGGCAACATCATTTTGGCGACGGACTGGTGCGGACCGAAAACGATTTCGGAGAACGTGGAGCGCGCCCGACGCACCCTGAACTGTTGGAGCATCTGGCCGGCGAATTTCAGCGGCGCGGTTGGTCGATCAAAGCGATGCACCGCCTGCTGATGTTGTCGCGGGTTTATCAGCTCGCCAGCGACGACCATCCCGCCGCCGCCGAGATCGATCCTGAGAACCGGTTACTTTGGCGCTTTCGTCGGCAGCGGCTGGATGCCGAATCGATCCGCGATTCGCTGCTCGCCATCGCCGGCCATCTCGACCCCACGATGGGAGAAGCACATCCCTTTCCTGCGGTGGGAACGTGGGGCTTTTCGCAGCACAATCCGTTTGCCGCGGTCTACGACCACAATCGCCGCAGCATCTACCTGATGCAGCAGCGCATCCGCCGTCACCCGTTCCTGTCGCTGTTCGATGGCGCCGACACGAACGCCAGCACGGCCCATCGCGACGCCACGACTGTCCCGACGCAGTCGCTGTTTCTCATGAACGACCCGTTCGTCCACGAACAGTCGCAACGATTCGCCGCTCGGCTCTGCGCCGAACATGCTGACCCCCGACAACGATTGGCCGCAGCCTATGAAGCGACGCTGGCCCGCCTGCCGACCGACGATGAGATCGTGCGAACCGGCTCGTTTCTTGAATCGTACACCGGGCAATTGCAGGCTCAGGGGACACCGGCCTCGGAAGTTGAAATTGGGGCTTGGGCCGCGCTGGCCCGAACGCTGTTCGCGCGGAATGAGTTTCTGTTTGTCGACTGACCAATGCCAGACGCAATCCAATGCCTCCGTTGAAACGCAACCATCTTTACCAGAACTAACATGGATCAGTTTCTACAATCATTCACCCGCCGCGAATTGTTTCAACATGCCGCCGGCGGATTTGCTTCGATAGCGTTGGGGGGCATCCTGGCGGCACTCCAGGGGGGGGAAACTCCGGTCGCGGACGACCCGCTTCTTCCCAGGCGACCGCATGTCTTTCCTCGTGCGAAGCGGGTCATCTTCCTCTACATGACCGGCGGAGTCTCTCACGTGGACACGTTCGATCCCAAGCCGAAACTGTTCGCTGATCACGGTCAGACAATCACTGTCGACAATTGGCAGGGGAAGCTGGGGCAGTTCCAGCGGTTCTTGAAAAAACCGCAGTGGGAATTTCGTCCGGGGGGGCAAAGCGGCACGCAGGTCAGCGACCTGTTTCCGCACCTCCGCGACGTGGTCGATGACCTGTGCGTGATCCGCTCGATGGAGTCGAATCACACCAATCACTACGAGGGAACGCTGGGGATTCATACCGGTTCCTGGACATTCGCCCGCCCCAGCCTGGGAGCCTGGGTCAGCTATGGCCTGGGAACCGAGAATCAGAACCTCCCCTCGTTCATCGTTCTGGCGCCGTTTGCGCCGTACGCCGGGGCGCAAACCTGGGGGGCCGACTTTCTTCCCGGCTGTCACCAGGGAACGCAGGTCGTTCCCGGCCCGACGCCGATCGCCAACGTCCAGCGCAGGACCGCCACCTCCGACTTGCAGCGACTGGAGCTGGACCTGATTGCCACAGCCAATCGTCGGCATTTGGCGGCTCGGCCCGGAGACGCGGCGCTCGAAGCCCGCATCCGCGCGCTCGAAACGGCATTCGGGATGCAGGCCGCCGCTCCGGACGCTTTCGATTTCGCTCAGGAGACGCAATCCACGCTCCAGCTTTACGGCCTGGAACGCGGTCAGCAGACCGGCTTCGGCTGGCAATGCCTGGCTGCCCGCAGGCTGGCGGAGCGGGGGGTGCGGTTCATCGAAGTCATCGATACCGGTTCCTCGAACAACTGGGATTCACACGGCGACATGAACGATCACATCCGGCTGGCGAAAAACGTCGATCAGCCGATCGCCGCCCTGCTTCGAGATCTCAAACAGCGGGGGATGTTTGACGAGACGCTGGTCGTCTGGACAACCGAATTCGGCCGAACCCCCTATCACGAACAGGCCGACGCCAAAGGGCGCGAACACCACCACCAGGTCTTTTCGTCCTGGTTGACCGGCGGCGGCGTGAAATCGGGGATCGTGCATGGCGCCTCCGACGAATACGGGATCGCCGTTGCCGAGGACCGTGTCCACGTCCACGACTTTCATGCCACGATCCTGCACCTGCTCGGATTGCAGCACGACCGCCTGACGTTCCGACATGCGGGGCGCGACTACAGATTGACCGACGTGGAAGGGGAAGTCGTGGAGGAGATTTTGGCGTGACTGGCTTGCGCCCCGCTTGCTCGATGTCAAGCGAGTTGAGGGCATCGTCATGAATCATGGGGGCGGCGGTGGCGGTGCATTCAGAGTCATTTGGCAAGGTCGGCGGTCGTTCCGTAAAATCCGTGCATCATGCCCAAACCCTACGATGCGGTTCTCAAGTTTCTTCCGGAAGCATTCCGGAAAGACTGGTCCTATTTCCTGGGAGTCGATTGATCGGTTCCCGTGTCTGTCATTGACGCCGACGTGTCGACTGTCTCGTCGTCGGCGGACAAAGTACTGCGGGTCGAAGAGCCGGACCCGTGGATTCTCAATCTGGAATTTCAAACCAGCTATGACGCGCTTCTGGGGCGTCGCCTCCTGCGGTACAACGTGCTGCTGTGGGATCGGCATTCGATCCCGGTGCGGAGCGTGGCGATTCTGCTCCGACCGGAGGCCGACGGCCGGGAGATGACCGGACGTGTGGAAGAGAGGCTGCCTTGGCAACAATTGAACCTGAGATTCGAATATGAAGTGATTCGATTGTGGGAGCTTTCTCCGGAAGTCATTCTGGCTGGGGGACTCGGAACACTGCCGCTGTTGCCGCTGACGAACGTGAAGCGTTCTGAACTGCCTGG
>JBJXGA010000177.1:0-17642 GCA_046152955.1 Planctomycetales bacterium | reverse complement strand
GCTCATCTGGACGGTTACAATTTCCTGCCCTACCTGATGGGGGAAACCGACAAGGGGCCGCGCAAGGAGTTCTTCTATTTCAGCGACGACGGCCAACTGGTCTGCATGCGCCGAGATCAATGGAAGCTGGTCTTTGCCGAGCAACGGGCAAGGCAGCTTCAGGTCTGGACTGAACCATTCGTCTCACTGCGGGCCCCCAAGATCTTCAACTTGCGCACCGATCCGTTCGAGCGCGCCGACACAGACTCGAACAACTACAACCGCTGGTACATCGAGCGAATCTACCTTGCGGTGCCCGCCCAGGTGATTGTCGGAAGCTTCCTCAAGACGTTCGCGGAGTTTCCGATGCGCCAGAAGCCCGCCAAGTTCAATCTCGATGATGTGATGAAGTTGATTTCTGAGCAGGCCCAATGACCGTTCGGTGCACTTCATCGATTGGCGGAGCCGATCTTCCGCCAATCGATGGCTGGGACGATTGACCAGCCGAATCGCATCAAGTCTCCAGATTCGTCAGGATGTCAAGAATGCAGCGCGGAGAGTTCTCAATGATGACGCCCCGCCGTTCGTTATTCGCGTCCGCGATCTGTGGACTCGCACTTCTTTGTCCTCTGGTAGTGTTCGGACAAGGATCGAAAGTCGTTTCGGATGTGACAGCGATCGACATCCTGCTCGCTCCCGATGATGTCATGTTGGACCGCGCCAAGGTGGTCAACGACCGGCTCCGCTCGGATTATCCAAACGGGTTTGCACTTGATGCCACTCACACTCCCCACGTCACCATCCTCCAGCGGTTCGTTCGGACCAGCGACTTGGACAAAGTTTACGCCGCCGTTGCGACGGTGTTGAAAAACGAAGACCCAACGATCTGGGAGTTGAACGCGACGGGGCACTACGACATCCCTGTCGAGAAGTTGGGACTGGCCGGCATCGTCATCGAACCAACGCCGGATTTGCTGCGCTTGCAACAGAAGTTGATCGACGCCGTGGCCCCGTTCCATTCCGAGAAAGCAACCGCTGAGGCGTTCGCACTGAGGCCGGACGGCAAGACCATCGCACAAGCGCAGCCGACGATTGACTACGTCGCGGCTTTCGTTCCCAAGCACAGCGGCAAGAACTTCAACCCGCACGTGACCACCGGTCTTGGCACTCGGCCGTTTCTCGACAAGCTGAAAGCCGAGCCATTCCAGTCGTTCACCTTCAAAACTCGTTCGGTCGATGTTTACCAACTCGGCGAATTTGGCACCGCTCAGAAGCGGTTGTGGTCGTCGGCCCCCGCCGAGCCGCTCTCTTCCTGGAACGAGGGCAAGGTCAAGCAGTCGATCCTGGACTTCGTCGCCAAGGTGACGAAAGCCGGCGGGCCGGATTTCGTGCCGGTCGCCGAACGCATTGCCACGTTTGACAATGACGGAACGCTTTGGTCCGAGCAACCGCTGTACGTTCAGGCATTCTTCGCGTTTGACCGGATCAAGACCCTCGCCCCTCAGCACCCGGAATGGAAGGAAAAAGAGCCGTTTGCCTGGGTGCTCAAGGGAGACGTGAAGAGCGCTCTGCGGGGAGGCGAACGGGGACTGTTAGAGATGGCCATGGCCACCCATGCGGGCATGACCACCGAAGAATTCGAGACCATCGTGAAGGACTGGATTGCGACAGCGAGGCACCCCGTCACGAAACGGCCTTATACCGAGATGGTCTATCAACCAATGCTCGAACTGCTCGATTACCTGCGCGCCAATGGCTTCAAGACGTTCATCGTCTCCGGCGGCGGAATCGAGTTCATGCGGCCGTGGACCGAGGCGGTCTATGGCATCCCGCCCGAGCAGGTGATCGGCAGCAGCATCAAAACGAAGTTTGAACTCCACGACGGCAAGCCCGTGCTCACGCGTCTGCCAGAAATCAATTTCATCGATGACAAGGCCGGCAAGCCCGTCGGCATCAACCAGCACATCGGTCGTCGTCCCATCGCTGCGTTTGGCAACTCCGATGGTGACTTCGAGATGCTTGAATGGACCACGTCAGGCAAAGGCCCGCGCTTCGGCCTGATCGTCCACCACACCGACGCCGACCGTGAATCGGCCTACGACCGGGATTCGCATGTCGGCCGCCTGGCCAGGGCGCTCGACGAGGCGCCTCAGCACGGATGGGTCGTCGTGGACATGAAGCAAGATTGGAAACAGGTTTTTTCAGTCTCGAAGTGACAAACCCGTTTCTGGCGCACGCTGAAAGCAGCCTGGTAAGGGTGGGCCAGTTTCATCCCGTCTTGTCTTTCCTTGGGAGTTGGCTCTTGCCTGGAAATTCTGTCGAAACAACAAGGCCAGGGATGAAATACGATCCACGTAGTTCGACGTTACATCCCGAGGGACAACTACCCGCGCTCGATGAAGCAAGAATCGAGTTGAGACAGCCTTGGTGAGCTTGCGGTCTTGGCAGCAGTCAGTCTGGTGGCCGCTTTCGCGGTAAAGAACGACCACGGCTGGCGGCGCACCGTCGTTCGCGTCGCGGGGAGTTGGATCGCCGCGGCCAGCTTGTTGATGATCGGCTGGGAACTGCGAAGGTAAGCTGTGGGCAACAGGGCTGAAATCTCGAACGGCTGAACCGCTACCAGATCACCTTGATCCATTCCGTGTATTCTTTGTATTTTGACAAATCGGCAAATTGAACGTCCGGTGAGGTCGATTGCTCCTGATATACGGGATTTGACTTCTATGACGTCCCCAGAGAACCGATCCAATACGAACAAAGTGTCAGCCACTGGTCTTCGGCAGACCGGCTGGAGTACTCGACGCGCGGTGCATTTGTACTGGGAACTTTAAGGATCGCATGCATGATCAGCTCTGTACGGAAGTCGTTCGTGCTGCTGCCGTTGCTGTTTGCCGCCGCCGTCCCTTCGATGACTTGGGGACAGGAGGACGCGGACAGCCCCGCAGCAGAAGTCTTCGAGGGACTCGGGCCGTTCGGGCCCGTCGGAGAGACCAATCCGAAATTGCCTGCTGATCCGGACGATGTTTTTTCCGACGCCGCAGTCGACGCCAGTGTCGACTCTCCGGTCGACCATCTGTTCGATGGCTCGCTCGAGGCAGAAAACGCAGGAGTCTCCCCTGAGCCCCTCTCGCAGGGAAGCGGAAGTGGCACTCGCGCTCCCGCTCCCCCGCAGGACGCAGGAAAGGGGATCTTCCAACGCCGGCGGCTCACCGGCGACTGGCGGGGTCGCAGAACGGCCCTGCAGAATAACGGAATCCGATACCGCGGCCGAGTCACTCAGTACTTTTTCGGAGTGGAAGGGGGCATTCGTCCGCCGGTGCCGCCGCAACGTGCCAATCTGGGAATGGGGGTGGGAGACACGTTCGACTACACGTGAAACTCGCGGCATGACCTGCTGGTCGAGCTGGACAAATTCGGCGGCCCGGAGCACGGCAAGTTCCTGGTGACGCTCGAAAACCTCTGGGGGCAATTCGGCAACGTCTCGTTTAGAACGGGTGCTGTCACGCCGGCGGTTTTCAATGCGGTGATGCCAGTCGACCCGGGAGCCGACGGCACTCTGTTCGTGACGAACTTCGCGATCGTCCAGCCGCTCTCGGAGCATTTCCTCGTGACGGCTGGCAAGTTACGATTGCCCGCCATCGCTGACAGGAATGTTCTCGCCGGCGGCGACGGGAGCGATCAGTTCCTGAATCAGACGTTTTGCATCAATCCCCTGTACGTCCCACAGATTCCGATTTCGACATTTGCCGTCGGCGCCGCCTCCCCCCAGGAGTGGGGCACCTTCGGTCTGACCTTGATCGATCCGCAGGAGCGATCCACCGACTTCATGGATCTGGGGAGTCTGTTCTCCACCGGCGCCATCATCATGGGGCAGCTTCGATTCAACACGCAATTCTTCGATCTGCCTGGCCAGCAACATATCGGCGGATTCTACAAACACGTCGAACTGCTAGACCTCAAGTTCGCGCCGGTCCCGCCAAGTTACCCCGAACAGCCGGACTCCCGGGAACGCCGCAGTTTCAGACGCTTCCGAGTTCGTACACGATCGTCTATGGATTCGACCAGTATGTCACAACCTATGGCCCCCCCACGAAGCTCGGACACTCTCCGGGATGGGGAGTTTTCGGACGCGCCGGCATCGCCGATGGCGCTACAGGAAATCCCAACTTCTCGGCGTGGCACGTCAGCGCTGGCATCGGAGGGGAAAGCCCGTTGCGGGCCCGGCGCGACAAGGGAGACCGATTCGGCATCGGATACGGCTACACGGGCATCTCGACAGAATCCGGTGCGATCCCGCAAGCCCTCTTTGGTCCACGCGACGGCCAAGTCTTCGAGGCCTATTACTCGTGGCAGGCCACACCGGCCATCGCGGTCTCTCCAGACTTTCAATGGATCCGCGGCAGCCTGTCACGGCAGACCGAAGGCAATGATGCGTTTGTTTTTGGCATGCGGTTGAACGTTCGACTGTAGGGCCGGACCATCTGGGGATCGGCAAGAGTCTCTGTACCGAACGTCAGTACGCGCCTTGAGGTCCGCAGGGTTGCTGCTGAGTCAAAAAGAGGCGGGGACGCAGGTTCTGAGACTTCGGCGCGCACATCGGCGAATCGGCTTTTGAGCTCAAGCGGACGCCCTTTCAGAAAAACAACTGCACCTGCGAACGGACCAGCAATCCCGTCTGGCCAGCTTGCAGATTGGTTCGGTTCTGGTCGGCCGGGTTGTGATTCAGCCAGGCGGCATCCAGCGTGAACCGCAGGTTTTGTTTGCCGGGAAGGAAGAACCAGTTGAAGCCCCCCGCATATTCGGAGCCGAAGCCAAACGTGCTCCTGGCATACGACGAGCGACCGTACACCTCGAGTTTTTCGGGGATGAAGAAATACCCCCCCTGAATGAAACCGCCTTGCTGAAAGATCGACGACTGCGGGAGTGGCATGTTGGCTCCCAGGCCAAAGATGTTCTGCAAGAAGTATTCGCCGCTGAGCCCCAAACCGCGGTACTTGTATGCCAGATCGATCGACGCCAGGCCGATTTTGTAGAGATTGAGCGTTGCTCCCGGATCCAGCGCGCCAGTGGCTGTGAGCAGCGTGCCGTTGGAGAGCCGCACGTCGGCGTTTTCCGGCGCGTCGGGACTCCCCTGCGGCCCCTGCTCGGGCGAGTGCGTCAGGCTGAAGCCTCCCCGGAGACTGGGGGCCTCGTGCCATTCGAAATCGGAATATCCCAAGCCAAATTCACCCCACGGCTCCCACCACAGGGATCCGGAAAACGTCATTCTCGAATTGAGCTGCTGCGACGTGGCCCCCAGCGTGTTGAACCCGTTGGACATCATGGCGTGGTAAAACAGGCCATCCAGCGGCTCGCCGGTGAACCACAGTCCCTGGCTGAGACTGGGGCGAAAAAACGTGGTGGCCATCGAGCGGTCGGGGCCCAGCGTGTTCATGATCGACAGCAGCCACTCGCGACTGCCGGGCACCTTGCTTTGCCCAATGTAGGCGGTCACGGCCCGGTTGAATCGCCAGGCGAGCCAATAGGCGCGAAAATTGATCTGGTTGGCGCTGACGGTGTTGTAATCGATGTTCAGGTTGTAGCTCAGATCCCGCAAAAAGATGAATCCCGAGAAAATGAGCCGGCCGCGCGGAATTTGAAAATTGCTGACGTTCGTCACCGGGCGCACGACTCCGGCGCCGTCGGTCCAGGTTCGGGCGTCGCGCGCGAACCCGGTGTACCGAATCTGATTTTGGGTCCGAATCTTCAATTCAAACAGCGGCACATCGGGATTGTCCGGACGAAATCGGAACCCTCGATCGTAGGTGATCGGGTACGAGGGACGCCCGAAGACTTCGGATCCGACGGGAGCTCCCTCCCCGGTGCTATAGACTTCCGCCGTGTCGTCGTTGATCGGGGGGAGCGACTCGGGAACCATCGCCTCCGGTTCCTGAAACAGCAGCCGTTCCACGCTGACCGCGTCATCTGGCGGTTCGTCAAAGTACGCAGAGGTGAACGGAAACCACTCGTCGGGGGTCGATGCGTCCTCGTCGATCGGCCATGTCAGTGGCTGGTCGAAGTCTATGGCCGGCTCGATTGGCGAGCGCGCCGCCGGACGGGATTCACGTGGGATCCTTGGTTCGTCCCCTGTCGACTGCGATGTCAGTGGCCCAGTCAGAAACAGCAGAAGGAGAGCCGCGATCGCCGCCAGGACAGGCCGTTTGCTCCCAGGGCGGCGGAACCAACGCAACATGCCCCACTCCCGGATGGAAAACCCCGCCCCATAACCACCAACACAGCCCATTCATCTTCCGCATTCCTATCAGATCGGCTGCTGAAACTGTCAAACTTTAACGGTTTTGCCGATTCTTCCGAGGCAATCCCAGGGCCGGTTCTCCGAAATGGACCGAATTTGCTGAATTGCGCGAAAACTCCTGACGATCTGATGGCAAGGTCTGTATGTCTCCCCGCTGGAGGAGATGGCGGACCGAGTGGTATTCCTACTCCGACACATTCAGGTTCGAGGGCTTCATGAAAGCGTTGCAAAGAGTCGTGTTCGTTCTGGCAGTCGTTGCGATTCCCTTAACGGTATCAGCTCAGGATCAGCGGAGAAGCATTTTCGATGATCTGGATGGCGCCGAAACACGGCCGGACGCCGCATTGCGTGCGGAATCGCCATGGCAGATCGGCGCTCGCGATCCGCAGGTTGACGGCGGCCTGCTCGACGGAAGTTCGGCGGTCCCCACGGCGTGGCCGGGCGAGACTTCGGCTGCCGCCGCGATGCAGGGACCGGCGACGACCCGCGACACCTGGTGGATCATCGCCCCCTATGCCTGGATCCCGGGGCTGTACGGACAAATCACCAGCTTCGGGCAGACGCGCGAAGTCAACATCGACCCGTCGGACGTTCTCAGCAACCTGCACAACGCCAACGGCGCGCTGCAACTGCATCTCGAGTCGGGAAAAGGGCCCATTGGCCTGATCATGGACACCAATATTGTCCGCTTTTCTGAGACCCTGACCCTCCCCGCAGGAACGGTCAACCTCGATCTCAAACAATCCCTGATCGAAATCCTCGGCGTGTTTCGGCTGATCGAGATTCCGTCGACGGGAACTGAACAGCAGAACTATTCGATCGACCTTCTCGGCGGGGGACGGTACTACAGCTTCTTCAATGGCGTCACTGTGACGCCGCTCGGTCCTCCGCAAACCGCCATTCCCCTGGGGCAAAACGCCACCTGGGTCGATCTGGTGGTCGGTATCCGAGGCCGCGCGCCAATTATTGAAGGGATCGACGCTTTCTTTCGCGCCGACTGGGGCGGGTTCGGCATCGGCACCTCTTCGTCGCTGGCGTGGAATCTGATCGCCGGCCTGAGCTGGCAAATGACCGACCACTGCTCGCTCGTGGGAGGCTATCGCGTGCTGGATATCGATGAATCACAGGGAACCGGAACCGATCGCTTCGCCTTCAACGCGAAGATGCAAGGCCCATTCATGGGGCTGGTCTTGCAGTATTAGTGTTCAATGCCATTCCCGCTGCCACTGGAATCTGCCGCAGTCCTTTTGCGTCGCGGCGTTGACCCCGCCGGTGCCGGGAGCGACAATCGCCTTCCAGGAGCCCCCTCGACTCGAACGTGAGGCCGGTGGGCGCTCCCGGAATCTCCAACAGGCAGGAGTATGGCGACATCGGGGGAAAACAGCGTTGCGGAGCTCTTGAGGCAAGCCCGCGCCGGGGATGGCACGGCCCGCGATCGACTGTTCGCTCTTTGCCGGAACTACCTGGCCGTCATGGCCCGCGCCGAGATGGCCAGTTGGCTCCAGGCCAAAGTCGACGCGTCGGACCTTGTGCAACAAACGCTCCTCGACGCTCATCGGGGATTGGCTCGCTTTCAGGGTCAGACGGAAGGCGAGTGGCTCGCCTGGTTAAGGCAAATTTTGACGCACAACGCTGCCGACTATGTGCGGCAATTTCACCAGGTGGAAAAACGCCGCGTGGGACGGGAAGTCCAATGGCCGACTGGCGATGATTCTTCGCGCGGCATTCCCGAACCCGGGGCCGAGGGAGACACTCCCAGCCAGATCGTCATGCGGCAGGAACTGCAATTGCAGTTGGCCGACGCCCTGACCGGACTGACCGAGGATTATCAGGAGGTGATCATTCTCCGCAGCCTGCAACGGTTGCCGTTTGACGAAGTGGCCCAGCGGATGGGACGCTCGCGCCCGGCCGTGCAGATGTTGTGGATGCGGGCCGTGAAGCGGCTGCAGGAGGCGATGCAGCACACGCTATGAAAGAACCAGACGCGGACCCGAATGACCTGGCGTTGTTCGCGCTGGTGGAGCGCTTCGTGTCGTTGCTCGCGTCCGGTGAGACGCACCTGGCGGACGACCTGCTGGCGGAACACCCGGAATTGGCCGAGGTGGCCCAGGGGTTGGCAGGTCTGGAGCTGCTGGCGCGAGAGGTCCAGCGGGCAACCGGCGCTGCGGCTGAAAATCCCACGGACGACGATGGCCTGGACGCGACCCTGCTTTCCTCAGGATCAGAGCCGCCAGACGCTTCTTCTTCCCTGCCCCAGGGGCGCGATTTCGGTCCGTATGAGCTGCTGGAGGAAATTGGCCGGGGGGCGATGGGGGTGGTGTACCGCGCGCGCCAAAAGGGGCTGCAGCGCTCGGTGGCGCTCAAGATGATCCTCTCCAGCCAGTTGGCCGGAGAGGCCGAGGTGAAGCGCTTTCAGCGCGAGGCGCGAGCCGCCGGTCAGTTGCGCCATCCGCACATCGTCGGCATCCATGAAGTTGGTCAAGTGCATGGCCAGCATTTCTTCACGATGGAGTACATTCCCGGCCAGAGTCTGGCGGAGTTGTTGAAGGCCGGCCCCCTCTCCAGCGACGAAGCGGCGCGGCTTGTCTCCGCCGTGGCCCGCGCGGTCGATTATCTCCACTCCCAGGGAATCATTCATCGCGATCTGAAACCCTCCAACATCCTCATCGATCCATCGGGAAGCCCCAACGTCACCGATTTTGGCCTGGCCAAGGTGTTCCAGGAGGAGCACGACCAGACGCAGACGGGAGTCATTCTGGGAACTCCCGGCTACATGCCTCCCGAGCAGGCCCGCGGAGAGGTCTCGGCGATCGACTGTCGCAGCGACGTGTATAGCCTGGGCGCGATCCTGTACGAGATGCTCGTGGGGCGTCCCCCGTTTCGGAACGAGAATCCGCTGACGACGCTGCTGCAAGTGCTGGAGAATGAGCCGCCGCGCCCCCGCGCGCTGAATTCCCGAATTCCGCAGGAGCTGGAACGAATCTGTTTGAAATGCCTGGAAAAGGATCCCCAGCGGCGGTTTCCCACGGCCAAGGCGCTGGCGGATGAACTCGAGCGCGTCCTGCGTCGTGAGCCGCTGGAGACACAGCCGGCCAGCGTGGGGGAACGGGTGCGGCGCTGGATGCGGCGCGACACGGGCCTCGTGGCGCGGCTGTCGATCCTGGCGGCGGCCGCCACGATTGTCGAATTGCAGCATCTGATGAGTCGCCGGTATTGGGCTTACCACATCGAGATCAAACTGGTCTTCGCCGTGTGGGGAGTGATGGCGCTGGTGTTCCAGCGGTTGCTCCAGCGGCCGCGTTGGGGAGAGATGGCGCGTCTGGCGTGGGCGATCATCGATCCGGTGCTGTTGATGGTCGTGTTGAGCCTGGCGGCCGATGAAATCGGCCCGCTGACGATCGGCTATCCGCTGCTGGTGGTCGCCTCCGGATTGTGGTTCAGCGTGCGGCTGGTTGCGGTTTCCACGCTGGCGAGCGCCGCCTCCTACGTCCTGCTGCTCTTGTGGCGGAATGAACCAACCGCGGAACCGCACTACCCGGTGATTTTCGTCGTGGCCCTGGCAGTGATCGGGTGTATCGTCGCGTTTCAAGTGCATCGGGTGCGAACCCTCAGCCGGTACTTCGAACAGACCCAATGGCCTCGCGAGCGGCGCTCCGAGTGAAACCGGGCGTCACCTTTCCCGCGGTGCGGCATCAGAGCAGGTATCAGGAAACAAACCTTGCCAAACTGCCGCAAACCCGTACAATGATGTTGTTGGGTTGACCTGCTGTGGGAGACTGCACACATGTGGCCTCGAATCTGGAAATCCGTGCTGGCGTTGACGCTGGCGTGCGGAAATCTCCTGCCGGTGGGTTGGTGTTGTGCGGCGCAAACTCCGGCTGAGTACCGCAGTTGTGCCGTGGAGTCGTCCCCTGCCTGCTGTCGGCATCGGCACGAGCCTTCCACTGAAACGCCGCACTGTCCCGTTTCTCCCAGAGCCTGCTGCTGCATTGTCGATCGCCTTCCGGCGGCCAAAACCATTCCCCCGGTGCCCGATGTCTGGACGGCGCTGGCCGACTGGGCTCCCGAGTTTCACCCCCACACAATCGGTTTGCCGAATCGGGCAAAGACCAGTGAGGCGGTTGGCCGACCCAAACATTTGCTCCAGTGCGTCTGGCTGTGTTGAGCTGCGCGCGGTTTCGATCCGGTTCGTTGGAAGCATTCCATCCGGACCGAGAAATTCCGTGCGTTGTTCTCAAACATCCAAGGTTTTCCAAACTGGAGAAATGAATCATGTTGTCCAAATTGACTCAAATTGTGGGGGCTCCCCTGGCGTTTGTGGCTCTGGCCGCGGCGGCGGTCGGATTTGCTCCGAACCGTCCCCAGGACTGTTGCAGTCGGGAAGCTGATTGCTGCCAAGTCGGTCTGGCTTGCTGCAACGCTGATTCCCGCGCCACCTGTTGCACTGCGGGACTGGCCTGTTGCGATGAGGGATTGGCCTGTTGCCAGGCAGGTTCCGATTGTTGCGGCGAAGGGGCCGAATGTTGCGCTCTTGGACTTCCCTGCTGTGAACAGGCCGCGGTGGCCCGGTCTGCGTCCAGCGCCAGTTTCTGTGCCGAAGGGGCTGAGTGCTGTCAGGTTGGACTTCCCTGCTGCCAGGCGAACGAATCTTCCACGAGGGAGACGGCAGCCTGTTGCCATCAGTCTGAGTAATTCCTCAGATTGGTACTTGTCGTAAAGAGCGGCAGGAAAAAGAGCCGAGCGTCCCGGTTCCCCGAGGGGAGCCGGGACGCTTTTTTTCGGCCAGGCTGGTCGGGTGGTTCCTCCATAACGCGGGAAACTGCCAGTTTTCGCGATACCCTTGACAGTCTGACGGTGTTTATTCACCGTGTGGAGAAATGGCGTCGCATCCCTGGCGGAAACTGACGCCGACCACTGCGTTCCACTGTACGTACTTTCATCACAATGAGGAGAGGGGCAATGATGCGCCTGGGACTTCGAGGCATGGTGTGGATGTCGGTTTGTCTGTTGATCGCCGGCACGGCGATGGCCCAGGGGCAAGGGGGGGGCCAGGGTCGGGGTGGCCGCGGCGGCTTCGGCTTTGGCGGGATGATGGGTGGAGGGGGCGGGATGCTGCTCAACCTCGAGCAAGTTCAAAAGGAACTCAAACTGGACGACGCCCAAAAGGAGAAACTGAAGACCATCCGCGATGAAGCGCAGGCAGCGGGAGGGGGCCGGGGCGCCTTTGCCAACTTCCAGGAGATGTCCCAGGAAGAACGCGAAAAGGCCTTCGCCGAAATGCGCAAACGAATGGAAGAAACGAACAAAAAGACGGAAGCGGTGTTGAACCCAGAACAGTCCAAGCGACTCAAGGAGATTTCGTTGCAATTCGCCATGCAGACGCAGGGACTGGCAGCCGTTTTGGCCAATCCCGAACACGCCAAAGCGCTCAAGCTGACCGAAGACCAAAATGAAGCGGTCAAGACCATTTCCGAAGAAACTCAGAAGCAAATGCGCGAGCTGTTCACTCCGGGAGGCGACCCCACCGGAGCCCGCGAGAAAATGGCGGAGCTGCGGAAGAATGCGGATGAAGAATACGCCGCGATCCTCACCGACGAACAGAAAGAACAAATCGAGACGATGAAAGGAGCCAAGTTCGAACTCGACATGTCGGCCTTCGGCCAACGGGGCGGACGAGGTCGAGGCAACCGGGGGGGCGGCGGCAAAAACAACTGATTCCTCCCAAGGATCAGGGACACGAGTGGCTGAACCGCCGGGCAAACCCGGCGGTTCGCATTTTTACCCCACGGAAAATCGCTGCAACTTTTGACAGGAGCCTGGGGTATATTGCCGGTGCAGGCTAAGATACGCGCGTTCCGCTTGTTGCCCCTTGAGGAGTTGCCGCGATGCGTGGGAGTCCATTTCAAGTCCGCCGGTGGACGAGTCCCCGGTCCCTCTGGGTGACGGCGTTCTGGTGGGCGGCATGCCTTCTGGCTCCAGCGCGGGCCCCGGCCCAGGAGGCGGACCCGGATCCCAACATTCCGGTCATTGTGATCAATGCCGCCAGCGTCGAGCGGCTCCTCAACCAGGCCATTGTCACGTTTGAAACCGCCGGGCGGCCGGAGCTGTCAGAAACGATCGGCGGAGCGCTGGGGCGGGTCAACGATCTGGAGGGGCTGGACCGCGACCAGTCGATGGGGATTATGGTGTTCCTCAATGGGATCACTCCCGAGGGGGTGGCTTACGTCCCGGTCAAGAACCTCGACGACCTGTTGAAGACGGCGACGGTTGGGCCAGTCACCACCAAGCGGGTCGGAGAGGACCGCCTGGAGTTGCAGGTGGGGGGGAGAACGATTCACGGCCGCGTCCAGGGGGGCTATGCGTTTGTGGCGGACAATTCCGCGGCCCTCGATCGCGATTTTCGCGACCCCGCCCGGATGACGGGGGGACTCTCCCGCGCCTATGACCTCTCCGTGTCGGTCAATCTGAAGAGCATCGCCCCCGCCACGCGCGATCTGTTTCTGACCCTCATGCGCGCCAACAACGAGAACAACCTGCAGCGCCGCGACAACGAACCGGTCGCCGCGCACAAGATGCGCCGCGCCGCGGCGGTCCGCAACCAGGAGGTGATCGAACAGCTCATTACGCAGGGAGAAACGCTGACGATCGGCTGGAGCGTGTCGGCGGCAGACAAGACCGCGGCGCTGGAAATCGTGGTGACCGCCACCCCCGGCAGCGAGTTTGCCGAGTATTTCAATGAGCTCAAGGGCAACCGCAGCCGGTTCGCCAACCTGTTGTCCTCCGAGAATCCGCTCACCGCCTCGTTCGCCTGGAGGCTCGACAAGTCGGCCCGCAAGATGTTCCGGGAAATGATCTCGGCGACGGAAGTGCAACTGTTCCGCAGCATTGCGGCGACGGATGGAGATGCCGACGCGTCCGGAGCCGAGTCGGGAGACGACGCCATCCACCGGCTCATCCAGGTGCTGCAAGCCACCGGCGATTCCGGAACGCTGGACGCGGTGTTTCAATTCCAGGGAGAACCCTCCACCGGATTCGTTCTGATCGGGGGTGTCCGGGTGTCCGATGCCGTCACCCTGTCGGGGGCCTTGAGTGAAATCCTTACCCGACTGAATGGCAACGACGCCCTGCAAGAGGTCAAGCTCAACGTCTTTTCGCATCAGGGGGTTGACGTCCATCGGTTGGCGTTCAAACAGACCGGAAGCCAAGCCAAACGGATTTATGGCGGGGAGCCCAAGCTCTATCTGGGGGTTGGGGATGACATATTCTGGCTGGCGCTGGGAAATCCGGAGGTGACGCCGACCGAATTGCGGCGCGCCATCGATAAGGCGGACCAGCCGATCGCCGAAGGTGTCGTCTCCGCTCCCTTCCAAATGGTCATGAATTTCAACCGCTGGATGGACATCTTCGATCCCAATCAGCGCGAGGGGTTTGCGGCCCGTGCGCGGGGCGCGTTCTCCAAAGGGGGAGACGCGCTGCGAATTGAGGCGCGTCCCATCGAGGATGGAATCCGAACGCGGATCACGATGGACGAGGCGTTCATCCGACTGGTGGGGCAGCAGATCGCCGCGCAGTTCGACCGCAACCAGCCGGAAGACCGCGACCAGCCCGAAGAATGACCGTCGTCAGGCCGGGCGTTTCAGCAATTCGCAAAACCGACCGTATGCCTCCCTCCAGGCAGATTGGTCGGCCGGCTCGTACCGTTTGAGATCGCTGGAAGCGCGAACGACTTGTCGCATTTCTCCCAGAGACGAGAGCGCGCCGCAGGCCCTTGCCTGCACGAGCACGTTCCCCAAGGCGGTCGCCTCCACCGGCCCGGCCACCACCGGCCTTCCGCAGGCATTGGCCGTGAACTGATTCAAAAGTTCGTTCTGGCACCCTCCTCCCACGATGTGGATTGTTTCCACCTTCGAACCCGCCAGTTCTTCCAGCCACCCCAGCACCATCCGGTACTTCAGCGCCAGGCTCTCCAGCGCGCAGCGGACGAATTCTCCTTCGGATTGCGGCATCGGTTCGCTCCGCGACTGGCACCAGCCGGTGATGGCGGCCGGCATCTCCGCAGGCGCCAGAAAGGCCCCGTCGTCCGGATCGACCAGCGACCGAAAGGGAGGCGCCGCCGCCGCCAGTCGGGCCAGATCGGCATAGCTCCAGGCTTTCCCCCCCCGTTCAAACGCGCGGCGGCATTCCTGAACGAGCCACAGCCCCATGATGTTCTTCAGCAACCGATACGTTCCGTCGATCCCCCCTCATTCGTGACGTTGTAGGCCAGTGCTTGCGGCGTCAGCACCGCCTGATTCAATTCCAGCCCCATCAGCGACCAGGTTCCGGAGCTGATGTAAGCCCAATTGGCCCGGCCGGTCTGATCGGTCGGCGCGGCCACCACCGCTGAACCTGTGTCGTGGGTCGCCGGTGTGATCACCTCCAGTCGCGGCAATCGGCAGCGCTCCGCCACGTCGCTCCGCAGCGGCCCCAGGCGCGTGCCGGGTGAGACGACCTCGGGAAACATCCCCCCCGGAATCTCCAGCCGCGCGAGCATTTCCAGCCCCCATTGACGCGTCGTGGCATCCAGGCACTGGCTGGTCGTGGCGTTGGTGAACTCCACCACCTGGCTGCCGCACAGCAGCCAGTGAAACAGATCGGGCATCATCAAAAATCGATCGGCCAGATCCATCAACCGGGGATTGGCCTGCCGCATGGCGACCAACTGGTAGAGGGTGTTGATCCCCATGAACTGCAGCCCGGTCGTGGCGAAGATTTCAGCGCGCGGGACGCGCGAGAAGCAATGTTCCATGACCCCCTTCGTCCGGGGATCACGATAATGGTACGGCTGACCGAGCATCTCGCCACTTTTGGTGAGCAGCACAAAGTCGACCCCCCAGGTATCGACCCCGACCGAGACCGCCTCTTGGCCGACTGATTGCGCCCCCTTGGCAAGTCCCGCCTGAATCTCGCTCCACAACCGGAGCACATCCCAGCGCAGCGTCCCGGCGACAGGCACGGCCCCATTGGGAAATCGATGGATCTCCTCCAGCCGCAGCCGCTCCCCATCAAACAACCCCGCCACCACCCGCCCACTCTCCGCTCCCAAGTCCACCGCAAGAAAACAGCGCTCAGCCATTCCGTTCTCCCTCATTCAAGATCAAAGCTCCCTGCCACCAGTCCCAAACAGCCATTCTGCAATTCTTATTTTGCACTTTTCATCTTTCATTTCGCAGTTTGCATTTCCGATCCGCGCATCCCACCACTTCAGAAAATTTCAAATTTCAAATCTGAGATCTGAAATTTCAAATCAAATTCCCCCGCATTCATCCTCCTCCATGCAACCGCGCATGCTCGTCCTCATCCTCCGGCCGCGTATCCAGCCCGCGTCCGACCGACAATTCGATCCGATCGACGAACTTCACGTTGGCACAATCATCCAGTTCGTCGGTATGGCAGGCGGCAGGATCCTTGATCAGAAAGCGGATCGGCCCTCCATTTTTCACCGGCAGCGAGGCCCCCTGGAACCGATACACGACGATCCCTTCCCCCCGCACCGCGGCCAGCGGGACGCTGGCGTGAAAGTCATCCGCCGCGGCGTGCAGCGTGAGATACGTCGCCGAAGGGTGCGGCGCCGCGCGCCGCAGAATCGACTCCAGCGTCACTCCATCCCCCTGACGCGAGGGATGAAAGCGGCTCACATCCGGAACCTGATCGGCCGCAGGAAACGCCGCCAGATCGTCAAACGAAAGCTCCAGTGTTTGCGCCACGGCGCCGTCAACTTTGAGAAGAGTGCTGGACATGAGCGGGCTTGCGGGAATTCAAATTTCAGGACAGGGAAGTTCACAAGGATGCCGTAGCGGCACGACCGAATCATACACGAATTGTCAGGCACCGCCATCGACCCTGACGCCGACAAATAGGCTGGGACTGGCCTGTGCAAACGTCAGACGCGGCAGTGAAGTGAATTGATCCAGGAATTGTTCCGTTGGCAGACGGAAAACGCATCTCCTTCCGATACGCCGCCCCCCGCTGGCCTTGTGCCAGCGGAGGCATGCCTGGCAGCTACACACACGCCTGACACCCGTTTTTCCGCGCTCATGAGCCGCTCCCCCCTCCCCGCCGCGGCATGGCATTCTCTCTCGCACCAGCGTTGACTGCGGCGGGGAGGGGGGCGCGGTTCTACACGTGGGATTATTCTTGATCGGGCTCAGTTCTAGCCAGCGAATCTTTCGCTCCATCCGCGCAAGGCGGATGGGGGTGAGCTGAAACAGAAATTCAGATCTCCGGCTCGCTATTCCGGTTCTGATCGAGGCACTTTTGCGCGGGCTGGTCTCACCCTTCTTCGTGCTGCCGGCGCCCAGCGTGCGGGTCACTCGATGACGCGCAGCGTGCCGATCAGGAACAGATCGGGATGGTGGCCGTAGTATTCGCCATCCACGACTCCGCCGCCGGTTTCTCCCCCCAGCAGGTACAGACGATCCTCGCGGATTGCCGACATGGGGAGGTTGTTGTCGATCGGCAATTTATCGGCGGTTCCGAACAGGTCGGTCTGCGTGTCGTAGACGAAGACGTCGTTGTGCAAACCGCTGGCGGGACGGCGCTGCGAGGCGGCGCCGTATTTGTCGCGAATCGACCCATCGGGGTCGGCCACTTTGGGGTACTGATGTCCGCCGGGTAGCACGATGTACCGCTCGCGGAACACCAGGTTGCTGCTTTTGGGAAAGTTACCGGTGGAGACCGGCGTGTCGCGCAGTCGACTCCAGCGCCGTGCCGCAGGGTCATAGCGCCAGTTGTCGACGACCGTGCAGTATCCGTAACTGGTCCCATCGCGCATCAGGTCTCCCGTTGCGCCGCCGATCAGGTACAACTGCCCGCCGACGGTCTGCAACGCGTGGACGAATCGTGGCGTACCGGGACACTCTGGAAGCTGTTCCCATCCTTTGTCCGGCTGAGTGGTCTCGAACGCCAGGAGCCGACTTCCCAGTCGCGGGATGGCACCCGCCCGATCGTGCTCGGTGTAGAATCCCTTGACCCCATCGTAATCCGCGCCCCCCGCGGCATAGATCCGCGTCCCGACCACACACAGGGCGCTGGAGGTCAGTTTCCAGGGAAGCGGCGGAAGCGGCTCCCAGCCCCAGGAGTCATCTGGACCGCGTCCCAGACGCCAGCCGTCGGCGTAGGAGAACGGCTCGGAATAGCTGAAGCCTCCCCAGCAATACAACCAGTCCCCCACCACCGCGCTGAACAGTCCTTGCCGCGCCGTTCGGCAGAGCGAAAAAATAACCTTTACAATTTGCTATTGGTGATTGTTGCGGAATATGCGAAGACTGGCGCATGCAAGATGCGAAAGCCGAGGCACGGATCCGCCGCAAGTTTCGTTTGGTCGCTG
>JBJXGA010000168.1:0-3133 GCA_046152955.1 Planctomycetales bacterium | reverse complement strand
CGCCGGTTGCCCAGGAAATCACCCCCGGCCTTCGTTCGCGGCGATGGGTCAACCCATGACACAGGACGTCGCCAAACAGCGTAGACCATTTCCGCAGCAATCGCCGACCAGCGGCATCCGGGTGGTTGCCATGCCAGCAGGGAACGACAGCCCCGGCCAACGACTCACCCACGACCGGGGCCAGTTGTTCCAGGATGGAATTCACTTCGCTGGCAAACACCGGCGTCACGTCATGCAGGATGACGCAAAACGACCCCGCGGCACGGACTGCAGTCGTCATCGGTGACGCGTCGGTCGGCATTTTGATAGTCACGGAATCGCCTGCATCGGACATTGGAGGGTTCCAACCAACACATTGAACTTTGTATTGCAAAGTATAGCCGCGCGTCGGCAGATGATCAAGCAGGGAACAAACCCGCAGCGAACGTATACCGCCGATTCGTGCCGAACGCTGACGGAACGGTGACGATCGGAGTTTGCTGAGCGTCCTGTCTAAGTCGCCACCTTGCGCCACTGCTCTTCCAGCCGTTTCTCTGAAACCGGTTCGATCGTTTTCAATTCCTGAGCAAACACTGAGACGCGGAATTCTTCCAGCAGCCAGCGGAACCGCTCCAGGTGGGGATCTTGAATTCCCCGTGCGGCATGTTGCTCGGTCCGCTCGCGGTAGAGGCTCAGAAACGCCGCCACCCGCTCGAAGCCTCGCTGATCGCGCGCCAGGCCTCCCCCTTTCAGCTTCTCCAGCCGCGATTTGATCCCTTGAAAGTACCGCGGAAACTGCATTAGCCACGGCCAGGGAGTGGCTGTCAAGAATCCCGGTCGCGTTAAGGCGGTCAATTGTTGACGCGCGTCCTGCCGGGCGGATTGCAGCGGGGGGGCGGCTCCCAGCCTCTCGACCGCCAAGCGGGCCTCCTGATAGGCCTTCATCAAAGGTTCCAGCAGCAAAGTGACGTCCTGAACCGCCAGGCCGATCCTCGACGCTGCGGCCCGTGCGAGGGCGTTCCATTCCAGTTGCGTCACCGGCCGCCGCGCCAACTGGCGAGTCCCGTCCCCGTACAGCGCCCGGTCGGCCAGCAAGTCGACCAACTGTGACTTGAGTTGTCCGGCCCCTTCCAGCGTCGCTCCCAGCATCAAGGATTGCTCAATTCCCGGCAGGTAATTGACTTGCCCTTTCAGTTCCCGCCCCTGGTTCAAGACGAACAACCGTCGCAATCCGCGGCGCGATTCGGACGCCGCCCGCTCGGCGGAATCGAGCAGTCGCAGCGAAACCGACGTCGACGCATCCAGCAGCGCGGGATAGCCCTTCAGGTCGACCGCCCCGCGCGATACTTCCACTTCCCGTGGCAAGTCCCCGAAGTCCCAGGTGGTCAGCCCTTCCCGCTTCCACCGCGGATCGTCGGCCGACATTTGCGTGAAGCTCCGCGACGCCTCGGCACCCAGCGAAGCCCGCAGTGCCTGCCAGTCTCGACCGGCTGCGCGCTCGGCTCCGCCCCCGTCCACGACGCGGATGTTCAACTGCAAGTGGGGGGGCAGTAAGGCGGTGTTGAACATTTCGGGACCGATCGCTTCTCCAGAGATTCGGCTGAGCAGCGCCGCCAACTCGGTGGCGAAGTCTCCGACTCCGAATTTCAGTTCGCGGAGCACGCGCTGCGCCGTCTCGTTCGCCGGGACGAGTTGTCGCCGCACCTCTTTGGGGAGCGACTTGATCATCGCTGTCACCTTCTCGGCCAGGAGTCCCGGCACCAGCCACCCCAGTCGGCGCGGGTCGATTTGGTTCAGCCCCTGCATCGGAACCGTGAGGGTGATTCCATCCTCCCCGTTTCCGGGATCAAACCGATACTCCAGCGGGAGTTCCAGATGCTGCATCGTCACCGCATCCGGAAAATCGGCCGGGCGAATGGCTGGGGCCTCTTCCATCAGGAGATCGGCCCGCGTCATGATCAACAGATCCGGCTGCTGGGGTTCGACGCTTTTCCGCCATTTCTCAAATCGCGGACCGTCAAACACCTCCGCCGGGATCCGCTGATCAAAAAACTCGTAGCGGGCCTCTTCGTCCTTGAGCAGCCCCGGCTGACGGGCCTTAGTCTCCAGTCCCTCCAATTCCTGGATGAGCTGCTGATTCCGCTCGCGGAATTTTCCCTGGGTCACAAACTCTCCCTGGACCAGCGCGTGCTGAATGAACAACTGCCGGGAGAGGACCGGATCGATCGGGCCGTAGTTCACGGATCGGCGCGGCACGATCGGCAGTCCCGACAGGGAAACCTTTTCAAAGGCGCAGACGCAGCCTCGTTTGGCGTCCCAGGCGGGTTCGCTGTAGGAGCGCTTGACGAGATGGCCGGCAAGCCGCTCAATCCAGCCGGGATCAATCCTTCCGATGGTGCGCAAGTATCGGCGGCTCGTCTCGATCTGCTCGGCGGCCACAACCCACTTGGGTTTGTCGGCAAGCAAGCCGGAACCGGGCCACAAAAACATCTCCCCACCGCCGCCGACCGTGTAGGCTGTTCCCTCTCCCTTCATCGCCACGTGCGATAACAAGCCGGTCAGCAAGGCGCGGTGGATCGCCGCAGCGTCGTTGCGTCGCGCGCGGGGCTTTAGCCCCAGTTCCGAGGCTTGGTCGAGCAATTGCCGGTGGACATCGAGCCATTCCTGCATGCGATTGTAGGAGTGAAAATTCTGGCGGCACGCTTTGCGCAACTGGCCGCGCGACAAGCTCTGTCTCAATCCGTCAAAGAAATCCCACAGCTTGAGGTAACTCAGGAAATCGGAACTGGCATCCTGAAAGCGGACATGGCAGGCGTCGGCCGCCTGTTGCTTATCGAGCGGGCGCTCACGCGGATCCTGGAGTTCGAGCGCTGCCGCCAGAATCAGGATTTCTGACAGGCAGTTCTCGTCCTCGCCTGCAACTACGATCCGCGCGACGCGGGGATCCACTGGCAGGCGGCTGATTCGCTTCCCCAGCGGTGTCAGTCGATTCGCCTCGTCGAGCGCCCCCAATTCAAACAGCGTTTTGTAACCATCTTTGATGGCGTCGGAACGGGGCGGGTCGAGGAACGGGAATTGCTCGATCTCGCCGAACTCGAGCGCCTTGAGTTGCAAGATCACGCTCGCCAGACTGGTCCGCTGCACTTCAGGAGCA
>JBJXGA010000150.1:0-7611 GCA_046152955.1 Planctomycetales bacterium | reverse complement strand
ATGTTTCCACACCCCGCCGCGGTGCTTCCATTGGAACGTGATGTTCCGATCCCCGGTGCCATACAGCATTTTCTCGCGGACTGTCTCGGGCAAGTCGCGCCACGGGGTGGTGAGGACGCTCCCTTCCTCCAGGCCATGTTCGCGTTCGAGCGCCAGCGCCGCCCCCTCGAAAATGTGACGACGCCAGCGGCCGATCTCCTTGAGTCGACCGATCAGTTCCACCGCCCCTTTGGCCAGCGACAATCGATCGTCGGGGATCAACAGACTCTGATCGAAATCATGACGCTGCGCCAGGCCGTTGCAATCGGTGCACATCCCCTGCGGGCTGTTGAAACTGAACAGTTGCGGCGAAGGGGGTTCATAACTGACACTGCAATGCGTACACGCATAGCGGACGCTGTACAGCCGATCCCGAAACGGTACGGCATCCCCCCGCGCGGCCCCGCGACGGGAGGGACCGGAGCGCGGCTTGCCGGACGCCTCCGTGGAAGGATCCGCCTCGGCGGCGTTTCGCGGCTTTTCCTCTACCGGAAAGTCGCTCTTGTCCCGCCGAGACGCCGTGCGGTCCGGCTCTTCAATGGCGACGATCAGGCTCCCCTGTCCCAGCCGCAGCGCGGTCTCGACCCCCTCGGCGAGGCGAGTTCTCCCGACAGCCCCCCCCTTCAAGCGATCGACCACCACGTCGATCGTGTGACGCATCTGGCGATCCAGTTGTGAATCCTCCGTCAGCGACACGAATCGTCCATCCACCCGCGCCCGGAGAAACCCCTGCTTGAGCAAGTCCTGAAACAGATCGCGGTATTCTCCTTTCTGCCGTTGAACGACCGGCGCCAAAATCAGGAACCGCGTTCCTTCCGGAAGTTTCAGGAGACTCTCGACGATCTGTTCGCGGGTCTGGGCGGTGATCGGACGGTCGCATTGCGGGCAGAATCCCTGACCGACCCGCGCGAACAGCACCCGCAGGTAGTCATAGATTTCGGTGATCGTTCCGACCGTGCTCCGCGGATTGCGGCCCCCCGTCTTCTGCTGGATCGAGATCGACGGCGCCAGGCCGGTGATCGAATCGACCTCCGGCTTGGGCATCTGCCCCAGAAATTGCCGCGCGTAGCTCGATAGCGACTCGACGTAGCGCCGCTGCCCTTCGGCATACAGCGTATCGAAGGCCAAAGAACTCTTCCCCGAACCACTCACGCCGGTCATGACGATCAACTGATTGCGCGGCAGGCGAAGCGACACATTGCGCAAGTTGTGTTCTCGCGCGCCGCGGATGACGATCTCGGAGTCGAGCATGGAGGTCGGGGGGATCACGATCGATCAACGGGAAGCGGCAAGAGCCGCCGGGGAATCCGCAACTGGGGGGGAGGGAAGCGATCAGGTCTCGGTCGGTTCGGCGTTCCGAGAAGGCCCCTCCACGTCGCATGGCGGAGTCTCGTCCGTGGTTCCGGCCTGGGATGGGGTGGGAGTCGTCGGTTCCGCATCCCCAGGAGCAGTCTCACTCGCCCGTGCGATCTCCGCACTCTCGCTGGTGTCAGGCGGAGTGATCGGATCGTCGTCCGGATCGACCTCTTCCGGCTCGGCAGGGTCTCGCGGAGGAGGACGATACGGCTCGCGCTTCTGCGGCGGCTCAAGCGTCATCCAGGCCCCCCCGTCCACGCATCCGCACCGCTGCGATGTCACCCCGCCGACGGTCCGCGAACGCTTGCCGCAGCGTGGGCAGAGCCACACCCGGCGCACATCCAGATCGATTCTGACTCCCGGACCCTTCACGACCTGTTCATCTCAAAAATCCAACCGTTTGGGGAACCGGGCACAAGGGAACAACCGAATCAATTCGACCGTCTGGGGAGTCGCCTCCCGGCCAGCACGCTGGAGTGGGGCATGCTCCAAATTGGTCTACCGGAATTTTGCGATCCTCTGCTAAACTCCCCCGCCGCGCATGACCCCCAATGTAGCAGCCACGCCACGCGGCTGCCACCACGGGCTAGTGGGCTCACGAGCCCACGGGCTCGTAGCGGCCCCTGGCACTCGACAACCGAATTCTGATGGCGACCGCGCTTTGAACCGTTCCACCACTTCTACCACGGGTCGCGGCATGCAGGGGGTTTCCACGCGGGAGGGTCACCGCTCCACCCTTCCCGTTCCCGATTGGCTGCGATTTCTCAGCCAATTCGCCGAACGGCTCTCTGCAGATCAATGGACATGGCTGTTTGTGGGACTGGGGGTGTCGTTGCGACTGCTGCGCTACCTGCTCGTCTTTCCCTTGTGGGGTGATGAGTACCAATTGGCAGCGAACTTTCTGGATCGCGATTTTTCCGACCTGTTGCGCCCCTTGGATCACAACCAGGTGGCGCCTCTGGGATTCTTGTGGATCGAATTGGCGGCAGTCCGCTGGCTCGGCTTTTCGGAATGGTCACTGCGGCTCTTTCCCACTCTGTGCGGGATCGGCAGCGTGTTTCTCTTTCGACACGTCGCCCGGCGACTGCTGCACGGAACCTCCCTGGTGCTCGCGGTGGCGATCTTTGCCGTGGCGTATTTCCCTGTGCGGCATAGCGCTGAAGTCAAACCCTACGCCACGGACCTGTTCGTCTCGCTGGCGCTGTGGACTGCGGCGGTCGCCTGGTGGCGCGCGCGGCAGGCCGGCGAGGCCCCGTCCGGATCGCCTTGGAAGTGTACCCGCTGGCTGTGGCTCCTGACGGGGCTGGCGCCGCTGGTGATGTCGGTGTCGTTCACCGCGGTCTTCGTGGCGGGAGGGCTCAGTCTGGGAATCGCCTGGACGCTGTGGAGGGAGCCGCGCGCCGCCACGAGTCGATCCGAGCGCTGGGCCTGGCTGGCGTTCAACCTGGCGGTGGCCGCGGCGTTCTTCTGGATGATGCGACTCAACCTGTCCGCGCAATATGAGGCGACGCGCGCTGAAATGACCGACTGCTGGGCCGATGGCTTCCCCCCCTGGCGACAACCGCTGTCGCTGATCGGCTGGCTGGCGGTCGTCCACACGGGAGAAATGTTCGCCTATCCGATCGGGGCTGAGAATGGGGGGAGCCTCTTCACCAGCCTCCTGTTTTTGGCAGGACTGGCAGTGTTCTGGCGGTCGGAGCGGCGCGGGGTGGCGGTGGCGATCTTTGGAATGTTCGGCCTCTCGCTGGCGGCGGCCGCGCTGCAGCGCTATCCCTACGGATCGCATGCCCGGCTGTCACAATATCTGGCCCCGGCGATTTGCCTGCTCACCGGTGCGGGGGTCGCACTGGCTTGTCGCCAATGGCAAGGAGGACGCTGGAGGAATGCGGGACGCGGCGCCTGCCTGGCAGGTTGCGCCCTCATCGGAATTGGGCTGGCCGGTCGCGATCTCATGCGTCCCTACAAGCTGGCCCCCGACCGGGATCACAATGACTTCGCCCGGCGGTTTTGGAACGAGGCCCCCGATGAACTCACGGTCTGTCTGAGGACCGATCTGCAACTCGCCACGCACGTCGGCAGTTTTGACACGGCGTTCCGCTGTTACCAGAGGATCCACTCTCCGGCGCACCGAAACGGAGCCTGGGAGGCATCCTCGCAGGTGGCCCGCGCCGACCGACCGCTGCGCTGCGTTGACTTTCATTCCGCGTCGGTGGCGCGCAACGAGGCGCTATTTGCTGACTGGATGCAGAGCATGCTCACCCGCTACGAATTAGTCCGGACGGAGAGTCATCAGAATCCGCTCAGCCGAAATCGAAATGAACTTTACGACTACTACCTCCAGTGCTATGACGTATATCACTTCATTCCCAAAACCGCTGGAAGTCCGCACCCGCCCGAAGAGCGCATGGCGGCACAACCTTCCAGCACCCATTGATTCTGAAAGCCAACCCTCATTCCATGGAATTCTTCCGTCAACTGCTCGACTGGGTGCTGCACCTCGAAGGACACCTGGATGCACTGATCCAGGACTTTGGACCTTGGATCTACGTGCTGATGTTCCTGGTCATCTTTTGTGAAACCGGCCTGGTGGTGACTCCGTTCCTACCGGGGGATTCGCTGCTCTTCGCACTGGGGGCGTTTGCCGCCCGCCCCAACGGGCTGAGCCTCCCCTTGCTGATGATCTCCCTGACGATCGCCGCGATCCTGGGAGATTCAGTCAACTACTGGATCGGCGCCTGGCTGGGTCCGAAGATCTTTCGGGGGGAAAACGTTCGGTTCCTCAACCGCAAGCACCTGGATCGGACTCACGATTTCTATGAGCGGTATGGCGGGAAGACGATCATCATCGCCCGTTTTGTTCCCATCGTCCGCACGTTTGCCCCGTTTGTCGCCGGGATGGGAAAAATGACCTACCGCCGCTTCATGGCCTACAACGTGGTCGGCGGAGTGGTCTGGATCGTCAGCTTGCTGCTGCTCGGCTGGGGCTTCGGCAATCATCCCTGGATCAAAGGGAATTTCACGATGGTGATCATGGGGATCATTGTGGTTTCTGTGCTGCCGGCGGTGTTCGAAATCATTCGCGAGCGGAGGCGGTTGCATCGCGCCGGGTAATCGGCGGTCCGCGGAACCGGCCCTGAGTTGGGCGAGGGACGCCGGCGGGCGCTACAGTTGTTGAAGCGCGTCCTGCAGTCGGCGGAGATCGCATTGCTCCGCCGCTTCCCGCGCGGCTTGCAACCACTGAAGTTGGCGCAGCGTCACCGTCACCCCCTTTCCCGGTTCCGGGACGCGGGGCGCCAGACGCGCCAGAATTGCCGCTTCGAGCTCTGCCAGGCCGCTGGCGGTCAGCGACGAAACTCGGACAGCGCGCGTCGGAACTGCGGCACCCCAGACGTCGGGCAAATCGGCCTTGTGGGCCACGACCAGCGCCTCGGGCCAGACCCGCAGCAATTCCCAATCACCCGGGGCCGGGGGACGGGACGTGTCCAGAACGATGATCGCGCAATCGGCTTGCGACAACTGCGTGCGCGCCCGGTCGATTCCCGCCGATTCAATTTCATCCACCGGTTCGCGAATCCCGGCGGTATCCGCCAACCGAACGGGCCACCCCTGCAGCGCGATCTCGGCGGTCACCACGTCGCGTGTCGTCCCCGGTTGATCCAGCACGATTGCACGATCGTAGCCCAGCAGCGCATTGAGCAGACTCGATTTGCCGGCATTCGGAAGACCAGTGAGAACCACGTTCCATGGCTCCGTCAGATGCAGTCCGAATTCCCCCCAGGCCAATAGTTCGTCCATCAGCGCGATGGTCTGAGCCAGTTCCCCTGGCGCCTCGGAGTCCGCCGCCGCGCGGATCGCATCGATTGCGCCGGACAAGGCCCCCAGGTACTGATCGAGCAGGATGTCGGCGGTCCGCTGCGTCCTCGAGCGCGACAGAGCCTCCAGGCATTCCGTCGTCAGTTGCCCCAAGCGGTGCGTCTCCTGATCCATCCAGGAACAGGCTGGGCATCCCACCGATTCCAGGTCGCGCAAGATGCGCGCGGCTGCCGCCTCGCCGCCGTGACAATGAATCTCCACCGTCCCTTCGTCGCGGCGGCAGACCACGACCGCTTCCGCGGGGGCCTCACCCCAGTTTCCAAACACGATCCTTCCGATCGGCTGCTGACTCAATGGCTGGCCATTGGCCGCTGCAAACAACGCCCCTCCGGGGGCATCCAGCAGCGCCGCGGCCCCCTGCAGGCGGATGGTGGCCACCGCCCCGCGCCCCCGCGGCGTCAGCAGCGCGGCTGAGTCGAGTGTCGGAAGGAACGATGCGGAACGTGACATGGTTCAGCCATTCGGAAGGAAATTCGAGACGATCACGCCTCAGAAACCGCGAGCGCCATCCCCCGTAACGGCAAATCGAGTTCCAGGTGGACGCCAGGGAGGTATTGCGCCAGCAGCGGTCCACCCCCGCCGGTCAGAAACAACTCCGGCTTCTGCGACGATGTTGCAGACAATCGCCCGATCAGCTCCCGGATCGCCCCCACCTGACCGTAAAGCAATCCGCTGCGGATCGCCGCGACGGTCGATTTTCCAACCGGCGGCGGTGCCTCGTCGTCGAATTGCTCGGTCGCGATTTTAGGGAGCAACGCCGCATGATCGTGCAGCGAACGAGCCCCCAGCGTCATTCCCGGCAGGATCGCCCCCCCTTCGAAGGCGCCGTCGGAGGCAATCAGATCGACCGTTGTCGCCGTTCCGCAACTGACGACGATCGCCGGTCGCCCCGCGGTCCGCGCGGCATTGATTGCCACGGCGTTGAGCAGCCGGTCGATCCCCACTCGGTCCGGTTCGGGAACGCGCACCACCAGCGGCAACTGCGCGCAGGTTCGCAGAACGACTGGACGTGGCCATCCCTGAGAGGGCCATCCGTCGAGCAATCGCGTCATGGATTGCGGGTGAACGCCCGCCATGACAGACTGCACATTCCCAATCGCTCCCATCGGCAGCCACGATTGGATCTCGTCCCAGGGACATGGCTCGTCCCGCCCGACGGCCAGCGATTGGAGGCACTGCGGGAGTCCTTGCGGAAGCGCGCCGCCGGGAAACGGCTGGAACAGCCCGAACTTCGTCCGGCTGTTGCCCGCATCGATCGCCAGCAGACGCCTTTCGCTCATGACGGTTCTGTCTTAAACTCGACGTCCCGCTCGACGCGGCAGACTCGCAAGCGATAATTCGCGTACCATTGCGACCTTCCCAGTCCCTGCGCCAGCCGGTGTTCGACCTGCTCGCGCCAGGCGCGGATCGCCTGGGTGGTTTGCCAATACGAGACGGTGATTCCCAACCCGGACTCATCCCGGGCGCTCTCGACTCCCAGATACCCCGGCTGCTGCGCCGCCAGTTCCAGCATCCGCTCGGCCATCGCGGAGTATCCCGCCGCATCCTCGTCTGTGCGGCGCGAGGTGAAGATCACGGCGTAGTAACCGTCAGTGAGCGCTCCCGAACTCGCCGGCAATAGACCAGGCGGCACTTCGATCGACATCGGACCTCCTCCTGGCTGCTCGTTGTCACGGACTATGCTCCTCTGGCCTCGCACATCACGCTGACCAGCATTCAATTTCATCGTCACAGACTCGCACCGACCGGTCAAGTCCGGGGATGCAATAACGGGAGAGAGGGACCGAGGAGGCATCCCGTGAATCCTGGAGGTAGCCACGTTCGCCAGAACCTGGACACAGCGGCGATCACCCACATTCTGGCGAATGTGGCTACGTCAGAGGGGCTGCCAAAGAATTTGCATAAACCCGACCGCGGAATCTGCGAATCCCCCCCTCGCGTCTCCCAAAAGTGATTGATAGCATGGGATCTTTGGTGAACCAAACGGCGCCGCGGCCGCTCTGAGACATCCAGCGGCCCGCTCCCGATCCCTCCTCCAATCTGGCCTTTCTGGCAACCAAGCTCCATGAGTCTTTTTCGACCAAACATCGACCGGATTGACGGCTATCTCCCAGGGGAGCAGCCGCAGGAAGCCGGCTGGATCAAACTCAATACGAACGAGAATCCCTATCCCCCCTCTCCCGCGGTGGTCGAAGCGCTCGTCGCGGCGGCTCATGGGAGGCTCAACAAGTACCCGGATCCCCTGGGAACTCGCTTTCGCGCGGCGGCCGCCCCCCGGTTCGGGGTCTCTCCCGACTGGATCCTGCCGGCCAACGGGAGTGACGAAAACCTCACGCTCATCCT
>JBJXGA010000142.1:0-22075 GCA_046152955.1 Planctomycetales bacterium | reverse complement strand
GTATGAGAACTGTGTCGTGCGGTTCGTGTCGTCGCCGGGGGAGCAGGTGTTGCTCGAACTGCTGCTGGAGGAACTGCTGGTCGTTTTGTAGTTCTCGATCAGCGAGACTCGCCTGCCCGCGTCGTCGGACGTCGTGTAGGTCACCGTCCCCATCGGATCGGTCGTCTGATACGCCTCGCCGTCGGCGTTGTAGTCGGTGGAAGTGACGAGACAGTTGTCGGAACGGGTCGGAATCGTCGACGACCGGGAAAGTGCCGATCCGCCGTTCGTCCCGTAGTCGGCGGTGGCCTGGCCCCGGCCGAGAGCGTCCGGATAGATCGCGGCGTAGGTGACGCGGGCCTTGGGCGTGGTCGAGGGATCAATCAGCGCCCCGAGTTGCCCTGTCGAAGCGTTGTGATACCGCTGACGTGATGTCGCCTGAATCACATTGCTGGCGGCGTCGTACGTCGTCTCGGTCTGTTCCATGATGACGTTGTTCGTCACGACTTGGACGTCGGCGTACGTGGCGTCAGTGCCGTAGCCGATGTATTGCGTCGTTTGGCGACCGAGGCTGTCGAAGACAGACTTGGTGAATCCACTGGAACCGGCGGGGAGGGATTTGATGACGTTGCCCGCGGCGTCACGCCAGGTATTGCTGGTCAGGGCGTTGCCGATCGCGCCGGTAGCGGGGTCGACGGCGTACGTGGCCGATTGATACACGGCCCCCCGATCGTCAAAGCGGACTACGCTACGGGCGACCAGATTCCCTCCGGAGGTCGTGTCCCGCCTGTCCGTGCGGACGGCGCGGTCGAGGTTGTCGTAACAGACCTGTTCGTAGAAATCGATTTCGCCGTCAGTGTCGGTCCGGCGGTTGCGGAAGTCGTAGGTGAACGTCGTCACGCGATTGTTGGCGCTGTTGGAATCGACATAGGCGGTCTGTGTCGTGACGTTGCCATCCCCCCCCGCGGCGTTGCCGTCGTATTCGACACCGGAGACCTGGACCATGTTGTTCCCGGAGGCCCCGCCGCCTGTCGGGTCGGTGGAGGTGGCGCCGGTGTCGTCCGTGCCGATCCAGCTCGAAACGGGCATGCCACGGGAATTGAACACCGTGCGGGTGATCGTACCGCCGGGAGTGACGACGCGGTTCTGCCGCTTCATCACGTCGTAGCCGAAGTCGGTCTGGTCGTAGTTTGTCCCGCTGGAGCCGGCGCCGGAGGCGGGAATCGATTTGTAGGCCCGGTGGCTGGCGGCATAGCAACAGTCGGTGAACTGCGTCGTCGCCCAGCGGACGTAGCTCGATTGCGGAAAACTGTCGCTGGAAGAGAGCTTGCCGCTGGAGGTGGCGCCGCTGCCGCGCACGGCGCTGATCGACTCAAGGTTTTTCCCTTGGGCATCGGCGATCGAAATCTGGACCGGATTGATGAGGATGTAGCTCGAATCGGAGACTTTTTGGTAACCCTGGCCGCTCCAGGTCTGGAACGTGGCGTCTTTGTAGACAGTCCAGGACGCGCGACGGACGCTGGTAGCGACGCCAGCGATGTCAATCGTGTGGACTGGGCCAAGTTGCTGCGTCCGACGTCCCTTGCTGTCGCTCTCAAAATCGGTGATCCGGTGCAGGCCGCCGCCAGCGGGAGTGGTCCAGCCGACTGGTTCGTCGCTCACCAGGGCTGCGTCGACGTCATCGATCCGCTGGATAAGCGCCCCGGTGGGGATGTCGTATTTGAGCCGGGTGATGAAACCCCGTTCGTCCATACTCCATGTCAGATTGCCATAGGAATCGAAGTACTCCTTGCGCGTGGCGGCGACGCCGGAGCCGTTTTGGCTGGTCGGGACGGCGGGGAGCGTGATCGTCCGCTGCTGGATGGCGCAGGTGCCGGGGTAAAACGTGTAGGCGTAGCTCGTCACGATCTGCCGGCCAGCGCCGCTGGAGGAACTTGAAGAACTGGACGAGCCGGGGCAACCGGCGGGGTCGTCGGGATAGACGGTCGTTCGGCTGGGGAGCCAGCGACAAGATTGACCCGCGCCGCTGCTGGAGGAACTGCTCGAAGAAGAACTGCTGGAACTGCCGCCGGTGTTCCAGCAACAGAACGTGTATTCGGACTCGCGGAGTTTTACGGGCGAGCCGAGTTCCCCTTTCTGGACGCTTTCGGAAGCGACAAAGCCGCTCGGGGAATGGAAGGTCATGGTCCGAATTAGACCGTCGGTATCGCGCAAGTATTGGGCGTTCCCGGCGACGTAGTTCACCAAGTCGGCCTTGGTTTCGTCGTAGCCGCTGACGGCCGAGCGATTGGCCTGGAGGATCGCCTGGCCGTCGCTGTTGTAGCGGGTGTACTCGCACCACTGGTCGCTTCCCGACTTGAACACGGTGATGATCGTCTTGCCGGCGTAGTTCGTGAAGACGATGTTTTGATTGCCGTCGGGGAGCGTTTCGACAGTCTTGGTTTTCCAGTTGTTGTAGTCGTCGCTGAATGCCGACTGGCTGGAACTGAACGAAAAGGTCTGCGATCCCGCCTTGACGATCTCCTTGGTAACGCGGAGATCCGTGTCGTATTCGTAATAGAAGTCGGCGTACAGGAGCAATTGCGAGTCGGAGGCGGTCAGGGGATTGAGCCCATCGGCCGTCATTCGGTTGTAGGCTGCGGGAAGGACGACGAATTTCAGCGCATGGAGAAAATCGCCCGTGGCGGTGGAACTGCTGCTGGACGAGCTACCTGCGCTTGAGGAACTGGATGAACTCGAAGAACTGCTGGAAACGGGGCGCGCGTAATACCTGTAATACGTGGTTCCGGTGTCAACCCAGGCGCTGCCGTCCCAGGTCTGCGTCGTGACGGTCTTGAGGTCGCGGATGGTCCCCTTGGGATCTCCCGCAGCGTAATACGTGTAGTTGGCCCGCTGGACGTTGGTCCAACTCGCGGCGTCAACCTTGCGTCGAAGCAGAACCGTCGTCAGGCTGGCGGCGGCCGCAGTGGGGTCGTCGTAGGTGTAGAGGAACGATTCGGTCGTGGTGCTTCCGGACGCGGTGTAGCTCCGCTGCACTTCCCCCAGGTTGATTCCGTTCGCCGCATCGGAGACAACGGTCAAGTTGTTGCCGGCCTGGTCGCGCTGCCGGACCAGAGCACCGGTATTCGAATATTCGGTGATCGAGAATTTGCTGTGAGCTGGCGTCGATCGTGCGGCGTTGGACGCGCGCGGTCTCGACGAGGTGCGTCCGGATCGTTCCGAGACGGAAGTCTGGCGACTCAGGATGCATTGGCCATCATCCTCGATCATAGGCATGCCGACCGCATCCAGGCGACTGGAACACGCCATGCCAACGGACGATGCGACTCGCCGCCAGCGACTTCAGCCCGCGCCAAAACCATGCACGGAGGATATCACGCGAACAGGTTAACCTGGCTGAATTGGCAGTTTAGGCCAACTCGGCCAAGCAGGTCGTTTTGAGAGATTCCGGAAAAATTACGCGTCATGCTAAGCATGACAGCGTGTGTGTAGGCGGTCACCGATCCTCAGACGGGGGACGGGCCGATCATGCAATGCATGATTTGCCGCCGGTCTGCGGATGGCACGTTGTGGTCCACACGAGGTGGAATAATGTCTCAGCTTTGGACATGGCCAAAATTTGTCGCCGACGCAAGCTGCGTCGGCTATTAAGGTGGCCACGGTTGGCGAATTTGCGATGCAGGGCTGTGCATTACAGAACCTGCGAAAACTGACACACGAATGGTTGAGATCGAAGCAGCCGCTGTGATTTTTTGCCAATCTGTCGCCGGACGATTGAGAGTTGATGGCGACTGGTTTAGCTGATGCAGCGAACGACTCAATGGGCATTGTTCCGCGTTCAGGAATGAAGTCAATGGCCTAATTGGGAGAAATTCAGATTTTTTTTGCGTTGACTTGGGGATGGGACCGTGGTGGGTGGTGGAGACCGACGCAGGCTGCGTCGGCTACGGGGGGGCGTCTGCAGAGAATTGGGGTGGGACGTTCCATTGCGACAATGAGGCCAGATCTTGCTCTTGCCACGACGTGCAAGCTGGGGATTCTCCACGGCGTCTCGCGTTTTGCGGAATTCTGAGAAATCCGGGAACGCTGGGCGTCAACGACAAGAGCGATCGCTGGACCAACCCGCCGCGCGCGGTCGGTGGCGCAGCGCAGGCCCCACCTGACTTGGCCGCGCCGGCGCGATCAACCCTGAAACGCGGCAAAGATCAGCGAGATGTTCTGTCCGCCAAATCCAAAGCTGTTGGACAGCGCCCGGGTCACCTGCGATTCCCGCGCCCGGTTGGGAACGTAGTCCAGGTCACACTCCGGATCCGGAGTTTCGAGATTCATCGTGGGGGGGATCACGTCGTCGCGAATGGTCAAGAGGCAGGTGATGGCCTCGACGCTTCCGGCCGCCGCGATCAGATGCCCCATCATGCTCTTGATGCTCGACACCGGAGTTTTGTAGGCGTCGGTCCCCAGCGCCTGGCGAATGGCCATCGTTTCAACCCGGTCGTTGACATCGGTGCTGGTGCCGTGGGCGTTGATGTAGTCGATCTGGTCGGTGTTGAGACCGGCGTCGCGCAACGCCATCTGGATGCACGAGACGGCACCCCGTCCTTCGGGGTGAGTGTCGGTGATGCGGAAGGCGTCGGCGGTCGAGCCATAGCCGACGATTTCGCCGCAGATCTTGGCCCCCCGCGCGCGGGCGTGTTCCAATTCCTCGAGGATCAGCATTCCGGCCCCCTCTCCCAGGACGAAGCCGTCGCGGTTTTTGTCGAACGGCCGCGACGCCCGCTGCGGTTCGTCGTTGTGCGTCGACAGGGCGGTGAGCAGGTTGAATCCGGTGACCCCGAAGGGATGGATCATGCTGTGCGCTCCACCCGAAAGCATGACGTCGGCGTCGCCGCGGCGGATGATCTCGGTCGCCTCGCCAATCGCCTGGCTGGACGCAGCGCAGGCGGTCAGGCAGTTGAGGTTGGGCCCCTGGGCGTTGAACAAGGCCGCCAGGTGGCCGGCCGGCATGTTGGGCTCCTGCTCCATTTCAAATTGCGGGTGCAGCGTGGTCAAGGCGTTGCGCGTAAAATGCTCCAAATCAAAGCCATCTGCGCGACGCGCCTCGCTGATCAGATTCATGAACACCGGAAAATTCTGCTGCCCTTCTCCGGCCCCCAGGTAAACGCCGAAGCGGGTGGGATCGATCGCGGCCGAGAGCAGCCCGGCGTCCCGCACCGCTTCTTTGGCGGCGGCAATCGCGAACGTCACATTCCGGCCCGAGTAGGCGTACGTCTGCGGATCGTCGACGTAGTGCGATAGATCGAAATCTTTGACCTCGGCGGCGATTCGGGTGGGGAACTTCGTCGCGTCGAAATGCGTGATGTAGCCGATGCCGCTTCCGCCGGCGCGCAACACCTCCCACATCGAGGCCACATCCTTGCCAATGGGGGTGATGGCCCCCATTCCAGTGACGACCACCCGCCGTCGCAGAGAACTTGTGTTTCCGGATATGCCTGTGTCCATGATCCCACTCACCGCTAAAAAGACCCACCCCGCAGTCTACCCGATCCGCGCTCGCCGCGTCAGGTCGTGTCGTTTGGCGCGCCCCCCGTGGAGGGGGGAGCGCCGTCGCCGGCTTTTCCCACATCCAGCACGCTCAGCAAGCGCATCGTGAAGACGAAGTTTTTCTGGTCGATGTTCGGCGCCGCGGACTGGGCCAGGTGCGCGAAGAAGATCTCTCCCTCGGCGACCAGCCGGTCCCCCACGTGGGCCGTACACTCCACCATCCCCCCATCCTCTCCCGAATCCACCAGGCGGACCGAGTACGTCAGCGTATCCCCTGGAACGGCCCAACTGTGAAACGTCAGCTTGGGAATCTTCGCCAGGATCACCACGTGGCGGAATTGCCGCGATTCTCCCAGGAGGATCCCCCCCGTTTGCGCCAGGCCTTCGATGATCAGCGAACCGGGCATGACCGGAAATCCGGGAAAGTGATCGTGGAGGTGCTCTTCCGCCAGCGAGACGTTCTTGATCGCCTTGGCGAACGCGCCGCTTTGAAACTCCACGAATCGGTCAATCCACATCCAGCGCATGTCGCAAGCCCCGGTCTGGGTCGGCGGTCCGGCCCCTCAACCATCCGACCCCGTCAGACATCTCACGGGGCGGCCCCTGCCCCCCCCCGTCCACCTCCAGGCAAACCCTCCGCCTCAGCCTCCCGCGCTGGCCAGCTTCTTTTGCACGAAATTCACGATCATCTGCACCGTGAACAACTCCTGGATGTTTTCCACCTTGGGGTTCTTCGCGAAGGCATCAATGTCGGCGTGCGGCATCCGCTTTCGCAGTTCGGCCACCCCAGTGTCGGTGACCACTCCGTCTTTGACCAGCGACGGATCAGCCGCCAGGCTCTCGGGAAACAGTTCTCCCCGCGGAATCTTGATCGAAAAGTTCTTTTCCAGCCGAAACACGATGTCCAGGAAATCGATCGACTCCGCTCCCAGATCCCCCACCAAAGTCGCCTCGGCGGTCACCTCGTCGTGATCCACCCCCAGGGCGTCCACCAGCGTGTCTCGAACTTTGCTAAAAATCTCTTCCGTCGTTGGCATCAATCATTCTCCCCACCCGAGGTTCCGGCCTGGCGACCCATCGCCAGTCCTTCGCTCGCTATCTGAAGGCAATTTGAAACTCTCCGCAGTCGATCAGAAACCCCCCAGCGTCAGGCCCCCATCGACCGTGAGAACCTGTCCGGTGATGTACGAAGCCCGCTCGCTGGCCAGAAACAAGACCGCATGCGCGATGTCTTCGGGCTTTCCCAGCCGGCGGACCGGGATTGCTTTTTTGATCTCTGACTCGGCCGCATTGCGGACCGCCGCTGTCATGTCAGTCTCGATGAACCCTGGGGCCACGGCGTTGACCGTCACCCCCCGGCTCGCCAGTTCCTTGGCCAGACAGCAGGTGAATCCCTCGATCCCCCCTTTGCTGGCGGCATAGTTGGTTTGACCTTTGTTGCCGTATCCGGCGGCGATGCTCGACATGTTGATGATCCGCCCGTACCGGGCCGACATCATCGGGCGCGTCACCGCCTGGCAAAAGTTGTAAACGCTCGTCAGGTTGGTGTCGATGACTTCCCGCCACTGCTCCTGGGTCATCATCGCCAGGAGCGTGTCCCGGATGATCCCGGCGTTGTTCACCAGGATGTCGATCTTCCCCCACTGGTCCACCAGCTTCTGCACCAGCCCGTCCGCCGCCTCTTTGCTTCGGACGTCCACCTGGTAGCCGGTCACGTCCCATTGTTGCGCTTGCGACTCGGCCACCAACTCGTCGGCGGCGGCGGCGTTGGACTGATAGACGAAGGCCACCTTCGCCCCCGCGCGGGCCAATTCCTGGACGATCGATCGACCGATGCCGCGGCTGCCGCCGGTGACCAGTGCTGTTTTGCCTGCGAGATTCATAGAGGTGCGATTTTCCCGTACTGTTGCGGGGAGGGGGGCCGCGGACCTAGGCCGCCTGGCTTCCCGGCCAGAGTTGAGCAAACAATTCACGAGCGGCCTGAATTTGGGCCGCATCGGCCCCCGCCAACCCCGGATTACGATCCGCCAGATTCAACCGCTCCAGCGTCAACCGGGCGCTGACGGTCGAGGCCCCGTCGACCGTCCCCGCTCCTTTAAAAGTACACTCATTTCCATTCCACCCCTGGAAGGCCGACGTGACCGTCAGCGTCCGTCCGGGAGTGACAAAATTGTTGAATTTGACTGCCCGCACCTGCTTCAACAGAATCGTGCTGTGGGCAAAATTCTCTTCGTGCCGCATCCACCAAGCCGACGCCTGGACCAGCGCTTCCACCATCAGCACGCCGGGCATCACCGGAAATCCCGGAAAATGGTCCGCCAGGTACTCTTCCGCCAATGACAGGTTCTTGATCGCCGTAATCGACTTCCCCGGCTCAATGGCTGTGATTTTATCAATCAGGGTAAAACGCATCCCCTGCCCCAAGACGGTTTCGCGGTGAGTTTGAAAGGAAAGTAGTATATTCAGCCAGCCACCGGGCCACAAGGCTTGCCCCGCGATCAGATAAGCCGCGGCTTATGCCTGGGGTGGGCGGGAATCGTTCCCGCCCCGGCGATGGCATCCAGTACCCCGCTCGAGGAGGGTGGAATTCCACAATTTCTGCACATTTCTTCCTGCAAAATCGCTTGAGCTTTTCAATTGGTCGCTGTTATCTTGGAGGACTGTCACAGATCAGGCTCGTCTTCCCCTCAGGAGGGTGCAGCCCGGCTCTTTTTCAATTCGGAAGTCACCAGGCTGGGGAATGATCGCGATGCCGGAGTATGACCTGATCGAGGAGTTGCGGCTGCGCCGCTGGGCCAGGGAGAATTACGTCTCGCGCGGCGAGCGCAACGAGGCGTGGCATCCGGTCGTCCTGGACGAAATGCGCCGCCGAGACCGGGAAATCTCCCCCAGCGACGAATCGCTCTTGGAACCAACCTTAGCCTAACCCCCCGGCGAACGGCCCAGCGTAAGCTGGCCGGTGAGGCGCCAATACGCACCCCGCCCCAACAATCGGCCCCCAGCCATCGCGTTCGTCGCCGCGCCCCAATCGCCCCGGTTCCCGCGCCATCAATCCTCGACCAATGGCTCGGGACAAGCCTCGCTGACTCCGAATCCCAGGTCTCGCGACAGCCGCGAAGCTCTACTTCCGGGACGTTCCCTTGGCGCTCCCTTCCTTGACCGCCGTTTTCGCGGCAGGTGACGCGCCGGACCGCTTCACCGTCGAACCGGAGTTTCCGCTGGAGGTCTCCTTCTCGGCGACGTTGCTCGTCCCCCCCAGTTCCTTCCAGCCGGCGACGTTCCAGTGGGCATACAGATCAACCACTTTGCCCCCCAGTTCAACCAGATCGGCCTTGAGCGTGGCGCTCGAAATCTGTTCGTTCCGGATCACCCGCTGCAAGACGAACCGCTTCACGCTGGCGACGTAGGCGAAGAAGATTCCATTGCCAATTTTGTCGTTGTCGGCCAACAGCCGCAAGAGCGCGGTCCGCGGCACGTCGTTCGACGACTTGGGGAGTTCATCCAGCCAGGCTTGAATCCAGATCGATTTTTCGTCCGTGCTCAGGACGGCCGACATGGAGAGATTCCATTCTTCCTCGTGCTTGGCGACGAACGCGAAGTCGTAGCGGCTCTCGACTTTTTTCGCCTCAAACCCCATCGCTTTGAGCGTAGTTCCCAGCGTATCGAGCGTCAGCGCCCGCTTGCTGCTCCCTTTGTCTTCGGCGGCGGGCAACGCCCCGGCCGCCAGCCCTCCTCCGAGGGCGCTCAGCCCGGAAACCACCAGCGCGCGCCGCGAAAGCTTGTGTGACATCTGACATTCCTTTGTCTTGAGTCCCAACGTCGTCCTGGACGCGACCCCCGTTCAGCGAGATCCGCCCGCGGCGATCGGCCCAAACAGGTGCCGCAGACACAACTGCGACCACGTTTCAAACCGCTCCAGATCGCCGACCAATTCTTCGGGTGACGCAAACCCTGAGTGTAACATCGACTTTTCCCTGGGGCGAACTTTGGGCGCTTCGAGGTCAAAAATGTGGACGATCCCCAAATGGACCCGGCCGACTTCCGTCTCGTCGTCGTTGAGCAGGCCCACGCACGTATCCGTATAACCTGATTCGAGATACACCTCTTCGGCAATCTCGCGATGCATCGCTTCCAAGTAGGGTGACTGGGCCAAGTTGTGGTCCGCGCTGCAAATATGCCCCCCCACGCCGATCGACCGCTTGTTGTGCAGTCTTCCCTCTCCCTGCATTTTGCCCCGTTCATAGTGAAACAACTTCCCGTCGCAGCGGAAAATGCAATACGGAATGAGTTGCTTGAAGCTGGGGTCGGCCTCCATCTGGTCGCGCGGCCGGTAACTGATGTACGCCGGGTCGAGTAGCGTCTTCAAATACGGCTCCACGTCGGTGCAGAACCCCTGAAAATACCCCACTTCCCGAAACAGCAGTGTCGGAACGACCAAAACCTGTTCAACTTGCTGTGTGACTGACACGGCGACCTTTCATGGAGAGTGTGACGCGGCGTTCGATTGGCCCGGAGGTTGTACACCAACCCCTTGCAGTTCGTCGAGCTTGGCGCCGATGTCCGGGGAGCGCATCAGGTGTTCTCCCACGAGAACGGCTCCCATCCCCGCGCGTTCCAGCCGCAGCATGTCGGCGCGGGTCCGAATGCCGCTCTCGCTGATCAGCACACACTCCGCCGGGACCCGCGCGCGGAGCCGGATCGAATGCTCCAAGTCGGTGGTCAAAGTTCGCAAGTCGCGGTTGTTGATTCCCAACAGCGTCGGCTCCAGCGCCAGCACCCGATCCAGATTCTCCGCGTCATGGATTTCGACGAGCGATTCCATCCCCAGTTCCGACGCGTAGAAATACAGATCGCGCAGCCGACAATCGTCGAGGCATTCGGCGATCAGCAAAATGCAATCGGCCCCTGCCGCCCGTGCTTCCAGCACCTGGTAGCGATCGAGGATGAAGTCTTTGCGGAGCACCGGAATCGAAACCCCTCGCTTGACCTGAGTCAGATACTCCAGTTGACCCTGAAACGACCGGGCGTCGGTCAGGACGCTGATGCATGCCGCGCCGTGACGCTCGTAAGTCTGGGCAATCGCCACCGGATCGAAATCGGCGCGAATCAACCCTGCCGAGGGGGAGGCCTTTTTCACTTCGGCGATCACCCGCAACGGAGGGGCGCCGCGCAACGCGGCGGCGAAATTGCGCACCGGCGGGGCCTCCGCCAGTCGCTCGGCCAGCGCTCCCACCGGAACTCTTCGCCGCGCCTCTTCGATCTCCTCGCGCTTGTACGCGACAATCTGTTCCAGCACGTCCGCCACGTCAACTCCCCTGGGTCATCTGAGGCAACCGGTCACTTCGCCGCCATGATCTGCACATGAACCTGGCGCGTCCGAGGCCCGTCGAATTCGCACACGTAAATCCCCTGCCACGTTCCCAGCACCAGTTCTCCTGCATCGATCAGCACCTGGCAACTGGAACCCATCATCGAGGCCTTGACGTGCGAATCGCTGTTCCCCTCGGCGTGCCGGTAACCTGGCGCGTCGCGCGGCACCAGCCGCCGCAAAGTGAGCAGCATGTCGCGCACCACATCTGGATCGGCATTCTCGTTGATCGTAACCCCGGCAGTCGTGTGCGGAACATACACCGTGACGGTCCCAGCGCGCACTGCCGCCTCCGCCACAAACCGCCGCACCTGCGCCGTAACCTCAACAAACTGCTCCCGCTCCCCGGTCCGAATCTCGAACGTATGCATCTCAACGATCTTGGCTTTGTTTCTCTGGAACCTTCGCGGATTGGAATTCCCCGTCTTCGCGAGGGGTGCCGCCGTCAAAGGATTCGGCCAGATGATATCAGTGTTCCCCTCATTTTTCCCCAATGAGCGTTCGACGTCATCGCCGATGAATCACTTCCTCGGTCCGAAGTCGGTCCTCCTGGCACCGCGGGATTCCACCCCCCCGGCGACCGCAAATCATCCAAAAACCCAGAAAACGCCGAGAAAATGCATAGAAATCATAGAATGCTATAGATGGCCATAGAATGCCAACCGGGAATCTATGGAGCGACCGACGCAACTTGAATAATGCCAATGGGTTGCGAATTTGGGATCGCCATAGATGGCCAAGTGTTCTGAAAGTTGATGCCTGAGTCGGCAGTCGGGCTGATGATGCATTCTTCTGTGAACCATTTTCCAAGTGTCGTCGACAAAGTGGGGAGGGGACCACCAAATACGACTCTTATGACCAGTATTGTACTAAAGTACATTTATCAATGCAAGGACGTGGAAGTGAACGGGGAAGAACCGCCCCCCCTCCCCGCCGCGATCAACGCTGGTGCGCAGTTATCCGTGGTCAAACTTCTTTTTGTTTCGGCCAGCGGCCGCGCCAAGTGCTTCTGTTCAATTCCCAGTTGGCCGCAGTTGCACGAAAATGTCTCATGCGGAGACGCGGAGGTCGCGGAGAAGGAGGTGGCGTTGGGTCCGATGGAATTGAGACGATAACCCATCGACAGCGATCAAAATGGAATGGTTTGGCCGACCACGGCCCGATCCTCTCCGCGCCTCCGCGTGAGCAATCGTGATCGCGTGATAGGCGGACCAACCTCCCGCGAAACCACTTTCAGGGAACTCTGCTTACATGCTCCCAACGGAGCGGTTGGACATCCTCGAAGGCACATTGGCGGCTCGGCGGGAGCCTCGCCCTCCCGGTCTCGGTGGAAGAACCCCGTGACGTCCGGTATTGGGGGGCGAACTCTGCGGCTGTTCTTCACGGCGCCGGTTGTTCTGATGCCGAATCCAATTCTCGTTCAACCATACCGCCGAGCGACTGTAGGATAAACTGCACGTCAACCTTTCCGATGGGGGGCCGGTCGGTGGACGCGGCATAAATCGCAGCATCGGCCGAAATCGGGTTGTAATCGTTGATGGAAACGATCACGGTTCGCACGCCGACTGCTCGGACTCGATCAATCATTTCCTGAACGTCGCGCTGTCTCTCGCAGGAAAAGACTCCCACAAAGACATCTCCTGGTTGACTGTCGCGTTTGATCGGCAGAGCGATCAGGGTCAGGAGGTCCGGATGGGGGATGTTGACCGTCCGCAAAGGGATGAATTGTGGTTGCGGATGACAGCCAGTAGTTGATAGGCAGTGTTCAAGGTCAGCCATCCCTGTTTGGCAGGCGGCGATCTGTCCGCCACTCCCCCACCAGAATAGCCTTCCACCGGAACGCCTCGAGTCGGCGATGATCCGCGCGGAGGATTGCAGCGAGGCAGCCAGAACTTCGACCCATTTGGTTCCACGAACAATGACGGAAGCCACTCCGACAATCCCTCCCCAAGCCTGCCATCATGCAGAACTCTTCTTCCTGGGAGGGGGCGCCGTCTGCGAGGGAACCCAGGTGTTGATCCCCCCTCCCAGTTCGCGGATCGATTCGGCGGTGGGTGGGGACAGGGGACGGGAGGGTTGATCGTCAGGCCGCGGACGCAGGGCGACGCGAAACTCGACCTTCCTGCGCCGCCGACCCAGCCAGCCCCAGTTCATCCGCGTCGAGCTGGTTGCCTTACGGTCCCTCAGCAGCCACAGCACCAGCACGATTCCGGCAAAACACCCGCCGGCGAAACCGAGCGAGCGGGGGAGCTCCTCCCCGGAGGCCAGCCCGATCATGACGCAGGTGAAGGCCCCCCCGACCACCACCACGCACGTCGCCAGCAGGGCGACGGCCATTCCTGTTCCCCGGTCTTCATGTTTCCCCGGCATCGGTCTTGCCCCCCAGACCCGAATTCTACATCCAGCCTTTCACGAGTCCGCTGATGTCCATGTAGATCACCCACGCCATGAGACTGAGCACCATCGCCAGTCCGATGTACGTGGCGGTGATCACCACCCGGTCGCTGGCCGGTTTTCCCCGAATTCCCTCCCAGCACAGGAACACAAAGTGTCCCCCGTCGAGGACCGGGATGGGCATGAAGTTCAACACCGCCAGACTCACGCTGAGCATTCCCAGAAACAGAATCAGGTCGGGTATTCCATGGCTTGAGAAGTACATCGCCGTGTCGAAAATGCGAATCGGCCCACCCAGCGCCTTGGGAGAAATCCGACCCGAAGTGAGCCCGCGGATCGTCATGTACATATCAACCAGCGAATTCCGCGTATGCTGAAATCCCAGCGACAGCGCTTCGCCGATGTTCGACGCCTTGCGGGTCAAAAACAACGGCTGCATGGCAAATCCCCGCATCGGCGTATACCAGTCGGGATCGGGCACCGCGGCGATCTCGATCTTCCGTTCTTCGTCTCCTGCCTTGGACTTGACCGTCAGGTGAATCTCTCGCAGGGGAAATTGCTGAATCGACCAAAATGCCTTGGGCCAGTTCCGTTCGGCCTCGCCGAACTCCACTGAGATCGTCTCATCTTGTTCTTTTTCTTCGGCGGACTTTGAGCCTTTAGGCACGACAAGTTCCAGCTTCAGCAGGACATCGTCCTTAGAGATCCCCGCTTTTGCCGCCGGACCATCTTCGTCAACCGCCGCGACGTAATGATTCACGTGAAAAGCGACCCCGATGGCGGGGACTGACAGGGGGCTGTCCGACTCGCGTGCGCGTTCAATCCAGCCGGCGCGCGGCTCAGGAACGAGCGGAAATTCCTTGGGCTCCGGATTGCCGTTGGACACATCGCGTTTGACCTTGACCCGTACCGTCTCACCGGCGCGCTTGGCGAAATAGTCGGGCAGCTTGAGGGGATCGATGTCGATCCCGACCCGGAGTTCCTGTCCATCGGCTTCGACGATGCTGGTGATCGTGTCGCCGACCTGCATTCCCTTGTTCTCCGCGGGGGAGCCTTTTTGGATGGCCTTGATCTTGCCAATCGCCATCTTCAACCCGAGAGTCCGAAAATGATTCGGTTCCACCTCGATTTGCGTCACCGGGTCGCCGGAGGACTGTCCGGCGCGAAGCACCCCAATCGTCACTGTTTGGTCGCGGAGCGCCGCCATCCCCAGGAGCAGGTCGGCGTAACGTTCCAGCGGCTTCCCTTCGATCTCGACGAGACGGTCGCCAAATTGAAACGGCGGCTTGGCGGACGCTGCGGAAAGCCCCGGTACGGTGGGACTGTCGGTCAACGAGCCACGTTTTTCCGCCAGCACCAGCCCCTGCTCCGGTTCCACAGAGATCGTGGGAAACAGCAGCTTTTCTCCCGCCTCGGGAAGCACGCTGGTGCTGAAGGGCTGGCCGTCGCGAAGCCCCTCGATCTCGATGTACTCGTTCTTGCCGGAGAGGGCCACCGCCTGCCGCAGGTCGATGAACCCCAGTTGCGATCCGGTCCGATCGTTGATTCGGGTGATCCGGTCACCCAGCCGCAGATTGGCCACCCAGGCCGGCTTGCCCGGCTCGACCTGTCCGATCACCGCCGGCTGGTATTTGACCCCAAGCAGGAAGGCCACGACGAAAAACACCACCGCCGAGACCATGTTGTTGAAGACCCCCGCGGAGATGATCGCCATCCGCTGCGGGACCGATTTGGAGGTGTACGAACGCGGGTCGCGGGCCAGCTTCTCGTTGGCCATCTGGTTGGGATCGGCGTCATCCTGGCCGAGCATCTTGACGTAGCCGCCGAACGGAATCGCCGACAGCGCGTATTCGGTCTCGCCGCGCGTGAACTTCCACAGGATCGGCCCAAATCCAATGCTGAATCGTTCGACTTTGACATCGCACCATTTGGCGACGGCAAAGTGCCCCAGCTCATGAATGAAAATCACCAACCCCAGGCCGATCGCCACGTAGATCCCGTTGAGCGCCTGGTCGAACGAGGGAATCAACGTCAAAGCTAAGACTTCCACGAGTTCATCTCCTGTCGCGCCCAGCGATCCAGATTGAGCAGTTCGGTCAACGTGGGTCGCGGGGCAAAATGATGCGCTTCCAGAACCGCGCGACACGCGCGGGGAATATCACAAAACGTCAAGTCGTTGTTGAGAAATCGCTCGACCGCCGCTTCATTGGCGGCGTTCAACACCGCGCCGCAGGTTCCGCCGCGCGCGGCCACCTCGAACCCCAGCCTCAGCGCCGGAAACCGTTCCAGGTCAGGAGGTTCAAAATCGAGCTGGAACTTCTGTTTCCAGTCGAGCCTGGGACTGAGCCCTTCCATCCGGTCGGGCCAGGTGAGGGCATATTGGATCGGCAGCTTCATGTCGGGGGGGGAGAGTTGAGCCAAGACCGAGCCATCGACAAACTCGACCAGCGAATGGACGATCGATTGCGGATGAACGACCACTTCGATCTGGTCGGCAGACAGGCCGAACAACCACCGGGCTTCGATCACTTCCAGCGCCTTGTTCATCATCGTGGCCGAATCGATGGTGATTTTGCGCCCCATCGTCCAGGTGGGGTGGGCCAGCGCCTGGGCGGGGGTTACCGATGCGAGTTGTGCCTTGGTCCATTCCCGAAATGGTCCCCCGGACGCCGTGAGGATAATGCGACGGACCTCCGACGGAGCTCCCGACTGCAGTGCCTGGAAAATCGCGCTGTGTTCGCTATCGACCGGAATCAGCCGCGCGCCGGTGCGCTGCGCCAGCTCCATCACCAGGGGACCGGCCACCACCAGCGTCTCCTTGTTGGCGATGCAAACCCGTTTTCCCGCCTCCAGCGCCACCCAGGTTCCATGCAGTCCGGCGGCCCCGACAATCCCCGAGACGACAGTATCCACCTCCGGATCGGCAGCCACCCGTTCGATCCCCTCGGGACCAAACAAGAGTTCGGTCCGTGCGGGAAACGCGCTTCGGGGAATCACATTCCGCAACGAGGCATCCCCCAAAGCGGCCCAGCGGGGGGCAAATCGCTCCGCCTGCCGCCCCAGCAACTGCCAGTTGCCGCGCGCCGTAACACTATGCAAATTCAACCGTTCCGGTAAGGCACCAATCACGTCCAGGCAATTGGTGCCGATCGAGCCGGTCGAACCTAAAACGGCGATACGTTGCATTCTGGGACCGGTCTGGCAGGACGCTCCTGGACGGTCCCCGCGCGTTTCCCGGCAAGGGAAATCTGCGAAGTCCGCGTCAGTTGCAGAAAGTCCCGTAATTTTACGCGGACAACAGAATCGCTGCAAGCCGCAGTTCCCTCTGACGACAGTCTAGGAACCAACGGTTGACCGGGGGGAGATGGCGACATAGAGTTGTGTCATGCCCAATCCTGAACGCCCCTCTCCCAACAAGAACGAACCCCGTCCCCCCGGTCCCCCCCCTCCGCATCGAGGGCGCCCCGATAAAGGCTCGGGAAGCAATTGGATCTGGTATCTCCTGGGTGCCGGCGCCGTGGTGGCGGTGTTGATTTCCTGGATGGGGAAGCCCCAGACGACTTCGGAAGTGAATTTCGGGGAATTCTCCCAGGGAATCGGCAAGAAGTACACCAAGGACACGGTCTTCAAGCTGGTGATCGGTCCGACGTATCTCACCTTCCAGTCGCAGCCGGATGGCACCGAGGGAAGGGCCGAACCGTTGCGCCACTTCACCGTCCCCCTCGTCGGTTTGAGCGACGCGGGACGCAACGAGCTGACCAAGCTGTTGCTGACGCATGAAATTGAGTATGCCCATGAAAAGCCTCCCTCCGAGTGGCAGGTGATCCTGTATTACCTGGCGCTCCCCATCCTGTTCGTGCTGGTCATGTTGATAGTTTTCCGACGGGCCGGCGGAGCGGGTTCGGCCCTCAGTTTTGGCCGGAGCCGGGGCCGCATGCATGCCCAGGAAGACCTGGAAATCACGTTTGACCAGGTGGCAGGGGTCGAAGAAGCAGTGGAAGAACTGCGAGAGATCGTGGAATTCTTGCGATCGCCGGGCAAGTATCAGGCGCTGGGTGGAAGAATTCCGCGGGGGGTCTTGCTGGTCGGCCCTCCCGGTACGGGAAAAACTCTCCTGGCCAAAGCGGTGGCGGGGGAGGCCGGGGTTCCGTTCTTCAGCCTGTCGGGCTCGGACTTTGTCGAAATGTTCGTCGGGGTAGGGGCGGCGCGGGTCCGCGACATGTTCAGCCAGGCCGCCGCCCGCTCTCCCAGCATCATCTTCATCGACGAACTGGACGCCCTGGGGAAGGTCCGCGGCAGCGGACTTCCCGGCGGACATGACGAACGGGAACAGACCCTCAACGCCCTGCTGGTAGAGATGGACGGGTTTTCTTCGGATCAAAGCGTGATCGTCCTGGCGGCGACCAATCGCCCCGAGACGCTCGATCCGGCGCTGATGCGCCCCGGGCGGTTTGATCGCCACGTTTTGGTCGACCGACCGGACGTGAAAGGGCGCGAGGCGATTCTCAAAGTCCACATCGGCAAGGTGAAGGTCGATGAAGATGTGGATTTGAAATATCTGGCCAAGCTGACCCCCGGCTTCGTCGGCGCCGATCTGGCCAATCTGGTGAACGAGGCGGCGCTCCTGGCGGCCCGTAAAGACAAGAACAAGGTCACGATGGCCGAGTTTGAAGAAGGGATTGAGCGGGTGGTCGCCGGCCTCGAAAAGCAAACGCGGATCATTCCTCCCGATGAGAAGCAGCGGGTTGCGTACCACGAATGCGGGCACGCCCTGGTGGCGTGCAGCCTGCCCAACACCGATCCGGTTCACAAAATCTCGATCATCCCCCGCGGGCTGGCGGCGCTGGGCTATACGATGCAGCGTCCCACCGACGAACGGTATCTGGCCACCCAATCGGAACTGGAACACCGCATCTGCGTTTTGCTGGGGGGGATCACCACAGAAGAGATCGTGTACAGCGAAACCTCCACCGGCGCCCAGAACGACCTGGAACGGGCCACCGACATCGCCCGCCGGATGGTGATGGAATTCGGCATGAGCCCCCGGCTGGGGCGCGTCAATTATCGGGACAGCGCCAGCCAGCCGTTCGGCCCCGCGATGTACGTCCCCAAAAGCGAATACGCTCACAGCGAAGAGACGCATCGCGAAATCGATCTGGAGGTCAAACGGATCATCGATCAATCCGCAGCGACGGTCCACGATATTTTGACTCGCCGCCGCGAAGTCTTGGAGCAAATGGCCAAAGAGCTCGTGGAAAAGGAAGTCATGGACGCGGAACAGATTCGACGGATCATCGACGAAAACACAACCGCCCCACATATCAAACCGGGAACCAACGCCGCGCCGATCGCTCCGACGCTTCCTGAGACGGAAGCCAAAGACGCGGGACGTTCCAGCCCGGCAGGCTGAGCCGTGACCGCGGGCGACGCAGCTTGCGTCGGTGCGGGTCGACGGGGGAAGCCACGGGTCTGTGCGGGATGGTACGAGTCGGGGGCGGATGCCACGGGTCGGCGGAGAACGCCCGGGCTTTGGAAGCTGGCAGCGTCCGCCACGCTAACTGGACAGCCCCAGCACGCGGTTCATCTGGTCGGCGATCACCCGGAGTTCTTTTTCCCCACCCCCGGCGACTTCCGACGTGGCCCAGCCGTCGTAGCGGATTTCGGCCAGCGCCTTGAGCACCTCCGGCCAGTCTTCGTCTCCCTCGCCGATCGGCACCCAATTGTTCTTGCGGCTGTATCCCTTGAAATCGAATTTCAGCATCCGCCGGCCGAGCTGGCGAATCCATTCCGCCGAGGGGACGCCGTATTTGACCATGTTGCTGACGTCGAAATAGGCCCCCACTGCCGGGGACTCGAAGTCATCGACGTATTTCGCCAGTTGCTGCGGCTTGGTGATGAAGTCGTTCCAGACCACTTCAATTGCGATCTGCACCCCCACCTCTTTGGCCAGGGGGAGCACCTTGCGGATTTCCTCCTGCGAGCGGGCGTAGACCTGATCGTAATTCTCTTTGACCGGGTCGGCGACTTTGCCTGGCACCAACAACACCGTGGAGGCGCCGTAGAACTGGGCGTCGACCAGCGCCGTCCGCAACGCCTCGACTGCGCGGCTTCGCACCTGCGGATCCGGGTCGGAAAGCCGGACCTGCCAATGGACCGAATCGATCACTCCGTGGATCTTAATTCCCGTTTCTTCGCTCGCCCGCCGCGCTTCCTCGCGGTCAATCTGCGACGGACTGTCGAGCTCGACCCCGGCGAATCCCAGGCGCTGGATCAGTTCGAATTTTTCGGCGATCGACCCGTCGGTCTTGATCATGCCGTACTTGACCGCTTTGCGGAGCTTGGGGAATTCCCCGTCAGCCGCAGCAGCGCCGAGAGGCCACCCGGCCGCCACACCCGCCGTCAGTGCGGCGGCGGACTTCAGAAAATCGCGACGATCCAGTACACAGGGCATGGCGTCTCCTTCGATCAGATGACTTCGAAATCAGAAACGCCCAGGTTCGCTGCGGCGCTCAGTCGTTCCGCAACCGCAGCCCCAGGTCGGCCAATTTGCTGCGGACTTCATTCAGCGAGGTGACCCCGAAGTTCTTGCTCTCCAGCAGTTCGTCGGGAGTTCGCGAAACGAGGTCGGCCACGGAGGTGATTCCCAGGCGGGACATGCATTTGCGCGCCCGGACCGAGAGGTTCAATTCTGCCACCGGGCGATTGAGCAGCGCCTGCTGCTGCGGGCTCATGCTCTCGGCGAATCCGAAGTCGCGCGGCTTTTCCTTGGAGACGAACTGCCCCAGTTCCAGCCCTTTGGACTCCAGCATGTCCTTGATTTCGCGGAGCGACGTCTCTCCGAAATTCTTCCCCCCCATCAAATCCTGCTCAGAGAGCCGTGTCAAATCTCCCAGACTGCGCACCCCCATTCTCTGGAGGCAGTTGCGGGCTCGCACCGTCAATTCGAAGTCGGTCACGGGAATTTCCAGAACCTGTTTGAGCCGCGCCTGGTTGCGGAGCGCCTCTTCATCGAAGAACAGGTCGTGCGTCGATTCAATGTCCTTGAGGTACAAGAGCGCCCGCTGGTGATTGGGAAAATTGTCCAGGACGCGTTTGAAGCAGAACGCGGCGGCGGGGAACTGCTCCTGATCTTCGTACAACAGTCCCAGGTTCATCAGCGCCCCCATGTGCAGGGGGGGCTTGGCCAGCGCCCGTTCGTAAAGCCGAATCGCTTCGTCGTCGTTCCCGCGCTGGGCATTGATCCCCGCCAGCCAGAACAGCGCCTGCTGATGGCTGGGATTCATGTCGATGGTGCGCTCGAAATACTCGACCGCGCCGTAGGTGTCTCCCCGGTCGGCGAGGATGCAGCCCATCTGGAAGCAATAATCGGCGCGCGTTCCCCCGCCAGCGGCGGCGGCCGATCGGAGCAGCTCTTCCGCCTGCGCGTGGTCTCCGGCCGAACGGACCGCTCCAGCCCGCCCCAGGAGGCACTGCACGGAATCGTATCCATGCTTGGCCGCCTGCTCGAAGAACTTGGCTGCGTCGCGATACCGCCCCAGCGACGTCGCCAACTGTCCCCGATAATACTCGGCAACAGCCTCTCCGCCGCATCGCTCCAGCAGCGCATCGGCCGATTCATGCTGCCCCAGCAGGTAGTACCCGATCCCCGCCCGCAGCAATTTGCTCTTGGATTTTTCCCCGCCGTCGAGTTCTTCCTGGAGCCGGTTCACCTCCTGGCGGAGCTCCGTCGTCTGACCGTGGGACAGCGCCCGCTCGATTTTGGAATAATCCTCCGACCCGAATGGTCCGCTCCCAGACATCAGCTCGTGCAGGTTGACCGGTTCTTTGGCTGTCGCAATCACGCTTGAAAATCCTCCAGGAAATACCGCAAAGGCTGCGGGGGTTTTGAATCCAGAAGTATACAGATGTCGCCAATTGATGCAAGTCGCCCGTGTGTTGGGAGAGTGGCACAAACGGACTTTTGCCGAGGTTCGCGGAGATAGCGATTGCGCCACTCGGGGCCGAAAGAATCGAATTTTCTCGATGCTCCGCCGATTCTCCACCAGTGACCCCTGAGATCGACTTCTATTCTCAGGAGTATTCACGGCCTTTCGACACTCACTTGCCGTCCCATGCTGGAATCTTGTCCATGAGCTCTCCCTTTTCCCGTGGCCTGCTGGCCGGCATTCTTGGCATGACCGTCACAACCCTTGCCTGGGGCCAGGCTCCTCCCAGCGCTTCTCCCCGGAGCGGCGCCCCGCGAGGCTACCTGTTTTTCGCCCACCGCAACCGCCGGGCGGCCAGCCAGCCACCGGTCAAGACCGCCGCCGATACCCGCGCCGCCACCGGCCAAGCAACCTCCGATTCGTCTCTTTCCGCCATTCCGAACACCAACGTGGAGGGACAGACCTCGCCAGAAGTGAAGCAGGTGGATTGGGGGGGCAAGGAATTCGGCCTCAACTACGGCTACCACGAAGAAGGCTATTATCCCGGAACGCCAAGCTACGGCTTCGGGGCTCCCTATCCCTATCCGCTGCATGGCTATCGCTCGACCTACGATTGGGCCGGGCACTCCTACTCACTCCATTGCTATGCCGAGGGGGGGTATCTCCCGTGGCATTGCCCAGGGTATCGCGGAGCCTGTTACCAACCCGGCTGGAACGACGCCAGCCCGCCCATTCGGTTGTGGGAGCGGACGGCAGGGCGCGGGAGCTGTTGGGACTGTTTCTGGCACATGGGGGGCTGGGAGCATCGCTGCTCACGAACTGACTGCCCCTACATTTGTGGGCCGACCCCGGCGTACAGTTCCTACGG